>JBBRRC010000053.1:0-1709 GCA_038225385.1 Sphingomonadales bacterium | reverse complement strand
TATTCGGACAGGTAGCGGCGGGGGTAGTTTTCGATTTTCCCGTATTGCTTGAATGCCTCGTTCGTCGAGCGCAAACCCTCCAGCGCCTTCAGAAAAGCAGACTTTCCCGCCTCGTTCTTGCCGACGAGACACGTGGACTGCCCGATATCGACCGGGTTGGAATCGACTATATTTCGATAGGTAGTGGCGTGCGCCTTAACGAGCTTCATTTCTATTGTCCTCAATCGTTATCAGCATAAAACTCACATGGAGCATCACCCATCTATTTTAGCATCCGGTTGCCCGGCGATCAGAGCATTGATCCAGCCGAGGCACAGGTCGCGGCTGCGATAGCTGCCCCATTTCGCCGTCTCTTCGCGTTCGACGATCGGGAAGGTCGAATAGATGTAGCGGATGTCGTCGCGGCTTTTTGCCGGGTCGGCGGGATCGAACACGCCGTAGAGAACGAAATAGAGCGCATCGAGCTTGGCGCGCAGCCGCAACCGCCTGTCCTCGTCCCAGATGAAGGGCGGCTGCACTTCCCCGCCCGCATCGACATGGCCCAGATCGCGCGCGAAGGGGGCGAGGTCGTGCGCGGTGTAGGTGAGTTCCAGTACTACCTCGCGAACTATGTCGGCGGCGGTCTTGGTGCCGAAGGCGCGGGTGTAGGCGGCGGGCGGAATGATCGGGAGTTGCTCGACCAGATACCAGGCAAGGTGATTCCCGTGGACCTTCTGGCGCGCGAGATAATCGAGCGCCACGCTGTTGAGGTTGGCGATCACCAACGGCGCGGCCTCAGCATAGCTGCTGGTGCTCGCGTCCTTGGCCGCAAACAGCACGGGCAGCGTGTGCCCAGCGCCGAAGCGCGGGATGATCGCCGTTATGGTCGTCCGGGCATTGGTTACGGACGTGACGTCCTTAAGCGACAGGCACCAGTCGGTCGGCGCGTCCCACCCGGTATCGCTGGACTTCACCCAATAGCGCGGCGTCGGCTGACGGGCGGGGTCGCGGTGGTCATCGTCGGTCAGGTCCGCGCCTTGGCCCGATCGGAACACGTTGGCTTCGGCCAGCACGATATCCGAGGCGCGATGATCGAACGCCTGCACCATCTTGCCTTCGTAGAGGGGCACCCATTCCCCATCACTTGACTCGAACCGATTGCCGCCTACCGACCAGGCGCTTTCATCGCCTTCCAGTTCGGTGCGCGTGCGAAACTTCCCGCTATCATTCGCCATATGGAACATCGTGGCGTAACGCAGCGGCCAGAGCGGCTGACCGTCGCCAGCAGATCGATCCGCCCAGACCGGCAGGCGTGCGTAGATGCCCGACGTGATTTCCTTGTCCCGGCGCGACCGAAAGATTGGAGCTGTCCCGCTGTTCGGATTGATCCGCGCGATCTCATCTGCCGTGATCGGAAAGACGCGATCAGGGTCGGCAATTTCCGCGAGATCACGGATGAAGAAGCCGTAGGATGCCCCGTCAAAATGCCGATCAACCCCGCCCGCGATGTAGGCGCAAAATTTGAAGCGGTAGTAGACATCGGGGAAGAACAGCGTTCCGTCATAGCGCTTGTTGAAGAAGTCGATGACCCGATGGACCTGCTTGTCGCCCGTGACCTTGCGGAAGAATGCAGCCGAGCTTTGATCGGATGCAATGCCCGAGGGAATTAGCAGGCCGACCATGCCGCCGGGTTTGACCAGCGCGTGGCTGCGTTCGACGAATAGCGAATT
>JBBRRC010000052.1:0-2528 GCA_038225385.1 Sphingomonadales bacterium | reverse complement strand
TCGGCCCCGTGCACGTCCCCGCGCAGAGCGGCGCGGTGGCGATGAAACCATGGTTCGAAATCGGCGAAGCGGACTTCGGTCCCGATCGGCACCCTGATGGTCTCGAGGAACTCGCGGTAGCTTAGGAATTCCACCTCCTGGCGCTCATTTTCATAATCATGCGCGCCGTAGAGCCCGCGCGCCGACTGGGCGAGATAGGCTGATTGGGTGACATAGAGCACCCGTCCGCTGGCCTCGCGCAGCTTGGTCAGCGTGACTGCGGTTTTGCCCGACCCCGCCGGGCCCAGCACCACCACCGGGACCGGTCGCAGCCGCACAGCTTCCTGGACATCATCAAACATGATCGGCTTGTCGAGGAGGACGAACTGATCGCGGGTCGGATGGAGCCAGGTCAGACGGGCGGGATGCGCAGCTGGGGTGGCTGCATCGGGGACCAGCACGTCGGCGGCGGTGACATCGGGTGTCTGCTCGATCTTGTCGGGATCGACAGGTGCGCCGCGCAGGAAGCGCGATTTATCATAGGCATGATTGTCGATAATCTCGAGAAACAGACAGACGGTTTCGCCGCCGTGGCGGACGAACTGCATGAGCAACCGGGTTTTGTCGTCGAGCTTTGCCCGCCAGTACGACGTCGGCGCCAACTTCTTGATCCCGGCGGCCCGAAAATCTCCATCCGTGATCGCCGACCGCACCCTGCCCATGGCCTTTTGTAATCGGTGGGGGCCGAGACCTTGATAGGTGAGGACACGCATGGCCTGAGCATATCAACGATGATACGGGGAAAGGCATAGCGACCAGCGACGCTGCCCGGTCCCGGACAAGGTCACCCGAGAACGGTAACGACTACCCGTTATGGTTGCCCCCAGACTTTTCACCCCCGACACGCACTACGCCGGCTGGTTCGAAAATCGGGAACAACGCAATGTTCAGGACCAGTCGTCATCGGGAAACGCGTCAAAAAAGAATGTGTTATCGAGCTCGACATATCGAAGATTGGGTATGGCGGGCAGGGCGGGCGGAGCGGCAAGCTTGGCGGGTCCGGTCGAGCGCCCGTGTTGGGTTCCTCAGTTATCGTCGCTGTTCGTACGCCGCAAAAAATCGTTGAACAGCGGAACGGTGAAAGCAATCTTTCCCACCTCAGTGCTGTAGATCATACCTTTGCGGATCAATGCGTCGCGCAGCGGACTGACGCTGGTCGTGGCCCTTTCCATTTTGGTAGCGACATCGATTGTACGAACGTTATCTTCCTCGAACGACGCCATCGCGCGCAGGTAAGCGCGCTCGCGCGGGCTGAGGCGGTCGAGGCGAACGCGGAAGAAACTTGCGTCAAGCGCTGCGATGGCGACCGGTGTCGCCCTGTCAACGTCGGCACGCGTGATTGGCGATGCGTCGGCCATCGTCCACGTTTGCGCGCCCCACTCCTGAAGAAAGTAGGGGTAACCTTGGGTGACGCGGATCGTGGCGTCGATCGCGTCGGCGTGCCATTCGACGCCTTCATCCTCTGCGGGCCGGATCAGGGCGATTGCCGCGTCGGCAGGTGCCAGCGGGCCGATCCGGTTGAAGATGAACATACGTTCGGAATAGGACTTCGCCTCGCCGAGCAAGCCCGGCAGTTGGGGAAGGCCAGCGCCGACAAGCGCGACAGGAACGCCATGCTGTATCGCATGGTGAAGAGCGCTGACAAGCGCGCTGAGATCGCCTTGGGTCATATACTGGATTTCGTCGATAAACAGGACAGCGATCGTCTTGCGTTCGCGGGCAGCGAGTCCGACTGCGACGAGGAGATCCCCGAGGTCGGTGGTCAGATCACCGCTATCGGCGACACCTGGTTCAGCGACCGACGCCTCGAAGTCGCCGTACCGCAGCTTAAACGCCGAAGCGAAGCTCCGCAGGACCCCAAGGGCGCGTTTCGCGCCGGCAAATGCCGCGTCGCCGCGGTCGAGGCGTAAGAGCGCCGACCGGATCTGCGGCACCAGCAACTCGGGCAGCGGACGGCCCTCCGGCGCTTCGATTTTGATGCAGGCGTAGCTTTGCTCGAGCGCGCGGCGGTGCAACAGGTCGAGCAGCACGGTCTTGCCGACGCCGCGCAGACCGATCAGCATGTGATGCTGGGCATGGCGACCGGCACGGATACGTTCGAGAGCGACACGCACGTCTTCGATGATCGGGTCGCGACCAGCGAGCTCCGGCGGCTTGGTGCCAGCACCAGGAGCATAGGGATTGGAGATCCGGTCCATTCGCGTTTCCGTTTAGCATCTCATCCTTATACGGTCCGAACGGGCCTATACAACATTATACTATAAGCTTCTTCGGATCTTATAAGATGGGAGGTTCACAAGGGTGGCCCACGGCGCGCAGCGGCACCGGGATCCCGCACTGGCACCAGGCCGATCGCAGCAACTTTCCGGTCCGCGACAGTTGTGTCCCATCTGACACTTTACCCGAAGCCTCGGGTAAAGTGTCACGGGAGGCATCCCAGACTCGGCTGACCGTAAATCCGACTCGTCCCGACTCAGGCGGGATTCACT
>JBBRRC010000051.1:0-2648 GCA_038225385.1 Sphingomonadales bacterium | reverse complement strand
GCCAGTCGAAGACACCCGCCAGCGCCAGCACCGTGAGGCGTCCATGTCGTCGGCTCATCGCGCCCGCCATGTCCAGACCGGGATCGCACGCCCGATAACCGTCGATCGTGGCAGCGCGCCAAAATAGCGTCCGTCGAAGCTGTCTTTGACCGTGGCGTTCAGCAGGAACACCTCGTCATCCGCCAATCGATGACAGCCGCGCCAGTCCGGCAACAGCAGCGCACGGCTATCCCTCAACCGGGCGACGGCGACCGGTCGACCATTGATCCGCACCTGCAATCTCTGCCTGCAGACGAGCTGGCCGGGAAGCGCCGCGACACGCTTCAGCATCGGGACACTCAAGCCGAGGTAGCGGCGGGAGGCCATCAACGACGCCAGCTTCTCCGGCGTTCTGACCGCGACCAGTTCGCCGACACGAAGCCGCTGCACCGGCGTCGTCACGTACAGACCGAGCGGCACACTGGCCGACAGGTTCCAGATCATGGGGCGCGGCACGTCGATGGCCACCGTTGCCGCAACGGCCGTTACCAAGGACGCGGTGCTGGCGATACCGAGCACTGACTGCAAGCGCATCACGAGCCGATCCGCTGGCGAAGCAGCCAAGCCCGATGCTGGGCTGCCGAGTACGTCCGGCTTGGTTCCCCCACGGTAAGCCGCTGGTGAATGTGGCACCAGTGATCAGGGCAGACCGCGATCGCCTGCGCGATGCGTTCGACAGCATCGATAGCGGCCAACACCTTTTCGACCTTTGGCCAGCCCGACTGGCGCAGCAGGCTATCACCGCCGGGACGCACGCATGGAATGGTCGTGACTGGCTGGCCCACCTCGACGGTGCGCATGATGTCGATCCGGCTGACCACGGTGCCATGATCGTTCGCCGCCCAGCGAACGAAGGCGAAGACCTGACCGGGCAAAAACTCAAGCACCCGCCGTCGCCGATCAACGATGCGCTCACGCACCGGTTCGCCAAATCGAAGCCATCGCTCGATGCGGCCAGGGATGTGGGTAAGCTCGACTTCGGTCAGCTCGGTCATGACGCTGGCGCCTCGTCGTCGCCAAACTCGCGCTCGAGCAGCGTCCGCAGCATGTCGGCGACGGTCAGGCCGCGACTGAACGCGGCGACCTTGATCCGCCCGCGGAGCGCCGTCGTGATGTCTACGGTCAGCCGGGCATCGTAGGGAGCCTTGGCTGGCGATGCGCCCGCCCCGCTCGCCTTCACCCATGCGTCCGGATTGCCGGGACGCACCGTGAATCGAGCGGACTGTCGGGAAGCGCTCACCGCTGCAACCCTTCGACCTCGGCCGCCAGCGCCGCGATCTCGGCTGCGGCGAGGCTGCCCGAATCGATTTCTTGCGCGAGCTGTCCACTCGCGGCGGCCTCGGCGAAGACGACGCGCTGCCCGACACGGGATTTTAGTACCTGCGGCTCCTGGTTGGCCATCGCTTCGGCGGTCTCGCGGGCGATGACAGTGCGCGAGGCGCAGCGGTTGAGTACCATTCGCGCAATCAGGTCGGGCCGGAACACGCGCGCTTCGTCGAGCAATCGCAGCATCTCGGCCGACGCCCAACCGTCGAGCGGCGACGGCGTTGCGGGTACGAGCACGACATCGGCGGCGAGCAGCGCCGAGCGTGCGACGCCGGCGATACGCGGCGCACCATCGACGATGACGTGATCGACATCGGTAGCGATTGCCGGAAGCTCGCGATGCAGCGTCTCGCGCGGCAACCCCAGAACTCCAAACAGGCGCGGATGGCCTAGTGACGCGCGCTGCTCCGACCAGTCGAGCGCCGACCCTTGCGGATCGGCATCGACGACGAGAACTCGCCGTCCCTTTCCGGCCCATCGACCGGCAAGATGTAGTGCCAGCGTAGTTTTGCCGACCCCGCCTTTCTGGTTGAGCAAGGCGACGATCATCGGGCTGTCCGGCGGGTCGGGCGGGTCGCTGAAGAATCGTCCCCAGATCGGCGGCGCTCTACAACCAAGTTAGATTCTTGGTTAGACTCTAAGTTACGGAGCGAAATCGCCGCATGATATCCGAGGCTTAACCCCGATTTCTGTTCCTGATAGCACGAGCCGGGCGTTCCCGGTAGCACGTGCCTGGATGTTCCCGATAGCACGAGCGGTTCCACAGCCTGTCCACAGGCAAGCGCGAACGTCAGCAGGGTCCGTCTCGGCTCGGTGATGAGCCCCAGACGGTAGCCGGGCAGCGGCTGACGGCGAACAAGATTGCGAAGTTCAAAGGTGAAGCGCCGTAGCGGCGACAGGCTGCCGGACTTCAGGTGCAGATGGCGGAGGTCAAACTGCCAGCCGCCGCGCTGATGGCCGCCGTGCTTGCGGACAACGCGGTAGAGCCAGCGCTCCAGCCCGCCGAGAAGCTCGAAATACGCCGGGTCTATCGTCAGGACCAGCGCATCGTCGAGCACCGCAGAATAGAACCAGTCGGGCAGGATGAGTTCGACACCGGTGACGCGCCCTTGGCTATCGGCGCGCTCCTTCCATTCGTTAATCCACGAGAAGCGGTGCATCCGCCTGGCGGTAGGCTGCCGGATTGAGGTTGCGATCGTCGTTGCCTGCAGGCGGTCAAGCGCGGCCTTCAACCGTTGATAATCTCGCGCCGAAGTGCCGCGACCGATGAAGGTCAGGATTTC
>JBBRRC010000050.1:0-3748 GCA_038225385.1 Sphingomonadales bacterium | reverse complement strand
GTCGTCCTGCCGCTGACCATGCAGGCATACACTATGCTGGGTCGCGAGCTGATCTACACTGCCGTCACTCGCGCCAGAAAACTCCTCGTGCTGGTCGGGCCGAAGAAAGCGCTCGCAATCGCGGTCAAGCGTCGGCAACCAAGGCGGTGGTCGCTGCTGCGTGATCGACTTTCGGCTTGAGAATCGTGGCCGATAGGAACTTTCGTCCGTTCGCCGTGAATAGCCGGTTTCCGTCAACGGTAGCCGTGCACGCCACTGGCGCAAATTCCCGATCCGATTATGCGACCCGCGCGAGATCGTCACGCTCAAATTCTAGTCATCTGTCAAAGGAAGCTACCTGTCGTCGTCAGTAAGCTGCCGGGCATCAGCTGAGTTCCGCGGATCACCCAGGGCAGGTTCAGCGCCTCGGTGACCGGCACCCAGACATCCTCTCCGCGCGCGTTCCGGCGGCGCACATGCATGTCGCGGGCTGGCATATAATAGCCATTGTTCCAGCGCTCCCAGAGTTTGCGGGCAGGGAGGTAGCCGCTGCCCACTTCGGCGCGGGCCAGAACCGAATTGAGATACGAGCGTTTGCGGCGTGCGGCGCGCCAGAGGCGATCGGGCAGCAGTTCCAGCGTTGCCATCAAGCCATCGGCAAAAAAGCCGCGGGAATAGCGATAGCCCGAGTGGTCGCGGTCGACCATCGTGCTGCCCTGGATCTTGAGGCTCGCCAGCATGAGGCTCAGCAACCAATATTCGGCCTGATGGCGTTCGAGCTTGACCAGTCGGCCGGCGGTCTGGACATCGAGCGCGGCCGGAGCGAGGAGGTCGAACAGCGGGCCAAGACCAAGTTCGGCGAATTCCGGCTCCGCCACCGCCCGGCACAACGCGACCATCCAAGCAGTGTGGCCATAGTCGTCGGTTGCGGCGAGATCGGCCCCGCGCTGAACCAGCGCCTCCGCCAACGCCAGATTGCCGGCCCGCGCGGCCATCATCAACGGCGTCGCTCCACAAGGAACGCGGTGATCGACGCCGTAGAGATCGCACTCAGCCAGCACTGGTTTGAACGCCCGTTCCGAATAAGGCCGCAACAGCCGACCGGTTTGCAGCTTCATCGCCCTGGCGACAGGGCTGTCGCGGTCACGGCCATCGAAATACGAAAGGTGATCGGCGTGAATGTCGACGAAACCACGGGGGGAGATCGCGACAGCGGCGTCAAAATTCGTCCTCTGCGCCAAGTCCTCGATGAACTTGGGTTGGCTGTGCCACAGCGCATAATCCATCAATGCTCTTTTGAGCTTGGCGGAAGGGTCCTTCGCGTTGAGCGCGCGGGGCTCAAGCGCGCGGATCGCGGTCTCCGACCATGGCTGCCACGGGGTCGGCTTGAACGAGAGAAAGGTTTCGCGGATCGAGCGGGCCTGTTCCTGCTTGCCCTGTAATTCCAGCTTGCGCGCTTCGAGCGCCCATTCCTGCCTGGTCGAGGTTTGGGTTGCACCGCTCAGTCCACCGGCGTCCTCCTTGAGGTTGAGCAGCGACAGTAACGGATGGTGCATATCCGATTCCGCCAGCACCAAGGTCTCGACCGCGCGGGTCATCGCGACATAGAGCGCGTTGACGTAGAATTTGTAGATTTCCAGCGACTTGTCGGACTTGTCGCGCGCCCGGCGATATTCCAGATCCTCCGAGGTAAGATCGGCCGGACTGACGTCGCGGCAGATTTCGGCATAATCGGCCCTCGCGCCCGAGATCAGATTGAACAGGATGACATGCGGGTATTCGAGGCCCTTGACCTCGTGGACCGAGAATATCAGCGGCGTGCGGAACCGCTCGCGCGCCGCCAGCTTGTCTTCGTCGCGCAGCACGATCACGGCATGATGTACCGACGCCCGCGACCGTGCATCGAGATCGCGCAGGATTGAGTCCTTGCCCGCCAGCAATCGCACCGATCCCGCCTCACCCGAGGCACACTCGACGAGGAAACTGCTCTCCCGGTCGATCGAACCGAAGCGGGCCTGTTTGATGCGCAGCAGCCGATTGGCGATGTCGGTCACCGATTGCGTGTTGCGGAAATTGGCCCGCAGCACGGCAATCTGCCCCGATCCGACGTCTTCGCCGGCGGCGTCCTGCCAGAACAAGGCGCGAACCGCCGCCCATGAAAAGAAATTGGGATGCACGATTTGGTGCGCGTCGCCGCATAGCAGAAAATGCTTCGGATTTTTCAGCGTGGCGAGAATCAAGGCGAGTTGGGCGTTGGTGAAGTCCTGGACCTCGTCGATCACCACGAAATCATAAGCCGGCTCGGCAAGCTGTCGCCACGCATGCGCGACGAGATTGAGATCATAGTGCCCGCTCTGGTTCAGCCACGTCACATAACGGCCAAACAGCGCATGGATGGCGGCCCGCGCCGCCCCGACGGGAAATAAGGACTGGCGGATGCCGAGCGCCTGATAGTCGTCGAGGCTGAGCGGCGCGTCCGGCCTGGCACCGAGCACACCACGAAACTCCTCGAACAAGGCGAAAGCGTCGGCCCCGTGCACGTCCCCGCGCAGAGCGGCGCGGTGGCGATGAAACCATGGTTCGAAATCGGCGAAGCGGACTTCGGTCCCGATCGGCACCCTGATGGTCTCGAGGAACTCGCGGTAACTCAGGAATTCCACCTCCTGGCGCTCATTTTCATAATCATGCGCGCCGTAGAGCCCGCGCGCCGACTGGGCGAGATAGGCTGATTGGGTGACATAGAGCACCCGTCCGCTGGCCTTGCGCAGCTTGGTCAGCGTGACTGCGGTTTTGCCCGACCCCGCCGGGCCCAGCACCACCACCGGGACCGGTCGCAGCCGCACCGCTTCCTGGACATCATCGAACATGATCGGCTTGTCGAGAAGGACGAACTGATCGCGGGTCGGATGGAGCCAGGTCAGACGGGCGGGATGCGCGCCTGGCGTAGCTACATCGGGCACCAGCACGTCGGCGGCGGTGACATCGGGTGTCTGCTCGATCTTGTCGGGATCGACAGGTGCTCCGCGCAGGAAACGTGATTTATCATAGGCATGATTGTCGATAATCTCGAGAAACAGACAGACGGTCTCGCCGCCGTGGCGGACGAACTGCATGAGCAACCGGGTTTTGTCGTCGAGCTTTGCCCGCCAGTACGGCGTAGGCGCCAACTTCTTGATCCCGGCGGCCCGAAAATCTCCATCCGTGATCGCCGACCGCACCCTGCCCATGGCCTTTTGTAATCGGTGGGGGCCGAGACCTTGATAGGTGAGGACGCGCATGGCCTGTTCATATCAACGATGATACGGGGAAGGCCATAGCGACCAGCGACGCTGCCAGGTCCCGGACAAGGTCATCCGAGAACGGTGACGACAACCCGTTATGGTTGCCCCCAGGCTTTTCACCCCAGACACGCACCACGCCGGTCCGCTCGACAATCGGGAACAACGCAATGTTCAGGACCAGTCGTCATCGGGAAACGCGTCAGGGTAGAACGCGTCATCGAGCTCGACATGTCGACGATTGGGTATGGCGGGCAGGGCGGGCGGAGCGGCAAGCTTGGCGGGTCCGGTCGAGCGCCCGTGTTGGGTTCCTCAGTTATCGTGGCTGTTCGTACGCCGCAAAAAATCGTTGAACAGCGGAACGGTGAATGCAATCTTTCCCACCCCAGTGCTGTAGATCATACCTTTGCGGATCAATGCGTCGCGCAGCGGACTGACGCTGGTCGTGGCCCTTTCCATTTTGGTAGCGACATCGATTGTACGAACGTTAT
>JBBRRC010000049.1:0-3915 GCA_038225385.1 Sphingomonadales bacterium | reverse complement strand
GTTTGTGAAGGCCGAATCCGTTGACCCGCACAGGTCAGTCGGGCTAGGCGAAATTGAGATGCACCCGTAGCTCAGCTGGATAGAGCGCCACCCTCCGAAGGTGGAGGCCACACGTTCGAATCGTGTCGGGTGCGCCATTTCGGTTCAAAAGTGGGAACGCCGTTTGCCGCCGTTCCCACGCTGGCGGTGGCGGCAAGAGTCCGCAGCAGCTCAGTTTTCGTTCCCATGATTCGGACCTCGCCGTTGCCGACCTCAATCCGCTGTGCGACCGCGCGAATGTGGTCGCGGCGATAGCTACCGTCTTTATTATGCAGGCGGCGACGCGCTGCCGCTGCGAACGCCTTCACCTTCTCTGTCGTCAGCTCGGGTCCGGCGCGTTCGATTGCGCCTGCTGCACGCTCGGAGTCGTTGCGCGCCTGGTCGCGGATAGCTGAGAGTTCGGCCAGCCGCCCCTTCAAGGCGGGGTCGCCGATGTCGGCGACTCCGTTCTCGATGGCTTCATAGAGTCTGACGAGCTTGGCGTCGGCCTCGGCGGCGCGCTTGCGCAACTCGGTAATATGGCCGCGTCGGCGCTCGACATATTCCTCTCGACGGTCCAGCACCTCGCCTAACAGAACGGTGAGCCGACGAGGATCGAGCAGCCGGTCCTCCAGATGATCGGCGACCGCCTTGTCGAGCCTGGCCATCGGCACGGTCGTGCCGCCGCAGCCGGTGTTGCCCTGTCGGGCGCGGGTCGAGCAGGTGTAATAGCGATACTGTCCGCTCTTGCCGGTCCTGAGTGTCATCGCCCCGCCGCAGGCGGCGCAGAAGCAGATGCCGGTAAGCAGGGTCGGGCCGCTCACCGTGCGCGGCGCAGTCCATTGAGGGCTGCGGGATTTAAGGTGCGCCTGAACCGCCCTCCATTCGGGCTCGGTGACGATCGGCGGCACGGCCATGACGGCGTGTTCGGCCTCGGGCTTGGGTCGCCGGGTCTTGTGGTCGCGAGTGTTGAAGCGGTGTTCGCCGATGTAGGTTGTGCGCGTCAGCACCTGATGGACGGCGGCGATGCCCCAGCGCCCGCCGTCGCGGGTGCGGATGTCGCGGGCGTTCAGGTGGGTGGTGATCGACTTCAATCCCATCGGGCCGGTGTCGCCCTCACCGCGTAACGCCAGTCGATAGATTAACCGCACCGTCTCGGCGTGGATCGGGTCGATCTCGAGCTTCTTCTTGATCTTGGCGCCGCGTTGTTCGGCGGCGACGATGCGGTAGCCGATCGGCGGAAGCGCGCCGTTCCAGAAGCCCTGCCGGGCGTTCTCGTTCATGGCGCGAAGGGTGTGCTTGGCGTTCTCCCTGGATTGATATTCGTCGAACAGCGCCATGATCTGGCGGATCATGTTGCTCATCGGATCGTCGCCCAGGTCCTGGGTGATCGACACTAGCCGCACGTCGGCCTTGGCCAGTCGCCGGACGTAGAACTCAAGCTGGAACTGATCGCGGAAGAAGCGCGAGAAGGAATGGACCAGCACCACGTCGAACCGCGCGGGACCCTCGGACGCGGCGTCCATCATGCGCTGGAACTCGGGACGGCGATCGTCGGTCGCCGATTGGCCGGGTTCGAGATATTCGGAGACGACCTGCCAACCCTTGGCGGCGCAGTAGGCTTCGGCCTGCCGCCGCTGGTCGGGCATGGACAGGTCGCTCTCGGCCTGACGGCCGGTCGAGACCCGCAGATACAGCGCCGCGCGGGTAGGGCGGCCGGTTGGCGTCACGTCGGTCATGGACGGTCTCTCCCGTTACGGAAGCGGCCCAAACAACTCGTCGAGTATGTCGCCGAAATAGGCCTCGACGACCCGAACCTCGACCTCGGTGACCGGCATGACCTCCGGCCAGTCGTCGGTGACTTGGAGCCGTTGAATCCGGCGATGACGCTTCCGCTGGCCGGGCGCTCGAACGGCTTGGGCATAGTCGTAGAGATCGGGCGGCGCGGCCCCCATAGGCCGGCGCGGCCCGATCGAGTCGCGGCGATGATTTTCAGAACGCGCCATCTCGCCAGCATCGGGATCGGGGCCGCATGGCGGAACCGACCATGACTACGCCAGAGTGCGCTTCGTCGCGTGGCGCGCGTAAACAGGGACGCGGCGGCTGCCGGTGCTCGCATCGAAGCGGCGGCGGTCACGCCGCTTCCTTGCGCGAGGGCCGGATCAGGACCTCTGCCGAGATTCCCAGCCGATCGTGAAGCCGCCGGATCATATCGATCGACAGCCCGCGCTTGCGGTTGAACACCTCGGCGATGCGGGTGCGGGTGCCGATGATGTCCTCCAAATCCTTGCGGGTCATGCCCTGCTGCTCCATCCGGAACTTGATCGCCTCGATCGGATCGGGTGCGTCCATCGCATGGTGCTTGGCCTCATAGGCATCGATCAGCGTGGCCAGCACGTCGAGCCGGTCGCCCTTTGACGTGCCGCCCTTCGCGCCCCACAGCGTCGCGACTTCCTCCATCGCTGCGTCATAGTCCGCCTCGGTGCGGATCGGCTTCACGTCAGTCGCCATGGTCAACCTCCTTCACATCGATCCGGTCATAGTCCTTGTGGGTGCCGATCCACTTGATCCAGACGATGGCTTTCTCGAAATCCACTGCAACGACGAGTCGATAGTCGTTGCCCTTGATGTTGAAAACGATCCGGTCGGCGCTGACGATGCTGGCGGTGGCATAGAGCCGCTTCACATCGGCGGTGCTGTTCCATGCCGCCTTGCTCACTTCCGCGAACCATGAATCGAGCGCCGCTTTCAGAGCGGGCTGGTCCCTGTGACCGGCACGTTCCGCGATGAACTCGCTCAAGGTGCGCCGCGATATGATCCGCATATCAGCTTTCCTATCACGCGCCCATATTGGGCGCAACAGTTACCGGATGCTAAATCCCCAATCCCCGGTTTCGCCCGAGCGTCCAGTCGATGCCGCCGCCGGGCATGGGGATGCCGTCAACCTGCTGGCCGAGGCGTTTGGTGAGGGTGTCATTCCATGGGACGAGCTGGAACCCCAAGCCGTTGTCGATCATGGCGAACCGCCCGCTGGTGAGCTGGGCCTGTCCAACGAGCTTTCCCGAGACATGATCGCCAATTCCGGTCGGCTGCCAGTCGAGGCCGCGTTCCGCCGCGAACTTCTTCCCCGCTCGGTTGACCTCGGCGCTTTCCAGTTGCGCGATCAGGTCGCTCGGCGCGCGGAATTGTCCAACGCCAAGGTCGCGGGCATAGCCCATGTCGGCGAGCGCCTGTTTGCGAGCGTCCCAGGCGGCGCGCACGTCGCCGCCGAAGCCGGTGTAGGGCATGGTCTCGCGTCCGCTGCCAAGCATGGTGCGGTCGAGCCATGTCGCGCCGTCATGGGGCACCTGCCGGTCGAGTGACAGATGCGAGAGTTCGTCGATACGCGGGCCATTGCCGAACCGTTGACGATCATAGGCCAGCCCGCGTTCGGGAAGGTCCGTGGGGACGGTCCAATGCTCGGCATGGACGCGCTCTACGACCCCGGCACGGCGCAAGGCTTCAAGCCTGCGGACGTGGGACTGGACGTGCCGGGCATGGTCGATCCGGGGCATGGTTTCGCGCACGGATTCCAAGTGAGCCGAAGGCCGGTAGATGCCTTGGGCGTCAGTGTGTTGCAGGATGTTATCATCGGCAACGCGTGGCGTGCTCGGCGGCGGTTCCACTGCGATGATGCTGCCGCGCCGGATATCCTCGGCACTGGTCGCCGGAACCTCCAGATGATGGACGCGCCCGTCCACGCCGTCGATGGTCAGCCCCACCCGGCAACCCACTAAGCCGCTTACATTTCCATCCTCATATGCGCCCCGGTACCCCGAAAAAGCCGCTCAACGAGCGCTCTTGAACTGGCGGCGAAAAAGAACTGTGAAGTCCTCCGCCAGTTCGTCAACCTGCTGT
>JBBRRC010000048.1:0-4399 GCA_038225385.1 Sphingomonadales bacterium | reverse complement strand
CGCCCGCCGGACGGGCCTCGATCAAGGTGGTGCCATGACACACGCCATTCCCCCGCGCGCCATCGCGCTAATCCAGTCGTCGGAGCAATGTCGGCTCACGGCCTACATGCCGACCGCCCATGACGTGCCGACGATCGGCTTTGGCAGCACCGGCCCGGACATTCACCTCGGCATGACGTGGACGCAAGCGCAGGCCGACGCGCGCTTTGCCGCCGATCTTGGCCGGTTCGCCGATAGCGTCGCGGGGCTGATCGGCGACGCGCCGACGACGCCGTGTCAGTTCGGGGCGATGTGCAGCCTTGCATACAACATCGGCGCGCACGCCTTCTCCGGGTCAACCGTGCTGCGCAAACACAAGGCGGGCGACCATGCCGGGGCGGCTGTCGGGTTCGGGCTGTGGAACAAGCAGGCCGGGACTGTGCTGCGCGGGTTGACGATCCGGCGGGCGCGGGAAGCATCGCTTTATTTGACAGGGGATTGGGCATGAGCTGGACCGCATGGACGCGCGAACAGCGGCTGTCGTTCATCACCATCGCCCTGTCGTTGGCGTCGATACCGCTGACGGCGCTGCTGGGCTGGATCATCCGCATCATGGCGGTCTGGGCGGGGCATGACGCGCTGCGCATCGACGCGTTGGTCCGCATCGCAGAAGGGCTGCTCCTCCTCATCCTGATCGTCGAGATCGCGCTGGCAATGGTGCTGTCGATCCGGGCGTTCAAGGGCACGTTCGGCAAGGACGGCGCGACGCTGGACATCGCCAGCAACGGCGACGCGGGCGATGCGCTGCAGGGTGCCGCCGTCAAGCTGGCCGATGCTGGCACGGCATTGAAGGAAGGCGGACAATGAGCCTGACCGACCTCGAACCTGTACCACTGCGCGCCGCGTCGCTCACCATCAGACTGATTGCGCTGGCCGTCGTCGTCGCCGTCATCGCCTTTGTGCTCTGGTGGGTGCTCATCCGCCCGGTGTCGGCACAAAAGGAAGCTGCCGCTGCCAAGGTCGAAGCGCGCGGCGCGGAAAACATCGCGGTCGCGGCGAAGGATGCCACCACGACCGGCGACCGCGTTCAGGTGCTGCACGACCGCATCGAAAGGATCACACATGAAAACACGACCCGCATCCTCGCCGCGCCGGGGGCTGCCGCTCCGGTGCCTGCTGCTGTCGGCGACGCTTGGCTTCGGGCTATCTGCCTGCGGAACGCACATCAACGCGATCCCGCCTGCGCCGGACTGCATGACGCTGCTGCCCAAGTCGGTGACGGAGCCGACGCCGGGGGCAGCCCTCCCGGCTGATCGCACCATCGGCGGCCTTGCCGCGTTCGCCGATGCCGAGGCGGGGCAACTCGACAAGGCCAATGTGGACAAGGGCGAGATCATCGCCTTCGGGCAGCGTTGCCATGAGCGCGACGATGCGCTGCGCCGGTCGCTGACACGCCACAAGTTTCTCGGGATATTCTGACCCATGCCCGCCACCCCCGCCCGCATTGCCTTCGTCGGCCAAGAATTTCGGTCCTATGTCGCGTCGGACTCCGCCGTGCAGACCAAGTACGGCTCGGCGGCGCGCGATACGCTCGAAGCCCCGCCGGAAACCTTCTTCGATGACATCGCCGACGTCCAATCGATCTGCACCGAGCGGTTCAATCTGCTGAAGGCCGAGCGGCGCAAGTTCAAGGTGTCGGCGTCGGGTCTGCTGGCGTTCACCGGCGCGCTCGACTTCAGCCAGGTCGCGCCGCCGGTGACGGTCCGCGACGACGAAAAGAGCGCCAACCTTGCCGCGGCGATCGTCGGTATCGACGGCAAGGACTATGATGCGAACAAGACAACCGTAACGATCTGGGGCTGAACAGGTGGCAAGCAGCATTCCATTCTTCGTCGTGCCGATCGACCTCAGCACGCACTTCTACGCCGTCCAGAACGAGCGCAGCACGAACCCTTGGGTCAACGCGACCGAATATCAGTTCGCCGGGATGACCTATCGCTCCAACGGTAATTCGCCGGCGCCCGCGCTCTATCTCGACTTCGGGCAGGCAACCCAGATCGATTTCGTTGGCCTGCTCGGCGCCAACGCCATCCCGACGACGGAGTGGCGCGTCTATGGTGCCGACGTGCTGGCGACCATCGACACGATCCAGCAATTCAATTCGAGCTCGGTGCCGTTCATCGCGCCGGCGACGACCGGGCGGGCGCTCTACAATTCAGTCCTCGAGCCGATGCAGGCGCGCCGCGCTTGGGAAATACAGATTACCGTCCACACCGGCGACTTCGAAGCGGCCTTCCTCGTCATGGGCAAGAAGGTGTCGCCGTCGCGCTGGTACGATCCCGAATGGGAAGCTGGCCCCGACGATCAATCGACGATCAGCTTCACGCGGCAAGGCGTCCCCGACATTGCGCCCGGCCGGATGCTGCGCAAGGTCAAGTTCACGATGTCGTGGCTGACTGAAGACGAATATGAGTCGAGCATCCTGCCGATGCTGCTGGCGGCCGGGAAGACCAATCCGATCTATTGCTGCTTCGATCCGGCGGCGACGACGTACCGCCAGAGCCGGACCTATTTCGGGTGGCTGACCGACGTCACCCCGCCGCGCAAGAAGGCGTACAACCGGTATGAAAAGAGCTTTGAAATCCTGTCGATGATCTGAACGGGCTTCGACAACCAGTTCGAGAGCAATGGGCCGCGGCCGTGGGGGTTATCCCTGCGGTCGCGGCCCTTTTTGCGTTTGGGCTTCGCGCTGCATCGCCTGCACCGAATCGTACCAGGCATCGGGCGTCGGCTTGCGCGCCGCGACGAACGGCTTGGGTGCGCCGTCGATCGTCCCGGATGCCCAGGTCGACCGGCGCACCTGCTCGCGTGATGCCTCGAACCCTTCCGCGCGCCATGCGTCGTCGTGCTCGATCGCTGCCTGCCTGCCGAGCCCCAGCCCCTCGGCGAAGGCGATGACGAACGGGGCGGCGATGATGGCGAGGATCCCGACCAGCCACCACGGATGCGCGAAGAACCAGAACGCGGCGACCAGTGCGACCGGACCGGCGATGAAGAAGAATAAACCGAAGGCGATGTATTTCATGACAGGCGCCTCGTCATATCCCAGCCCATGATGCGCGCGAACGCCTTGGCTTCAGGACGCCAGCCGAAATGCGACATGACGGCAACTTTGTCGGCTTCAAGATCATCGGTGTCCGCGTCGATCACCGCGACGTCACGCAGATCGCTTTCGCGGGCCACCGAGCTGCACCGGACGGCTTCGGCGACCCAAGCGCCGCCGGTCGTCTCCCAAAGCCGCAGCTCGTTCCATCGAGACTTAGTGCTATTGGCGTTCTGCGACGTGTATTCGCCGACGACTCGCCCGGTAAACTCGACGTCCTGCCCGCCTGCGGCAATGAGGCGGACGGCTTTCATTTCAGACGATCGCTGTTCCATCATAATTTCCTCCAGACATTTACCGATGACAGCGCAGCGCAGCATGGCGCGAGGCGCGTGTTTCCAACCTTCAGCAGTCAAAGCCAATCTCCTTATCTTCGCGCCACCGCAGAAACCGCGACGACCGCACCCCGCCCCATTCGCTCAATTCCATCGCCTCGATCTCGGCAACGCGGGCAATGAGCCGGTCCGGATAGTGCCATAATACCGCCCGCTCCCGGTCACTGAAGCCGACGGCGACCTTCACCGCCGCGCCGCCCAGGTCGCAGATGATATGGCCCAGCGTGCCCTTGTCGCCGCCCTTGCCCTCGCCATAGCCGATGACGGGCAGGTCCAGCGTCAGCTTGCGCTTGAGCCGTTGCCAGTCGCGCGAGCGGATCGCCAGATGCGGGGAGTCGGCGCGCTTGACGACGACGCCTTCGCCGCCTCGCGCCCAGACCCGCGCGGCCATCGCGTCGACGTCAATCGGGAAGTGCGCGAGGTCGTGCGGAACATAGACCAGACCGGGCCGGGGGCAGACGTGCAGCGCCCATGCCAGCGCCGCCTTGCGCCGGACCAGCGGCGGACCTTGCGCGCCATCCCAGACCCTGCCCGGCACCGCATCGAACAGGTGCAGCACGCCGCGACCCGGCACCGGCGCATTGTTCCAGCGCGACCCGTTGAACGCGCGTATCGTCGGGACAAAGCCGCCGGGCTCGACATATTCCCCGTCGAAGAATACCGCGCCGCCCATATCGGCCTCGAGCCGCGCCAGTTCCGGCCATAGGTGAGCGCTGCACCATATCGGCAAGCCCAGGCGCGAGACGAGTTGGCCGTTGATCCAGAGCGCCCGGATGCCGTCGTGCTTCTCCTCGACCAGCGCGCCGCGACGCGGAAACCAGCGCGGGGTGTAGTTCGCGAGGAGCTGGCAGAGCGAGTCCGGACGCCGGGAAAGCTGCCATTTGGGGATTGAGGGGGGCGGGGCGGCGATAGCGGGGGTCAT
>JBBRRC010000047.1:0-9328 GCA_038225385.1 Sphingomonadales bacterium | reverse complement strand
ATCACCGACGTCATCGCCAAGATCGCTGCCGACTGGCCCGCCGCGCGCTGGGATGAACTGCTCCCATGGAACTGGCAGTCGCCAAGCGAAGTACCCCTCGCTCAGGCAGCCTGATCCGCGGCCTCCAGGCCACGCTTACTGTAAACCTCGACGAGCGTGCCGAGCTGACCTGGTCCAGCTTCTGATCAGCCATGATCGAAGGGAACAAGGATTCAGCGGTCAAGTCCGGCGAGCCCAACGACAACGAGAGAAGCAACACTACCCGCCACTCGTATTTCGTATCCAAGCGATCGGTTTTGTCGTTTTCCTGCATCAGATCGGAAAATGCCCCGGCTGGGTCTCGATCGTGATCCAGCGCAATTCGGTAAAGGCGTCGATGCCGGCCCTGCCGCCGAACCGTCCATAGCCTGAGGCGCCAACCCCGCCGAACGGCATCTGCGCCTCGTCGTGCACGGTGGGACCGTTGATGTGGCAGATGCCGGACTTGATCTGTTTCGCGACGCGCAGGCCGCGTGCGGCGTCGCGGGTGAAGACGGCGGACGACAGTCCGTATTCGGTGTCGTTGGCCAGCTCGATCGCATGATCTTCGTCGCGGGCGCGAACGATGCCGACGACCGGGCCAAAACTCTCTTCGCGGAACAAGGCCATGGCCGGGGTGACATGGTCAATCACATGCGCCGGCATCAGCACGCCTGATGTGTGGCCCCCGTTCACCTGCACGGCCGCCATCGCGATGGCCGCGTCGACAAGGCCACTCACATGGGCGACGGTCTTACCGTCGACGACGGCGCCCAGCGGTGTTGCTCCGACCCGCGGATCGCCGACCGCAAGCGTCGCGACCTTCGCCTGGAATCGCGCGACGAAGTCGTCGGCGACCGCCTCTACCACGATGATCCGCTCGGTCGACATGCAGATCTGACCCGAATTCATGAACGCGCCGAACGCCGCCGCCTTCACCGCCTCGTCAAGATCGGCATCCTCGAGCACGATCAGCGGGGCCTTGCCGCCAAGTTCGAGAAGGCACGGCTTCAGGTTCTGCGCGGCGCGCATGGCAATGATCCGCCCAACTGCGGTGGAGCCGGTGAAGTTGATCCGCCGCACTGCCGGATGGTCGATGAGCGCGCCGACCACTTCGCCGGCATCGGTAGGCGCATTGGTGACTAGACCGACTGCACCCGTCGGGAGCCCTGCTTCCTCGAACGCTTCGACAATCAGGCGATGTGTCTGTGGGCATTGCTCACTTGCCTTGAGCACCACGGTATTGCCGCACGCCAGCGGCACGGCGATTGCACGCACGCCGAGGATGATAGGGGCATTCCACGGGGCAATACCGAGGACGACGCCTGCGGGCTCACGTAGGGCCATCGCAATACAGCCGGGCTTGTCGGACGGGATGACCTCGCCGCCGATCTGCGTCGTCAGCGCCGCCGCCTCGCGCACCATAGTAACGGCGAGCATAAGGTTGAAGCGCGACCAGCCCTCGGTCGACCCGATCTCGGTCATCATCGCCGCAACGAACTCTGACGCTTTCGCTTCGAGTGCATCGGCCGCCTTGTTCAAGACATGGCGGCGCGCGT
The DNA here is from genome assembly GCA_038225385.1 of Sphingomonadales bacterium. Lineage (GTDB taxonomy): Bacteria > Pseudomonadota > Alphaproteobacteria > Sphingomonadales > Sphingomonadaceae > Sphingomonas_O. The sequence continues at coordinate 7,751 of JBBRRC010000047.1, read as the reverse complement.
TCGGGCCAAGTGCAGACCACGGGGCAAACGCTGCGGCCGCACTCTCCGCTACCGCGCCCGCCTCGACCGCGTTCATCGCCACCGATGAGGACGCCACCGCGCCAGTGATCGGATTGATCCGTTCGAACATATTCATCACGCCCTCTCGATCGCTCGGATCATGCAAAGATCTGCGCCCAGGCGTTGGCACCCGCGCCGCCATCGACCGCGACGTCGGCGCCGTTCATCCAACGGGCGTCGTCACTAAGCAGGAACGCGATGACCGGCGCGATTTCCTCCGGTCTGCCCGCGCGGTTTTCCTTCAGATCGTCGGCCACGCGCTGGCCCATCGTCTCGATGAAGTCGGCGAGGATCGGGGTAGCGACCGGCCCCGGCGATACGCAGTTCATGCGGATGCCGCGCGCCTTCCAGCGCTGGCAGTTGAACAGCGTCCAGGCGACGACCAGTTCCTTCGAAAGATGATAGGATGGTGCACCAGCGACGTCCTGCTTGGCGATCCAGGCGTCCGCGTCAGCGAAGGACGTTGCCAGCCCCTGCTTGACGATGGCAATGTTGTCGCGCCATTGGAAGCCCGCGAGCGAGGCGACGTTGACGATCGGAGCACCGTCTTCGAGATGATCGACCATGGCTTCGGTAAAGGCGCGCAAGCCGAAAAAGTTGACCTTCAGGACGGTGTGCTTGTCGGCGGTCGGCGGAACCCCGGCGACGTTACACAGCGCATCGAGCCTGTGCCCGAACGCACTTGCGCACGATGCGATCGAAGCGGGATCAGCGAGATCGATCGGGTAGAAACTCTCGACCGGAAATGATGGTGCGTTGCGGTCGAAGCCGACAATACGTGCACCTTGCGACGCCAGTGCTGCGGCCGTGGCAGCGCCGATGCCGGACGACAGACCGGTGATGCCGACAATCATGTTCTGTATGGATGTCACTTGATGAAGCCCTCAACTGAAGGGGGAATGGGGCCAGTGTGACCGGCCCCCGCCCTAAACTCTCAGAACTTGTAACCGACGCGGACATACCATTCGCGCGGCCGGTTGTAGGTGCCGCCGATGTAGCCGATACCCGCCTGGTCCTGCCCGGAGATGATGTAGCGCTCATCGGTCAGGTTGGTCGCGCCGATGTCAGCATGCCACGCGCCCGAGGCTGCCCGGTAGGAGAGCAGCGCGCCGACGACGTTGGTCGCCGGTGTGATGAGTTCGGGCGTATTTTCGCCGTTCCGTGCGATGCTCGTCTTATAGGCATAGTCGACGTGCGCCAGCACCGATGCGCCGCCAGCGAGGGGCACGGTGTAATCGATTGTCGCCGAAGCCGAGAAGTCAGGCGTGTTGACGAATTTGTCGCCGAGGATGGTTCCGGCGTCCTTCTGCGTATATTTCGCGTCGATGTAACCAAGCGTCACCCCGAGCGAGAGCGGTGCGACCGGAACCAGGACGAATTCTGCCTCGATCCCCTTGATCCGCGCCTGTGCGGCGTTGACGGTGACCGGCGAAATGCCGGAGTAAACGGTGACCTGAAGGTCGCTGTAATCGGTCCAGAACCCGGCAAGGTTCGCCTGTAGTGTCCGGTCGAAAAACTGACCCTTAAGGCCGATTTCATAGGTTTTGGCGCGCTCTGGATTGAATGTCGGCGCGACAAGGATGGGCGTCGTCGCGCGGGTCGTCCAGCCGCCGCTCTTGAACCCGGTTGAATAGGTTGCATAGGTCAGCACCCGGTCGCTGAGCTGATAGTTGATGCCGGCCTTGTACGACGTGTTGCTGAAGTTCAGCTTGTTTGCCGCGGTCGGAAAATAGAGTGTAGGATCAGTCGGATCGGGGTGAAGCGCGAGCGGATAGCCGAGCTTGAACGCCAGGCTGTTCAGATCGCGCTGCCCGCCGGTGAATTGCTTTTCGTCACGGGTATACCGAATGCCGGCGGTCAGCCCCAGGCGTTCGGTCACCTTGAAATCGGCTTGCGCAAACCCCGCATAGGAGTTCGTCCTGAACTGATTGGGTCCGTCGATCTGCAGAAGCCCGCCAGCGAACTGGACATAGTCGGTCAATTGCCCCTGCTCGTGGAAATAATAACCGCCGAGGACCGTCTTCAATCGCCCGTCAAGGAAGCTGCCGAGTAGCTGGAGCTCTTGGCTGAATTGCCACTGGTTCATTGTGAACGCGTGGTCGCCCAATGGAACGGGGGAGCCGTCGACATCGAGCGCGAAGCGTGAGTCGAGGCTGCGGTATGCGGTGATCGACTTCAGCGCGAGTACACTGCTCAGATTGGCGTCGAGCGTGCCGGTAAAGCCGTAGGTTTTGACCTTCGAATAGCCCGCACCGGTTGCATATGATGTGTCCATGCGCGGTGACTTGAAGCGCTCGTCGAAGACGAGATGATCGTTGCTGGGATCGGCGTCGGTGTTGACCCCTCCAAGCGGAGCAATGACCTGATTTTCAAAGCCTGGCACCGTCGCGGCGGGAAACCCGCGCGGCGTATTGCAGATCGCGTTGAGCGGCGTCGTCGCGAGCACCGCGGCGGGCGTCGAGATGCACGCGTTATAGACGTCGACGAGACCAGCCTTCACTTTGAGGAGCTGGCTGCCGGTCGACTGGTCGTCCGCGTTCATGTAATCACCAACGAGCCGCAACGTCACGTCAGGCGTGACCTTCCACTTCAGCTTCGCGCGAAAGCTGACGTCCTTGTTGCCGCCCGCTTCGCCGTAGGTCGTATCGTCGGGCCGCACGAAACGGCCGACATCCGTCTGGTAGGTGCCTGGATATTTGAGGAACTTGAAATAACCGTCGCGGTTTTTCGATGAAAACGAAATTTGGGCGAGAAGCTTGTCGTCGATCAGCGGGATGTCGATGGCCCCGCGGATGTCGACACGGTTGTAGCGCCCGTAGGTGATCTCGGCCTGGCCCGCGAGGACATTACCGGGGTCACGCGTTACGACGCTGATCGCGCCGCCGATCGTGTTACGACCGAAGAGCGTGCCCTGCGGGCCTTTCAAGATTTCGACATGGTCGAGGTCGAGAAGGTCGACCACCCCGCCAACCGTCCGGGCATAATAGACACCATCGACGTAGAGACCCACGCCGGGATCAAGATTGAAGGCGAAATCGCTTTGCCCGATGCCGCGGATGAAGGCTGACAAAACCTGGGTCGAGCCGCTGAACGAAGAAGTCCCTACGATTTCGACACTCGGCGCGAATTTGCCGAGCGACGCGACATCGGTGACCCCCTTTTGCGCCAACGCTTCAGGCGTGAAAGCGGTGATTGCAATTGGGACATTCTGCAAATTTTCGGAGCGCTTGCGCGCGGTAACCACAATGTCCTGAATGCCACTCTCAGGTGCAGTAGTCGCGGGAGGAGGCGTCTGACCCACGCCAGCGGCGCCTGTGCCGGACGTGGCCTGTGCCACCGCAGGGCCGGCCGCAATCACCGTCGCGACTGAGATGCCGGCCAATGCCCACCACCGGACATTGGCGTTGCCGGATTTGAATGCTTTCTGGCCGTTGGTCTGTGTCATAATGCCTCTCCCCTAAGCTTCTTGCGAGCCGCATTGTTCTCAGCACGGATCGTGCCATTTGCTTTCCGTGGCTGGAATCCATGGGAGTTTCTGGGAAAGTGTGGCGTCATGGAGGATAGCAACCGCATTGCGGGTCGGTAGACAAATGTTCAATTTTAGACGAATGCTTCGGGGGCGACGGTCTTAACCGTCCAAATCTGGACAACTGGAGGAGGCGGGATGGCAGTTAAAAATCCTCCCGACATTCACCCCACAAAATCGCTTGATCTCCCACTCATTGCCGATCTGGCCGCGACGTTGCATTTCGCGCCCGAGCAGGGCCATATCTGGCTCGCAGGAAGACGCATGGTGCTCGTCCACGCGCGCACGATTGGCATCCTCAGGCGAGAAGTCGTCAATGCAATCGGATATGACCGCGCTCGTGCGGTTTTTACCCGCCAAGGTTATGAGGGCGGCGCGATGGACGCGGACGCCGCCTTGAAACTTCGGCGTAACGATAGTTTGTTCGACGCCTTTGTGATCGGCCCGCAACTCCATGCGCTCGAGGGCGCGGTGCTGGTTGAGCCCCTGACCTTCGATGTCAACGTCGAGACCGGCCATTTCGACGCGAGCTGGATCTGGCGGCATTCGTCCGAATGCGCTGAACACGTCGCGGTGTATGGGGTCGGCCAGGCCTCAGCCGGCTGGACCCAGATCGGCTACGCGAGCGGCTACGCCAGCGTCTACATGGGCCGCCCTGTCGTTTACCGTGAGGTCGAGTGCGTTGCGATGGGCCATCCCCACTGCAGGATCGTCGGTAAGCCGGCCGAGGAGTGGGACGATCCCGAGCAGGACCTGCGCTACATGCGTAGCGAACAGCTTCATGCAGTCGGCTTGACGGACCGGCCGGTGGTGGCTCCCGCCGATCGTGCGACGACGTCGCCGACCGTCGATCGTTGGCGTGTGGTGGGGGCATCCTCCGGCTTCAACGTTGCGTTCGACATGCTGCGCGACGTCGCGGACACGGATGCGCCAGTCCTGTTCCAGGGTGAGAGCGGGGTCGGAAAGGAGATGTTTGCGCGCAACCTCCATGCGATGAGCAAACGGGCGGACAAGGCCTTTGTCGCGGTCAACTGCGCTGCGATCAGCGAGACTTTGATCGAGGCAGAGCTGTTCGGCGTGGAGAAGGGCGCGTTCACCGGCGCCAGCACCAATCGCATAGGCCGGTTCGAGCGCGCCGAAGGCGGCACGCTGTTCCTCGACGAGATCGCCAGCCTATCGCTGCCGGCTCAGGCGAAGCTGCTGCGCGCGTTGCAGGAGGGGGAGATCGAACGAGTCGGCGACACCCGCACGCGCACGGTGGACGTGCGCCTGGTCGCGGCAACGAACCTAGAGTTGCGCGACGCGGTCGCGCGCGGCGAGTTCCGCGCTGATCTCTTCTACCGCATCAACGTGTTTCCGCTTCGCATCCCGCCTTTGCGCGATCGCCGTGCTGACATCCCGCTCCTGATGGATCACTTCCTCGACATCTACCGCGTCAGGTATCGCAAGCAGGTGAGCGGGTTCGACGAGCGGGCGGTGTCGGCTATGCTGAGCTACGACTGGCCAGGCAACGTTCGCGAACTCGAAAACGTGGTCGCCCGCGGCATTATCCTCGGTCGCGACAGCGAACCCCTACGCCTGCATCATCTGTTCACGAGCGGCGAGCGGCTCGGCGAGCAGCGGTTCCAATTGGGCAGCGATGGCCGGGTCCACGCCAACGGCATGACAGAGGCGTCGCGGGATGGCAGGGCAGTCGCGGTCGAGACGCTGATCGAGCTGGGGAGTGATCTCGCTGGCGTTGAGCACGCGATGCTCGACCAGGCGCTCGCGCGCTGCGGCGGCAACAGGTCAGCCGCTGCGCGGCTACTAGGGCTGTCGCGTTCTCAGTTCAACTACCGGCTGGCACAGCGCGCGGTCTGACGATTTGCCGCCTCGCCCAGCTTACATAGCCGGTATCTTTATGTGGGATTCGAAAGAACCACGGTGAACGAGCAACTATGGGTCCTAACTTTCGCAAAGTTGACGGGCGGGAATCGCCGACATTGCAGTCGTTTAATCGCGACACGGCTCTATTCAGAACCTGCCATCTGTTCAGATCGCCGTTTGCTGTCGCGAAACGTCCGAAAGCGGGCATGGGTTCTGGTCATCACATTGCGCGGAGGCGCCAGATGCAGAGTCGCCTGCAAGCAGCTATTTGCGACCAACCAAACCCTGCTGCCAGGCCAGGATGAACGATGCCAAGTGATCGACAAACGCCCGGACGTGGGGGGCATGGCGTAGCCGCTCATGGAAAACGATCCATAGGCCACCCGCATCGACATCCAACACGAAGCAGCGTTTGAGGTCAGCATTTTGTTCGCCCACCAGGATCGGCAGCGCGCCGACACATTCACCGGTTTTGATCACCTCGATCAGCGCCTTCATGCTGTTGCTGGCATAGCGGACCGTCGAAGCCGGTATTACGCTGTTGAGCATAGCGGCAGGTCGTCCTTCCAATGTGGCCAGCGGGTGCGTCGCGGCTTCGGTAATCGAAGTGGGCATTTCGTGATCCTTCGCCCAGTCCGCAGCACAGTAGACAGCCCAGGGCGTGTCCATGACCTTGCGGACAACGAGCTGCTGCTCATCCATTGCAGGAGCCGCGCGCAAAGCCACATCAGCCTCACCCTGTGCCAGATTGACCGCTCTGCTATCGGCGTTGAAAATCACGCTGATGCTGGGGTGCGCCCGCGCAAAGCTGGCAACAGCGGGCCCGGCGACGAGGTCGGCGAGCACATCGCTGGTCGAGAAACGGATTTGGGCACGTGTCTCTCGCGCCAGCTCCTGCGCGGTCCCGAGCATGACTGCGGCCGCCGCCTCGAGCTTTTCCGCATTGTGGACTAGAAATCCGCCGCTGGCAGTCAACTGATAGCCGCTTGCAGCGCGCTCGAACAACGTGAGCCCCAGCGCTTGCTCGAGCGCCGAGATGCGACGCGCGCAGGTCGTCTGGTTCACACCCAATATTTTCGAGGCAGCTAGCGTGCTGCCAGTGCGGGCAACCGCGAGGAAATGCCGAACATCGTTCAGGTCCCAATCCATAGCCAGGCTCGATCTGCAGAATTGCAGACCCGTTCTGCCAAATCACTGATGCGCCGTCCATTACTCGCTGCGCTACGATCGAGGCGAAGCGATCAAGGAAAGCTTGCAAGGATGGCAACGATGAACGTGGTGGTGTTGGGTGCCTCGGGCAAGCTTGGTCGGAGGCTGGTCGCAAGCTGCCTAGAGGAAAACTATGATGTCACTGCCGCCGTGCGCAATCCAGATCAGTTCCGACAAAGCTTAGGGAGCACACCAGGGTCGAGGCTACGTGTGGTCAGGTTCGACGCGACGGAATCGAACACGCTTGATGCAGCTTTGGCCGGGCACGACGCAGCGATTAGCGCCGCCGGTAACGTCGCTGATGGCGCGCGCTTCGTCGATCTATTCGATAGGGTCGTATCGGCGGCTCAGCGCACGTTTAGTTGCGAACAGCGTATATGGATGCTCGCCGGGGCGGCAATCCTCGACATTCCGCACACGCGCCGGATCGGCCTGAACTTGCCGTTCGTACCGCGACTTTACCGCCCGCATTTGGCGAACTGGCGCCGATTACAACGGTCTACGCTCGACTGGGCACTGGCCTGCCCCGGAGCAATGGTTGCAGGCGACGATCCCCTAGAGGCAGACGCACTGACCGTATCGATCGACACGCTGCCATATCCGGTGGGGCCATGGGCACGCATCGCGCCGCCCATCGCCCTGTCGCTGTTGATGAAGTCCAGGCTGCCACGGCTCAACGTCCCCTACCGGGGCGTCGCTGATGTGATCGCAAACAATCTGTCGCCCGGCGGTTGTTTTAGCAGGCGACGCGTCGGCATCGGTTGGGCTGACCCGAACCAGCTTCGGGCAACCGATGGGTCTGTGACATGACCAAACAAATTGCGGCAGTTCCCCCCCATAAGTTGATCCGCCTACTGCTCGGAAACGGTAGCCGCCGGGCGCTTATCGTACGAGCCTCGATCCTGCTGAGCATTGCAATCCTTGGTTTTTTGGCATTTGTAGCGATCCAGCTTGTGGATCGGCGTGCAAAAAGGACCCCCTTAGCGGGGTGATCGGCGTCCAACAGGGACCCCTCATTTCGATAGTTTAGACAGCAGCCTGGGTATTCTCAGGCTGCGAGATCGGGATGTTGGTGGTGGAGACTGTGGTT
>JBBRRC010000046.1:0-10338 GCA_038225385.1 Sphingomonadales bacterium | reverse complement strand
CTGGCAGTTCATGCGCGATAACTGGCTGTCGAACCGCATCTTCAAATCTTACGACGATATCCTCGACCATTGCTGCTTCGCCTGGAACCGCCTCACCGATCAGCCTTGGCGCATCATGTCGCTCGGACTGCGATCGTGGGCCCATCGGTTCTGATCAGAGAGCCTTGGTATAAGAGGCGTCTTCCTGCTCACGGCGTGCTCCGCGAAGGCGAGCCTCGATTGTCCGCGGCTGCCCGGCACCCATTCGTCCGCACTGGCAGGCACGACCGCGACGCAGCTGGCGGCGGCCGGGGCGCACCTCGCCGGTGGCGGCCAATCGGCGATCGCAGAAGTCGCTGCCGAGGTCCGCTTGCGTCACCCGAACGCGACGAACGGCGATATCGTCGACTGGCTGGTCGCCGCCCGCTGCCCTGCGGTCGATCGTCAGTCCGGCGATCTTGCTGGCCGTCGGGTATCGCTGCGCGGGTTCGCCGCCCGTGCCGGCGCGATCGTCGCCGCCATGCCGCACTAGGTCCGTCAAGGCTGCGGCTGGGGGGCGAGCGGCACCTCTTCCAGCGCAAAGCCGACGATTTCGTCGGTCGTGACGCGGCACCGATGCGTGCTTTACCGAAAACGCGCGGCCGTTCAACGCTGCGGAACGGCGCTCGGGCGTGCACGGCGGCGCGGGGCGGCGATCAGGCGGTGAATCGCCCAGAGGGTACTGGCGAGATAAACCAAACCGGCCGGGACCCACATCAGCAGGCCCGCGGTCTGCTGGTCCGACAGCGCATCGGCGCCGTGATAGGCGTAGATCGGCGCCGGGGCGAGCGTGATCAGCGCCGCCATCAAATTGCCCTGCAGTCCGGTCAGGGTCACGAGAACGACGGCGGTTCCTGCATCGAGCCGCCGGTCGCCGGCGCTCGATACCATTCGCCAGAACACCGCCGCGGTGAGCAGGAAGGTCATATGCTCGAAGGTGTGGACCGTCTCGTTCGCCAGCGCTGCATCATACAGCGCAGGCGCGTGCCACAGCCATAATCCCGCGGCAAACGCGAGCGCGGCAAGCCATGGCGCGGCGCGGTGATGCCCGCCGCCGCGCACGCCGGGCACCGCGCCGACGAAACGACCGAGCCGCCTTCGCCAGGGCACCGTGAAGACGTGGAGGATGACTAGGTGAGCGTTCGAAGCGGCGAGCAGCGGCGCGGCGACCAGCATTAGCGCGAGATGCTGCCCCATGTGCCACGCGAAGCTCGCGTCGGCGAGGCCGTCGAGCGGCGACAATAAAACGAGCCACAGCACTGCGACTGCGGTGAACCAGCACGCGACCCGCCACGCGGGAGCAAAGGCGCGGCGCACCGCGCCGGCACGCGCGAGTCCCCAGACATAAAGTATGGTCGGCACCACGATCAGCGTAACCACGAGCGGATCGAAGCTCCACCCGCCGTCGCCCGCGTCGGGCGTGGCGGCGCACACGACGGACAATGTGAGCGTAGCGATGACCGCTAAGGCGCGGGCGGCAGGCTGGCGCACTGGCCGAGGATGAGGACGTTGGTGACATCGAGCAGCGAGGCGAGCGCGAAGGTCGTACTCGACACCAGCGCGCACAGGACGATGAAGCGCGTGCGACCTTCGCCGACCTCGGCCGCGCGCCCGCGACCGCCGCCCTTCTCGCCGCGGACCCTCCGCCACAGCATAATCGACATGACGAAGCCGACCAGCGCACCGACAAAAGTCGCGGCGGTGATTGCAATCAGCACCGGTGCGGGCCGGTGGCCGAGCGTACAGCTTGCCGCCGCAATGACATAATCGACAAGAACCTGCGTCGAGAACGACGCGGGCGCGAGCAGCAGAGCAGTCAGGAGCTGCCACAGCGCCACCGCCTCGCGCTGCGGCGACGGGTGGGCGACGCCGCCGGCGAGGTCGTGAAGCGGGGTCATGTCAGTCGCGGGCTGAGATAGATGGCGGCAAACACGAAAACCCATACCGCATCGACGAAGTGCCAGTAGAGCGTGACGATCGCGCGGTGCTGATGGTGCCCCTGCTCGAGCTGTCCGGTGACCGCCCAGACGAACAGCACCAGCAGCGCGAGCAGCCCGACAGCGACATGTGCAAGGTGCGTGCCCGTTACGAGGAAATACGCCGAGCTGTAGGCGCTAGTGCCGAGGGTGAACGGCTTGTCGGCCCACTCCTTGAGTTCAAGCGCAGCGAATGCCGCACCCATCAGGAACGTGACGAGGATCGCGACCCGGCTCGCCGCCATCCGCCCGTTGCGCCCAAGCCGCTTGCCCCATTCGAGGACAAAGCTCGACCCGAACAGTATGATCGTCGCGGGGAGTGCAAGTTTGAGCGACGGCGGACCCAGTGGCGGCCAGCGACCAACCTGCTGCGTGCCGAGGTACGAATAGGAGAAGATAAGATAGGCAAAGACGATCCCCTCGGTCGCGATCAGGCAGACCATCCCCCACCACGCGGTGCCTACGCGGCCTTTGCCCTCGACCGGGAGCTTCGTGTCGAGCGTTCGCGCCTCAGCCATAGACGCGGACCTTCTCGTCGTGCTGCGGGGCCGGTTCGGGGCGGAACCACAGGATCAGGATAACGAACGCCGCGCCGCCTCCGACCGCTGCCGCCCAGCCGCTTTCGAACAGAATCCCGACGAACAGCACGAGCACGGCCAGCGACAGCGCGACCGGCAACAGGCTGTCGCCCGGCATCTTGAGGATAACGTCGGGTTCGGCGTCGAGTGGAGTCACGCCCAGCGTCTCGCGCCCCTGATCGAGGAGGAAACCTTGATCGAGTATCGAGCGGTCGTCGGTCTCCTGCAGCCGGTCTTCCCACAACGGGTGACGTGACGCGATCTGCGGGATGATGGCGAAATTATACGGCGGCGGCGGCGACGACATCGACCATTCTAGCGTCGGCGCATCCCACGGGTTCGGTCCGGCCACTGCCCCGCGGCGCAACCCCTGCACGACATTGACGATAAACATCAAAATGCCCGCGGCGAAGACGAATGCGCCGACCGAGACAATCAGGTTGGAATCCCCGACCCCGAGCGAGGCGGGGTAGGTCCACACCCGGCGCGGCATGCCCATCATGCCGATCCAGTGCATCGGGAAGAAGGTCAGGTTGAAGCCGACGAACATTACCCAGAACGTCCATTTGCCGAGGCGCTCGTCCATCATCTTTCCCGTCATCTTGGGGAACCAGTGATAGACCGCGCCGATCACCGGGAAGACGTTGATGCCGATCAGCGTGTAATGCAGGTGGGCGACGATGAAGTAGGTGTCGGTCAATTGCCAGTCGAACACGAGGCTGGCAGTCAGTACGCCCGACAGGCCGCCGATGACGAATAGCATAATGAAGCCGGTGAAGAACAGGAACGGAGTCGACATCCGGGCGCGGCCGGTGGCGATCGTCGCGATCCACGCGAACACCGCCGCCGCGCTGGGGATCGCGATGACGAAGCTCGCCGCCGAAAAGAAGCTCAGCGCCAGCGCCGGGACGCCGGTGGCAAACATATGGTGGAGCCAGACGCCGAAGCCGATCACCATCGTCGCGACGGTCGCCATCGCCACGACGGTATAGCCGACCAGCGGGCGGCGGCAGTGGACCGGCAGCGCGTCCGAGACGAGCCCCATCGCCGGCAGGACGACGGCGTAGACCCACGGGTGGCCGAACATCCAGAACAGGTGCTGCCACAGCAGCGGCTGGCCACCGCCGGCGACGTCGAAGAAGTGGGTGCCGTGGTTGCGGTCGAGCCACAGCATCAGGCAGGCGAGGCTGAGCGCCGGCACCGCGAACAGGTTGGCGACCGACGCGGTGATCGTGCCCCACACCAGGATGGGCAGGCGGTTGACCGACATTCCCGGCGCCCGCATCCTGAGCAGCGTAACGACGAAATTGGCTGAGCCGACGGCCGTCGAGATGCCGATGAAGATCAGCCCCAGCGCATAGACGTCGAGATTCGGCCCGGGAGAGTAGAGCTTGCCGGTCAGCGGGACATAGCCGAACCAACCCCCGTCGGGCGCCGCGCCCATCGCGAAGCTGGCGTAGAGAAACAGACCCGAGGCGAGAAACAGCCAGTAGCTGAGGGCGTTCAGGCGCGGGAACGCCATGTCGCGCGACCCGAGCATCAGCGGCCACAGATAATTGGAAAATCCCGACAGCATCGGCAGCGCGTAGAGAAACATCATCGTCACGCCGTGCATCGAGAACAGCTGGTTATATTGTTCGGGTGTCAGCACCGTGGCCGACGGGCGCGCCAGCTGGACGCGCATCGTCAGCGCCTCGAGCCCGCCGAGGATGAGGAAGCCGAAGGCGGTGACGAGGTAGCGCAGACCGATCGTTTTGTGATCGACCGTGCCGAACCAGCCGAAGGCGCCGGGCTTTGTCTCCCAGTGACGCGACAGCTCGCGGGCGATTGACGGCGGATTGGGCGACGCCGGGGCGGGCGAGGGCGGCACAAACGGCGCGATCCCGGAACCCGGCGGGACAGGCGAGTCGGCTGGTATCGTCGCCATCAGCTCAGTTCGCCCAGATAGGCGACCACTGCATTGCGCTCGGCGTCGGTCATCGGCACCAGCGGCATGACCGCGCCCGGCTTGACCTGCTGCGTGTGCGCCAGCCACTCTGCGCGCATCGCGGGCGTGTTGGGCAGCACACCCGCCGCGATCGTCGTCCGACTAGCGAAGTGCGTCAGGTCGGGACCCAGCACGCCACCATACAGCGTCCCGCGCACTTCGTGACAGCTTGAACAGCCGGCGGAGAACTTCGCCTCGCCGGTGAGGTTGCGCGGGACGGCAGGGTCGGCGACGACGGCCGGAGCCCGCGTCGCGGCCGCCCAGCGCGCAAACGCCGGCGGATCGACCGCGATGACGTGAAAACGCATCATGCCATGCTCTAAGCCGCAGAACTCGGCGCATTCGCCGAGATAGGTGCCTGGCATTGCCGCCTCGAGGACGAGCTGGTTCACCTTGCCCGGGATCATGTCCATTTTCGGCCCGAGCTTCGGGACCCAGAAATCGTGGATGACGTCGCCGGAGCGCAAAATCAGCCGAACCGGGCGGCCGGTCGGAAGCACAATATCATTTGCTGTCGTGAAGTCCTCGGCCGCGACGCCGCCGCGATAGCGTACCTCCCACCACCAGCGGTGCGCCGTGACCTCGACGACCAGCGGGGCGCCAAGCGGAGTCTTGCCGACGGCGCGCGTCACGCCGAACGACCATATTGCCATCGCCACGATGACCGGAAAGGACAGCCCGACGCCCCAGCCGATCCAGTTGAGCCCGCCCGGCCCGCGCGCCACGACCGGGCCCTGATTGACCGCAGCGCGACGCGAGCGGGTGACGGCTACGACGATGACCGCGGCGATGATGGCCGTCACGGCAAGCGCGATTGCGGTGAAGCCGATTGCAAGCGGGTGGAGCATCGCCGATCCGGTGCCGCCGCCAGCATCGAGATAGCCGCCCGGTACGGTCGCGCAGCCGCCGAGCAATAACACGGCGGCGGCGGACAGGCTGCGAGTCATTGTCCCTCAAGCGCGTTGCCGCCCTCGGCGGCGTTGGGCTGCGCCGCGGTGTCGCTCGCGCCCGGGTGATCGCCTTGCAGTGCCGCTTGGGCATTGCCGGGGGCGACACCGCCGCCGAGCGACCAGACATAGGCGGTCAGCTTCCACAGCGTCGCCGGCGGCAGCGCGCGGCCCCACGCCGGCATCCCCTGTGGTCGCCCCTCGTACAGCGTCTTGTAGATCGCCACCGGGGTGCCGCCGTACCGCCAATAGCTGTCGGTCAACTTGGGTCCCATGCCGCCGCCGCCGCCATAGCCGTGGCAGCCCGCGCAGTTCATCCGGATGAACAGCTCCTTGCCTTCGGCGATGACCTGTGGCGAGTTGCCGAGCGGATTCGCCGTCTCGATCACCCGCGTTGCATGCGCCGGGCCGGCGAGATCGCCGAGCGGTGCAGCGGCCAGCCCGAGATAGCCATTGTTTGACGCGAAGGCGGTGCCGGGCGTTGCATCACTGCGCGCGATCCAACCCGCGCCCGCCGCGCCGATGGCGACGGCAGCGACCATCGCGGCGATGGCGGTGCCGGTATTCACCGCGTATTCTTCGTCGTCTTCTCGGGCGACGCCGCGGTCGCCGCCGACCCAGGCACATCCTTGCCGTCGATTGAGAAGACATAGGTCGTCGAGCCGCGCGCGGGCAGCCCGGCGCGACCCGACTGCACCATCGCCGCGCCGCCGATGCCGCTCGCGACAGCGACATATTGTCGGCCGTCCGGACCGAGATAGGTCATCGGCTGCCCGATCACGCCCGACGACAGCTTCTTCTGCCAAAGCAGCTTGCCGTCGCGCGCGTCGAGCGCCCGGAACCAGCCGTCGGTCGTGCCGTAGAACACGACGTCGCCGGCCGTGACTATGGTGCCCGACATCAGCATGAAGTTTTCCGGAATGCGCCACGCGGCACGTCCCTTGACCGGATCCCACGCAAGGAACATGCCCCAGCCGCCGTTCGGCCCGTCAACCGAATGGCGCGTCATCTCCATGCCATCGTACGGCGTGCCGGGAATGTAGCTCGCCTTGTGGTCGGTCAGATCCATACAGAGGTTGAACATGCCGACGTACATCAGCCCGGTGCGCGGCGAATAGCTCGGCGGTTCCCAGTCCTTCTGGCCGATGTCGGGCGGGCAGATGTGATCAAGCTTGATGCCGATCTTCGGCTCCTTCGCCGGGTTCACAATCGGCCGCGCCGTCTTGTAGTCGAAACCCGTCGTCCAGTTGCCGGGTGCGAACTGGTCGGCGCGGATGACCTCGCCGGTGTCACGGTCGAGGAGATAGGCATAGGTGTTGCGGTCGAAGTGAAACAGCGTGTGCCGAATTCGCCCGTTGATTGGCAGATCGAGTAACACCGCCTCGTTGACGCCGTCGTAATCCCACTGATCATGCGGGGTGAACTGGTACGCCCACACCGCGTCGCCGGTATCGGCATCGCGTGCGAACATCGCGCTGGTCCACAGATTGTCACCTGGCCGCTGCTCCGGGACTCGCGGGCCGGGATTCGACGTGCCGTAATAGACGAGGTTCTTCGTCGGATCGTAGGAGACGAACCCCCATGCCGACCCCGCTCCGTGCTGCGCCATCCCGGCAGGCCATGTCTTGAGGCCGAGGTCGGTGCCCTTAAGCTGCGGGTAGAACGGCTTGAATCGCGGGCCGATCTTGACGTCCTTGTCAGCCCCGGTGCCGTACGCCTTCCAAAGCACCTTGCCGGTTTCGAGGTCCAGCGCGGCGAACCAGCCGCTGACGCCCAGCTCGCCGCCCGAGTTGCCGACGAACACCTTGTTGCCGACGATGAACGCGGCCATCGTCATCGTCACGCCGTGGCTGACATCAGCCATTTTCGTCCGCCACAATTCCTTGCCGGTCTTGGCGTCGACCGCGACGACATGATCGTCGAGCAGGTTGTAGACGAGCTTTCCCTTGCCATAAGCCCAGCCACGCAGCACCGGATCGCAGCACGCCTTGCCGATCGCCATCGGCGACGGCTTAGGGTCGAACACCCATTTGATTGGCGCACCGGGTTTGGTTAGGTCGAGGGCGAAAGCCCTGTCGGGGAACGGCGAAACAAGGTACATTGTATCCCCGACGACCAGCGGCGCGCCCTCGTGGCCATAAAGCGCGCCATCGGAAAAGGTCCACGCAACCTGTAGGCGGCCGACGTTCGACGTGTTGATCTGGTCGAGCGGGCTGTAACGCGTGTTGGCATAGTCTCGCGCCTGCGATGTCCATTCGCCGGGAAGTGTATTCGGCGCGGGATTGAACCGACCGCCGCTATAGCCGGCCGCGGCAGGAGCTCCAGTCACAGCCTGACCTGCGGCACCGGTCACCGCGACACCAGCTCCAACAAGCGCAATGAGTAAAACTGCCGCTCGGCAAGAAGATGGCTGTAAAGTTCGTCGTGTCCGCGCGACTGGCATAGCCAACTCCAAGGCGAACAGGTGGACGAAGCGATTTGGAAGTTATAGAATCATTTAGGTTCTTACAAGGTGGGTCGGCTGCGATGGCGAGTTATTTATTACTCGATCCACTCGCTGCGCGCGGCCAAGCGCGCAGGATTTTTCGCCGTGCCGTAATCGGCGTTGCGTTGGCGCTTGCGATTGCAGCGTCTCCGGCCGCCACGCAGGAAATCGGCGGATATCCGCTGGCCAATCACCCGGCGGCTAACCCCGATGTCAACGCCAAGCCGCCAACTGAGCATCTGTGGCATGGCGCGGACAGCCCATGGCCACGGCTGGACAACGCCGGCCTTGATCTTACCCTCCAATATACCGGCGAGTCGGGGTCGATCGTCGACGGCGGCAACCGGCGTGGGACCGATTTTGCCGGGCAAGTCGCCCTCGCCGCAGATGCCGATTTCGGCACGATGGCCAGCTTGACGGGGGTGTCGGCCCATGCCGCGATTGTCCACCGCCACGGCCGCAGTGCGAGCGCCGATTATCTGGGCGACAATCTGTTCCAGGTGCAGGAAATCTACGGTGGCGGCGGTGGCGTTGCCGGGCACCTGGTCTATGCCTATGGCGAGGTCGCGCTCGGCCACGGCGCGATCGACATCGAAGCTGGCCGCCTGCCGGTCGCCCACGATTTCGCCAGTTCGCCGCTCTACGGCGACGATCTCAGCACGATAGTCTGCGGGAGCCCGCACGCGCTTCCGGGTGAACCGGCCTTCACCGTCTACCCCAACTCGGCCTGGGGCGGCCGGGTACGGATCAAGGCGGCGGCGACGCTCGCCGTCCAGGCGGGCGTCTATCAGGTGCGACCGAAGTTCGGCGGCAGTACCGGCTTTAACTTCGGCGGCTCGGGCGAGACGGGTGCCTATTTCCCTGTCGAACTGGACTGTTCGCCAAAATATGGCCGTGCCAGGCTTCCGGGCCACTATAAGCTAGGCTTTATCTACGACACGTCGGATTACGCCGACCCGCTGACCGGTGCCGATGGCTCCCTGCTTGCGCTGTCTGGAGCGCCCGCGCGCCGCTACCACGGCCGCGCATCGGGTTATGCGCTGGCCGATCAGATGGTCGCGCGGACCGGCAAGGGACCGACCGACGGTATCATCCTGTCCGGCGGCTATATCCGCTTCGACGAGCGCACTTCTACCCTCGAGTATCTTGCTTTCGGCGGCGTCCACGCTGCGGGTCTCGTTCCCGGTCGCGCTCACGACGCCGTCAACCTGCTCGCCGGCTATGCTCGGACAAGTAGTTGGCGCGTGCAGGCGGAAGAAATCGATCTCGCCGCCGGCCTGCCGCTGCCCGGCGGCATCGCCGGGATTCAGTCGCACGAGATTGTTCTCGAGGCCAACTATAATATTCACATCGTGGAGGGGCTGCACCTCGCGCCAGACGTGCAGTATGTTGATCGCCCGGGAGCGACAGCGGCGAAGCGATCGGCCCTCTCGCTCGGGCTGAAAGTCGACGTGATCCTTTAACACCTGACAACCCTGCCATCGGCAAACCTCAAGGAGGTAAGGCGTTGCGGTGGAACTGGTGGCCCGCAGGATGAACCGGAAATGCCCACTTCGAGAAGTTTGCCTGCGCGACGGTAGATCGGGAAATGGCACCTGTCAGGGGGCGAAGGCCAAGTCCCGGCACCGGGAAAGCATGGGGTGAACTTGCCCCAAATTACGGCGGCTCATCGCGTATGAGCTGCCGCTTGGCCGTGCTTGTTGCCGCATCCGTCAGCACGTCGGGTCCGGCGCTGTCTCAAACCGGCGCTCGGTATAATGTTGCTTCACCCGAAATTGTGGTAATCGGCCGTACGCCGCTGCCCGGTTCGACCATCGACCGCGACCAGGTCCCCGCCGAAACGCATGTACTCGACGCCGGCGACATTTCACAGCAGGGGACTCCCGATTTCCTGAACGCGCTGAATGGCCAAGTTCCAGGCCTGCACCTCGACGACAGCTCCGGCAATCCCGACCAACCAGCACTGTTTTACCACGGCTTTGCGGCTTCCCCTCTCCAAGGCACCGCGCAAGGCATCGCGGTTTACGTCAACGGCGTGCGCTTCAATCAGGCGTTTGGCGACACGGTGAATTGGGATCTTATCCCAAACCGCGCGATCCGACGGCTCAGCTTGGAAGGATCGAACCCGGCCTTCGGGCTGAATGCGCTCGGTGGCTCGATCGATGTGCAGCTCCAGAACGGCTATGTATACCATGGCGGTGACGCGGACCTGGCGGGAGGTTCGTTTGGCCAGGTCATCGGTGATGCCCAGTATGGCCAGCAGATCGGCCGCGCGTCGCTCTATGTGGCCGGTAGCATCACGCACCGCGACGGCTGGCGCGACTTGCAATCATCGGACTTACAGAAT
>JBBRRC010000045.1:0-12029 GCA_038225385.1 Sphingomonadales bacterium | reverse complement strand
TCGAGAACATGTTCGGCAGGCTCAAGGACTGGCGACGCATCCACACCCGCTACGATCGATGCGCCCACACCTTCATGTCCGCCATCTGCATCGCCGCAACCTTCATCTTCTGGATCAATCAATGAGTCCTGAGCCTAGGTTTGTCAAATACGTAACGCCTAAACCTGACCAAATTCCAGTTAGCCTGAGAGTATTCTTGCGGCAAAGGAGAGGCAGGTTCTGCGATTTCAACGTCGGCTTGTGTCACCTTGCGATACGTCGGAATGCCAGACAAATTACGGTTTACCGTGGCAATCGTTGAGACGATTCGATGCGTTTTTGGACATTGGGTTTTACGCTACTTCTCCTCGCCCCGTCTTTGTGGGCGCAGGGAACCCCCGTGATCAGTTCTATGTCGCTGCCCGAGCTGGAAAAATGCGGCGCTTTGGCGGTGACGATACGCAACAACCGCATCAATCTCGCAGCGCAGGACCGGCAGCTTGCAGCGAGCGGACAGGCGATCCGAACGCAATCCAATGGTCTGGACGCTACCCGTCGGACGGTTAATGTTCGCGATGCAAAACAGGTCGCCGCATTCAACGCGCGACTTGCTGCCAATCACCGTGCCGTCGCCGCATACGAAGCGGCCGTGACGGCCCGCAATGCCGGGGCCCGTGCGAGCAGTCTCCCTCACAATGAATTTAATTTGCTGTGTGCAGACCGGCCCTACGACCTCACCCTGCTCGCGAAATTGCCTGCCGAGCAGATAGCCGCGATGAAGGACGGCTCGGCGAAGATGACGGTGCCGACGATTGTTACCGAACCCGAGCCCGAAAGCGCGGGCGCGGCTGCCGCCAGCGTCAACGGCAGCACTAATCTAGTCGGACCTGCAGCGAAAACGGTTGCTCCTCTTCATGACGTCGGTGCGGTGACGCGGCGCGCCGAAGCTGGCGAAGCCGAAGCGCAATACATGCTTGGCACGGCGCTGCTGTTTAATAGCGGCCTGCCGCTCGATCCGGTCAAGGGTCTTGGCTGGCTGGAAAAAGCGGCTGCGCAGGGTCATCCAGGTGCGCTCTTTTCTTTGAGCGAGATCTATCGCCAGGGCATTGGGGTTGAAATCGACGAGACAAGACGGCTGACCTGGCTGCGACGCGCCGCCGCCGCTGGATCTGCGGATGGTCAACACAATCTCGCCCTCTGGTATGAATCGCGAGGCGACCGCAAGGATGCCACCGAAGCTTTCGCCTGGATGACTAAAGCTGCCATGCAAGGACAGCCCGATTCCCAATTTATTCTAGCCGAATTTTACAGCAGCGGCGTTGGTACTTCCCGTAGCGGCGATGCGGCTATGCCATGGCTTCGCAAATCAGCAGCTCAAGGGTTTCGGCCCGCCCTGCTGAAGCTGGGTGAGAATTACGAACGCGGTGCGGGCGTGATGAAGGACCCCGTTGAAGCACTCAAATATTATCTGCTTGCCGGCGACAGTAACGCCAAAGCCAACGCCGCTCGCGGCTGCATGCGGCTGATCATGCTTGAATCGGCCACTCACCACAGCGCGGAAGTTGCCATCGATCGCGTCAAACATGGCCTTAAGCCGTCCGACATCGATCGCGCTTCCGCGCTTGCCGACTCCTGGGTACCCACCACGCTCGCTGCTGCAGTCAAGGGCTGTTAGGGCGTTATCACGCTAGTTGTTGAGGGTGCTGTCGGCCGACCACCTGCTTGGTGGAAGCGCCGAGATCGCGCATCGCGGCTTGGCAGGATTTCAACCCATCGATGACGATCGAAGCGGGAGAAACATGGCGTTTCAACGTCTTTTCATAGAGTTGAATACCTTAAATACGCCCTTTTGCACTCCTCGCAGTACCTGTGGCATAGTAGTCGCAAGCCTATTCTGGGGGATGGATGAAGGACGAGCAATCAGCCGACGACTCCGATGAGCGTCCGAAAATATCGAAGACCGTCACTGCTTGGATTGGCGGCGCCACAGCGATCGTCGCAGCGCTCGGCGGCCTGTCTGGTGCCTTTAACAACTTCCGTTTCGCAAACTCGGCGCAGACACAAGACGCCGCCGCGGCACAAAATGTCGCTGAGCCAGCAGGAGGAACCTCTGCGGATCAGCCTCAAGAACCGACGTCCTACACGACCGGCGATAGTGGCAGCTTCAAGTTGGTCGATGGCATGTGGCTGTGGACGACCAAGGACGGTGTTGAGTACCGATACAAGGTCTTGTCGAACGACGGGACGACCACGGTAGCGGAATTGGTGGGCGGCGAAGACGGCAAGGATGTTTACTTGCGCTGGCCGAATGCCGGGGGACAGGCGCTGCAAAGTTTCGACGATCAGGAGACCTGGATAAAACCAATCGAGCTCCAGCCGGACAGTTGAGGGCATCGGTCTAGCATTTCAATACCGTACGGGAGGGGGATCAAATGCGCGTCTGGGCACCAGTTCTGATTGCCGCGGTTGCGCTGGCGTCGACCTCCGCGAGCGCCCAGCAAAATGACGGCGAGAGCGAGAGGGCGCTTCGCTACGGCGCACCGTGGCAAGCACAAATCTATTCGGGGCTGCCCTATCAGGGCTATACCGAGGAGGAACGCGCCACCCACGATTACTGGGAATTGTCGCATCGCTGCGGCGCTTCGCTCATTGCTGCTGACTGGGTGCTGACCGCGGCGCACTGCGTCTTCGCGGATATGGTGGCGAAGAAATATCGCGTCCGCCTTGGAGCGCTCGACCTGGAACTGGATCCCGGTGTCACGTATCGCATCGATCGTTTCATCGTGCATGCCGCCTACAAGGATAACCACGATGAAAACGACATCGCCCTTGTGCATATTGTCGCCGACGACGAAACCGACCCAAGCGACGCCCGGCGCGTCGAGCCGATCGCCTTGTACGGCAGTCGCCAGGGCGATGATGCGCTTGGCGATGGCACGCCCGTAACGGTCACCGGTTGGGGCAGGACATCGCTCAATGGGCGCAAGACGGTCGAACTGAACTATGTCGATCTGCAGACGATGCCCTGCGAAACCGCCGCGGATTATGAAGGAACGATCTGTGCGGGCGCCCCCGGCAAGGACGCCTGCAAGGAGGACAGTGGCGGTCCGCTGGTCCTGACCTATGGCGCACCGGTCCTCATCGGGATCGTCAGCTGGGGCAAAGGCTGCGCTCTCGCCGGTCATCCCGGCGTCTATGTCCGCATCGATCGCGATCACTATCTCGACTGGATTACCCGCGCGACGGCGGCCGATCCTTCGGTCAGCGAAATGAACTAACGCTGGTCGCCACTGCCGCGCTGGTCGCCGCTTCCCCGCTGGTCGGCACGCCCGCGCTGGTCGCCGCTTCCGCGCTGATCGCCGCTGCCGCGTTCGACCGCATTGTCCGTTTCGTCTTCTGCACCATCATTATCGTCGTCATCAGATGCGTCCGTCACTGGTTTGCCGCCGGTAATCATGATCCGCCCTCCTCACTCCGAAGCACAATGTTCACACAGATCGATCATGAATGACAGCGGCAATCTGCATCACGAAAATCGCAAGGCTTTCAACAGTGCCGTGAACCTCGGGCTTCCGCGCAACGGGTCGAGCAACGGATCAGTCGCCAGGTAGATCAGTCCCGAATCGCCCACCGATCGAGCCTTCTCCAGCCTTTCAAGGGCACCGGAAGTATCGCCCCATTGCGCCAGCACCTCGGCTTGCTGGTAAAGGCCGTTATCGCCCAGCTCGGCAACCAGCTGCGCCATCGCCTGCCGGGCCGCGGCGGCGTTGCCCAGTCGATTGTCGACGATCGCAAGCCCGGACAGGCGGAACAGCGCATGGGGCTCCTTGTCGAACGCTGCCCGTGCCTCGCGCAACCTACCCCGCTGCACCTGACACGCGCCAATATAGTAATAGGCATTGGCAATTTTCGGGTTGAGCGCCAATGCTCGATCAAGGGGAGCAAGGCCGTCGGCATAGAGGCGCGCGGCATAGTCGATTGAGCCGGCCGCGCGATAGGTTCGCGGGTTGAGGGGGTCGAGCAGGATCGCCCGCGCAATTGCCCGGCGCGCATCGTCGGGCCGCTGTGCGCGCGAACAATAAAGTGCGTAGAGCAGCACCAGGTCGGCGTTGCCGTGCCCGAGCTGATAGGCCCGGTCGAATGATGCCCGCGCGCCCGATACGTCCAGACGACCGGTATAAATCGCATTGCCGAGCGCCAGATGACCTTCGGCGAGGTCGGGGGCGAGGGCGATGGATCGGCTCGCTGCCTCAATCGCCTGAGTATACAGGCCGTGCAATTCAGTCGCCTTGGCATATTCTGCCGCGATCGCGGCGAGCGACCGTGACCGCGCGGCATAGGCCATTGCGAAATTGGGATCGGCGGCGAGCGCCAGATCGAACTGGTCGAGCGCCGCCCGGTCGGTCGCTTCGTCATGGGCGCTGTAGAACATGGCACGGCCGCGCAGAAACGCTTCATAGGCAGGAACATTTGTCGTGCCGCCGGGTGCGGGCGCTGCTGTCGCCATCTGCACCGACAATGCCTCTGCCACCAGGCGCGCAATTTCGCTCTGGACGGCGAAAATGTCGGTGATCTTGCGGTCGAAACTGTTCGCCCATCGCCCGAAGCCGGTTTTGCCATCGGTGAGTTCGGCTGAAATTCGAACGACATCGCCTGCTCGGCGCACGCTCCCCTCGAGCAGATAGGCAACGTCCAGCCGGCGCGCGATTGTCACCGCGTCCTCCTTATGGTCGCGCGCCACCTCGGACGAGGTTGCCGCCAGCACCTGCAACCGGTCGTTGCGCGCAAGCGAAGCGCGTACCTCTTCGGTCAGCCCATCGGAGAAATAGAGCTGGTCCTGCTCGCTGCTCAGATTCTTGAAGGGGAGGACGGCGACACTGTTGGGCGATGGCCCGGCGGCACCCAGCGCCCCCCATTTCCACGCCACCAGCCCGCCACCTCCCGCAATCAGCGCGGTCGTTCCGACGGCCGCCGCAAGCACTGCCCGGCGTGGCACCGCTTTCCCGGCAGGCGCGGCAGCAACCACCGGAGCCGCCCCGGCCTGCCCCGCCGCAGCCGTGACGATACTGCGCACCAGCATCCCGAATTCCGGCGATTCCTTGCCCCGCCACTTCGTCATGTCGATGGCGTGATACTGGCGGAATCCGAGGGGCGGATGACTGCCGTCGATCGAGATCGGGACCAGCCGCTTGCGATCGCGGCCCCGTCCCGCCTCGTCGCGCACCCAGTCCGACTGTACCGAGGCTTCCGACCACAGGACGACGACGACATCGGCTGTATCCAGCGCGGCTTCGATAGAACGGGCGAATGCCGCGCCGCCTTCGATCAACGCATCCCACCAGACGACGAAACCGGCATCGCGAAGCCCAGCAGCGATTTTTTCGGCGAACGCACGGTCGGGCCGACCATAGCTGAGAAACAGCGTCAGTTGCACATCAGAATCGTGGTTGACCACATCGTCCGGCATGGTTCGTCGGCCCCCGTATCCGCACCGTGTCACGAATTTCCGCCAATGTCAGCCCGTGCCCTGAAACTGGCAGGTCAGCGCTTGTACAGTGCGGTGACCAGCACGCGACGATCCGGCAGAAGAGCAATCCGCCACGGATAGTTCGATATGGCGGTCGCCGTAATGACGAGCGATTTGGCGGGTGGCAGTTTATGATGATCAATCGTCGCTCTGAAACAGGGGGCATCTGCTTGATCAAAAAAGCCAAAAGATCGGTCGCACGTCTTGCGCCGGGTCAGTCATCTGCCATGATAACTCCCAAAGGTGGTGTAACTCATGTCAAAAAGATACGTTCTGGCTTTCGGTGCAGCTTTGGGGTTGGCGGCTCCGGTCATTGCTCACGACGCACCCGTCGCACGCCGGTCTGACCACGTGATCAAGGCACCGTTCGGGGCGACGCGGAACGACCCCTATTACTGGTTACGCGACGATTCCCGCACGAACCGGGAAATGCTCGATTACCTGAAGTCGGAAAATGCCTATGCCGATGCCGCCCTCGCACCGAACAAGGTGCTGCGCGACACGCTGTTTTCCGAAATAACCGCGCGCGTGAAGCAGGAGGATACGTCGGTACCGTACGCGAAAGGCGGGTACTGGTATTATTCGCGTTTCGAGCCAGGCGCAGACTATCCCATCGTCGCGCGGCGCAGGGGCTCGATGGAGACCCCCGAAAGGATCATGCTCGACGAGCCGAAGATGGCCGCGGGCAAGGGATTTTTTGCGATAGGCGGACGGCAGGTCAGTCCCGACAGCAACCTTCTTGCCTATGCCGAGGACGTCGTGGGCCGCCGCCAATATGTGCTGAAGTTTCGCGATCTCGCGACGGGCCTCGATAGTGCCGACACCGTGGCGGACGTGGAGCCCGACTTCGTTTGGGCCGACGACAATCGGACGGTGTTCTACATAGAAAAAGACCCCGTCACCCTGCTCAGCAAGCGGGTGAAGGCTCATGTCCTCGACACGCCGGCCCAGACGGACCGGCTGGTGTACGAGGAAAAGGACGACAGTTTTTACATGGCGCTCAGTCGCACGAGCGATGACCGCTTTCTGTGCATTGGCCTCAGGAGCAGTGTCAGCAACGAGTGGCGCTGCGCCGACGCGACCAACCCGCAAACGTTTGCCATTATCACGCCACGCGAACGCGGCCTGCAGTACGACGCCGATCACATCGGTGATCACTGGGTCATCCGGTCAAACGATGCCGCCCCGAACTACAAGCTGTCAGTTGTTCGTGATACTGACCTGTCGAACGGCCGATCCGCGTGGAAGGACCTCGTGCCGACAAGCAGCGAAGTGTTCATTGAGGGCTTCAAGCCTTTCAACGACTTCATTGCGATCGAGGAAAGGTCGGGAAGCAACAAGCGACTGCGCCTTCTGACGAACGCCGGCAAGAGCAGTTTCGTGCAATCGGACGAGCCCGCTTATGCTATGACGCTCGATATAAATCCGGAGGTGGCGGCATCGACGGTTCGTTATACCTACACGTCGCTGACGACGCCCGAAACGACTTACGAGGTCAATGCCGCATCGGGCGCGCGCCAGGCGCTGAAGGTTCAGCCGGTGCCGGGGTACGATCCATCGCGCTATGTCACGGAACGGGTTTGGGTGACCGCCCGTGACGGCGTGCGGATACCGGTATCGCTCGTCCATACCCGGTCGTTCAGGAAGGACGGCACGGCACCGCTCTATCAATACGCGTACGGCAGCTACGGATA
Source organism: Sphingomonadales bacterium (assembly GCA_038225385.1). Lineage (GTDB taxonomy): Bacteria > Pseudomonadota > Alphaproteobacteria > Sphingomonadales > Sphingomonadaceae > Sphingomonas_O. Next base: position 4,829 of record JBBRRC010000045.1, on the reverse strand, counting down.
TTCCACCGATCCGGAGTTCGCCCTGGCCCTGCCGAGCTTGCTGGATCGCGGTTTCGTCTATGCAATCGCACACATTCGCGGTGGTCAGGAAATGGGCCGCAAATGGTATGACGACGGTCACCTTATGCACAAGCGCAACAGCTTTACCGATTTTATCGACGTCACCCGCGCGCTGGTTGCGCAGGGCTATGCCGCGAAGGGACGCGTTGCCGCCGAAGGAGGAAGCGCCGGCGGCTTGCTGATGGGGGCGGTCGCCAACATGGCACCCGACGACTATCGGGTCATCGTGGCCCAGGTCCCCTTCGTGGACGTCGTCACCACGATGCTCGATACCAGTATCCCGCTGACCACAAACGAATTCGACGAATGGGGCAACCCCGCGCAGCAGCCCGCTTATAATTACATGCTTGGCTATTCGCCGTATGACAATGTTGCGGCCAAGCGATATCCGGCGCTCTACGTCTCGACGGGACTGTGGGACAGCCAGGTTCAGTATTACGAACCGACAAAGTGGGTCGCCAAATTACGCGCCACCAAGACGGACACCAATCCCCTGGTCTTCCGGATCAACATGGAGGCCGGGCATGGCGGCAAGTCCGGAAGGTTCAGAAAATACGAGGAACAGGCCGAATCCCTGGCGTTTGTCCTGAATCAAATGGGTATCGAAAAATAAACAATATTCCATATTGCATTAATCGCTCGTTCAGCCATGATTATGCCGCGGTGCAGCGAATAAGAGAGCCGGTATAGTCTGGCTCCGGCAGCTGCCTGCCGACGGACCGTCGAAATCGGGGGCAGGTCATGCAGCATCGCTTTGCGCAACTCAGTCTATCCATGTGTTCGATCCTTGCTTTGACGGTGGCGACCGCCGCCCTTGCGCAAACAGCCGACAAAGCGCCTGCCGCCGCAGAGGCGGACGCAAGCGACGCGATCCTCGTGACGGGTACGCGCATCGCGCGGCCCGAAATCGAATTTTCGAACCCGGTCACGTCGGTTTCCGCCCAGATGATCGAGCGGTCGGGCAAGACCGACGTAACCACGATCCTCATCAACTCACCGGCTCTGACAGGGTCGCTGACCAATGGCGCGAATGCCGGGTCGAATTCGCAAGATTACGGTGGATCATCGGGTGCAGCAAACGTCGGAACAACAGTGCTCGACCTGCGCAACCTGGGGTCACAGCGCACCCTGGTGCTCGTTGATGGGCGTCGCCACGTCAACGCCTATTCCGGAGAAAATTCGGTCGATATCAACACTATTCCTGTCGATCTCATCGAAGGGATCGACATTCTTACGGGTGGCGTTTCGGCGATCTACGGCGCCGACGGTGTCAGCGGCGTCGTCAATTTTCGCCTGAAGCGCAAGTTCGAGGGGCTGATCGCGCATGTCCAGTCGGGCATTTCATCTCGCGGCGATGCAGGCAATCGCTTCGGATCGATCGTGGCGGGAGCCAACTTCGACCAGGGCCGCGGCAACATCACATTGGCTTATGAATATAATCGATCGGACCGCGTCAACCAGAAGGCGCGCGACTATCTCGGCGACCCGGCAAAGAACCTGCAGCTCTTGCGCAACATCGACAATCCGACGCGCGACGACGGCAGCAACGACCTCAGCCTGCCCTACGACAAGATTTATACCAATGTTAGCTGGCAGGACAGCGCCCCGAACGGCGCAGTCGACATCGGCGTCTTCAATCCGGTCTCGGGTATGACCGAGTTCCAGTTCGTGCCCAATTTCGACGGCGACGGCAAACCCTATGACGGTGGCATTCCGATTCCGGGAAGCGGCGGTCGCGCCTACAACAGCACGTCGAACACCCCGACTGCGGGCTATTTCGGCGACATCGAACCACAGCTGGAACGGCATAATGTGAACCTGCTGGCGAGCTATGAGGTCAGCCCGGCGCTGAAGTTTTTCGCCGAAGGAAAATATGTCCACATCAACGCCTTCACCCTCGTCCAGCCCTCGTTCGATTTTTTCACCTATCTGACCCCCGATAACTATTATCTGCAGCAGCGCTTTGGTGATGCCGCACCGATTGGGGCGCTGGTCAGCCGTGACAATTTCGATCTAGGCATCCAGAGTCAGACCGCGAAGCGCGAAACCTACCGCGGCGTCCTCGGCCTGAGCGGGACGTTGAGCGAGGGGGACCGCAGCGGCAACCTGCGGTACGAACTCTCCTATGTTTATGGTCGCTCGTCATCCGTCGTGACATCGGGCAACACCCGGGTCACCGACCGCTATTATGCGGCGGTCGATGCGGTGCTCGATCCCGCGACCGGCCAGCCGACCTGCCGGATCAACCTGCCTGGCGAAACCACTATCGACGCCAATAACTATGCCGGCATCGCGACGATTACCGGCAATCCGGTTTCCGGTGCGCCGCTGAGCTTCAAGCCCGGCGAGTGTTCGCCGATTACCCTGCTCGGCTACGGCAACAGCTCGGCGGCGGGCCGCAATTTCGTCTTCGTCGACGATGTGACGCGTGCCTACAGCGAACAGAATGTGGTCTCGGGGTCGCTGTCGGGTGACCTCGGTTTTCTGTTCAGCCTTCCTGGTGGTCCGGTCAGATTTGCGGTCGGCGCCGAATACCGGAAGGAGAAAACGGCATCGACACCTTCGGCCTTTGCCCAGGGAGGATTTTTCGACGGCGGTAACCAGACGCTGCCGAGCGGCGGCCAGTTCGACGTCAAAGAGGCCTATGGCGAAATCAGCATTCCGCTGCTTGCCCATGTACCCTTTGCCGAGGATCTGTCGTTCGGCGGCGCAGTCCGGTTTTCGGATTATTCGACAATCGGCTCGACGACGACATGGAAACTCGACGGCACCTATTCGCCGGTCAGGGACATCACCTTTCGAGGGACGTTGTCCCGCGCCGTCAGGGCGCCAAATATAACCGAATTGTTCAGCCCGCTGCAGGGCGTGCAGACCTTTCTGAACGACCCCTGCGATCCACAGTTCCTGCCCGAGGGCACGCAGTATCGCGCGGCCAATTGCAAGGCCGTGCTGACCGCGCTGGGTCTGTCGGCCGATCAGATCGCGAACTTCAGCCCTGCGACGGATCCAAAGCAAAGCACCAGCCAGCCCGGCCTTTCCGGTGGCAATCCCAACCTCCAGGCCGAAACTGCCAAAACCTGGACTGCTGGCATCGTATTGCGCCCGCGCTTCCTGCCCGGCTTTTCGTTCACGGCCGACTGGTATAACATCAAGCTGACCAACGCGATCAACACGCCCGACGTGAACGAGGTCTTCAAGCTCTGCGTCGATCAGCCAACGCTCGAGAATGTCTTTTGCAGCAGTTTCACCCGCTCACCCACGACCGGGTTCATCAACTTCTACAAGACACAGACGCTCAACGTCGCTGCGTTCACGACATCGGGTCTCGAGATCAGTGCCGCCTACCGGCTCAACATGTCACCGGCTTTAGGCACCCTCGATTTCCGGCTGTCGGGAGGGTATCTGAAGGACCTTACCTTCCTCGCGACCGTCGGGGGCGTGCCCGAGCAGCAACGCAACCGGACATATCGTCCGAATTACAGCGGCAATCTCGACGTGACCTGGCTGCACGGGCCGCTGACGATCAACTACGGCCTTGCCTGGCAGGGCAAGACCGAGCGCTACACGCAGATCCAGCAGGCAGCGCATCCAAATTACGATCCACGCTACATCATGTACAAGGAACGCTGGGAGCATGACATTCAGGTCAGCTATGACATTGAAGAACGCTTCACGCTTTATGGCGGCATCAACAACTTCACCGACCAGCAGCCCGATATCGCGGCTGGGTTCGCCTATCCGGTGAGCGCAATCGGAAGGTTCTTTTACGTCGGTGCCAAGATCAAGCTGAGCAAACTTTTCTAGGCGGGGAAACCAGACTGCGGGTGCGCAACAAGCAACGTAGTCTGGCGGTCCCTCGATGATCACCGCCGATTGCCGCTCAACGCTCCAAAAGCGCTGAGCGGCAAATCCTTTGCAGCTGTATCTATATGCACGGATATCGCACTAACCCAGCTTGGCGATAATCTCTTCGCCCATGATCTGCTGGGCCGTCTGACCCTCAGGCACCCCGAAGTTATTCACGAGCTCGGTCACCGCCTGATTGATCACCGTAATCTGTGCGCCATCAGCCCGAAGCCGGTCGTAGGTAAGCGTATCGCCCGGAACGCTCGTCGTGCCGCAAGCATCGGCAACGACGAGAACTTCGTAACCGAGCCCCAGTGCCGATCGCGCCGCCCAGAACAGACAGATGTCAGTCGTCAGACCGGCCATGACGATCCGCTTGCGACCGAGCGCGGCAACACCCTCACGAAGCTTGTCGTCGTCCCAGCAATCGAGCTCGCCGCCGCGCGCATAGCGCTTGTCGAAAGCGTCAGGCGCCAGTGATTGGATATCCGGAATTGTTGCGCCGACCTGGGCTTCCATCGTCGTCGTCAGAACAAGCGGCATATTGTACGCAACTGCCATACGGGTGAGTACCCGGCATGCGGTTACTACGGTTTCCTGGGGGAGGCTTTTTACCCATCCAAGTGTGCCGGTCTGATGGTCGACGAGCATGATCAGCGCGTCGGCCGTGCTGAAGTTGGCGGCGATCGGCATGGCGGCTCTCCCTATTGAATGCCGCCAAAAACCCGATTTGCGCACGATCCGGTAGCCCTGCCGATGAGAAGCAGCTTCTCGTCCGTCGGCCCTAGAGCGTCGCGCCTGAAATGTGAATCGAGGGATTCCTTTAGATGACGATGTGTGATTCACCGTGTTTGGAGGTGGATCATGGGCAAGAGCAGTTCCTCGGATTTGCGGGACCGGATTGTGGGAGAGATCGAGCGCGG
>JBBRRC010000044.1:0-12692 GCA_038225385.1 Sphingomonadales bacterium | reverse complement strand
TGCGTAAGATTGGGAACGAGATCCTTTATAATTTCCATGCTAGCTAATGGATAGATTGTCGCCGGGTTCGCCGCGTCAGCAATAAATCTCGTGCAGGCAAGCCAGTTCGCACCATCTATGTTCATGGCGCAGGAGCCGCAGATACCCTCACGGCACGAGCGCCGAAAGGTCAGTGTTGAGTCCACCGTATTTTTAATCCAGATTAGGGCGTCGAGGACCATTGGCCCGCAATCGTCGAGATCAACTTCGTAGGTATCGACACGCGGGTTCTCGCCTGAATCCGGATCATAGCGATAGATCCCGAACGTCTTGACGCGGGTCGCACTAGTCGGTGCTGGCCAAGCATTCCCGCGTCCGATGCGGGATTCCGGAGCAACGCCGAGATTTCTCGGTATCGGAAAGCGTTTCAGCAAAGTGGCGCGCGGCAACTCGTCCGAGGATTCAATGATCATCAGCAGTCCTTTATCGTGCGACCTCGTCATTCGCCCGGCTTTCGCACCAAAACGGAGGTTTCGGTATCCAAAGTCAGCCCCGGATCATTGGTAGACGATGCCTTTATTTTCGATGCTGACGGGAAATAGTCCGCGTCCGATAAAAGGGGCAGTTCGAAAGCGCCACGCATCCTCCTCAACTCCTCGTTCATAAAAATGCTAATCTTGCTTTGGCGCATTCCTTCTTTCGCGACTAGCGGCCGGATCCCAATTCGTCATACGACAAACGTCTTGACGACCGACCTCCACCCACTGAGTTGTCCGTGTTGATTGTTAGGGCATTATAGCTCTCGTCGCTAGAGAAGGTTGGAATTCTTAGCGGATGCAGAGGGCGGCAGCAGTTGTAGAAGGGCTCGCGCGGAAGGCGGTCGGATTACGAGGCCGCTATCCGCTAGAATATTAATGTGGTGCCGTAGCTGTGCCTCGCTTTGGGACGCGTACTTCGGCGAGGCTGTAGAGAATTTCGGGAATTGCAGCGCCGCAATGGGTAGTTTCCGATCCTCCCCCCGACATCGGCCTTGCGGCTAGGCTGTCGCCAAACGCGACGAGTGACGTCTCGCGTCCCATGTCCGCGCAACTGCGCCAGATCGCCTGGAGATAGACATGGCCGGTTCGGTCCTGACGCTGAATGCTGGATCATCCAGTCTCAAATTCGCTCTGTTCGAAGCGGCGACGCTTGCACCGATCCTGCGTGGAGAAATCGCGGACATGGACGCGGAGGCGCAGTTGATGGTTCAGGGTCGCGCCGACGTGCCCCTGGTGGAAAAACGCTGGTCTAGGGGAACTTCGTTTGGGTCGGTCCTCCACGATCTGCTCGAATTCGCCCATGCTCGTGCGGGCCGCGGAGGTTTGACAGCGGTGGGCCACCGGATCGTTCATGGAGGTCCGGATCACATCGCGCCCGAACCCATTACCCCAGAGCTAATCGCCGCTCTGGAGGCGCTAACGCCGCTCGATCCGCTGCACCTTCCTCACAATCTCGCGCCTTTGCGCGCGATCGCGGCCGGACGTCCCGACCTGCCACAGGTCGTCTGCTTTGACACTGCATTCCACCACAATATGCCCGCTGTAGCCCAGGCGATTGCGCTGCCCGCCGCTGTCGCGGGCGCCGAAGTGCGCCGCTACGGCTTCCATGGACTGTCGTACGAGTATGTCGCACGCCATCTGGTGAAGAATGCGTCGGCACTGGCTCGGGCCCGCGTGATCGTCGCTCATCTTGGTGCAGGCGCCAGTCTTTGTGCGCTGCTCGGCGGCGTCAGCATCGCGACGACGATGGGGTTCAGCGTACTCGACGGGCTGGTGATGGCGACGCGCTGCGGCAGCATCGATGCCGGCGCCATCCTCTATCTCGCGCGGCTTGGGCACAGCTTCGCCGAAATCGAAGACATTCTCTATCACCGCTCGGGGCTGCTCGGCGTGTCCGGGATAAGCGGAGACATGCGCGTACTCCTTGCCACCGACGCCCCCGCCGCGCGCGCGGCGATTGAGTTGTTCACCTATCGCATCGCGGTCGAGGCTGGCGGCCTTGCGAGTGCGCTAGGCGGATTCGACGGTCTCGTCTTTACCGGCGGAATTGGCGAACACTCCCCCGCAATCCGTGCGGGTGTCTGCACGCGATTGGAATGGCTTGGGCTGAGGCTCGATGCCAGCGCGAACGAAGCCGGCGCGGATTGCATCAGCACGTCCGATAGCAAGATCGACGTCCGCGTGATCGCCACCGACGAGGAGGCGATGATCGCGCACCACACGCGGGAGGTGACGAATGCCCGGGGATGACGATCCGGTGACGGGGATCGTAATTGCGGTGCGCGGCGCGGTCGTCGACGTCCGCTTTGACAACGCCGAACTACCTGCGATCGACACCGCCCTGATCGTCGATTGGGACCGGCCAGAGGCGTTAGTGCTGGAAGTTCATTCGCATGTCGATCCCGTTACGGTACGCAGCATCGCGCTGCAGGCGACAATGGGGCTGGCACGCGACACGTCCGTGCGCGCGACCCGCAAACCGGTGATGGTTCCTGTCGGCGACGCGGTGCTCGGGCGCCTGCTCGACGTGGTGGGAACATTGCGCGACGATGGCCCCGATCTGCCGGCCAATACGCCCACACGCAGCATCCACAATACGCCGCCCGCGCTCGACGACGAAACCGCAGCGACTGTGATCTTCGAAACCGGTATAAAGGTGATCGATCTGCTTGCTCCGCTAGCGCAAGGCGGCAAGGCGGCAATGTTCGGTGGCGCAGGAGTTGGCAAGACCGTGCTCGTCATGGAGTTGATCCATGCCATGGTCGAGAATTATAAGGGCATCTCGGTGTTCGCTGGCGTTGGCGAGCGTTCGCGCGAAGGCCATGAGCTACTCACCGACATGCAGCAATCGGGCGTTCTCAAGGGCACCGTTCTCGTTTACGGGCAGATGAACGAGCCGCCCGGAGCGCGATGGCGGGTGCCGCTCACCGCCCTAACGATCGCCGAATATTTTCGGGACGAAAAGCATCAGAACGTTCTGTTGTTGATGGATAATGTCTTCCGTTTTATCCAGGCGGGGAGCGAGCTTTCGAGCCTGCTCGGCCGTCTGCCGTCGCGAGTGGGCTATCAGTCGACGCTGGCGAGCGAAGTCGCGGCGCTCGAGGAACGGATCGCCTCGGTGCCTGGCGCGGCGGTGACAGCGATCCAGGCGGTGTATGTCCCCGCCGACGATTTTACAGATCCCGCAGTGACTGCGATTTCGAGCCATATGGACAGTATCATCATGCTGTCGCGTAAGCTTGCCGCGGAAGCCTTTTATCCGGCGATCGATCCGCTCGCGTCGTCTTCAGTGCTGCTCGATCCGTTGGTGGTGGGCGATGAGCATTATGCGCTGGCCGAGCGCGCGCGCGAAGCGCTGGCGCGGTTCGAGGAGTTGCGCGACATTATCGCCCTGCTCGGAGTCGAGGAATTGGGCTCCGACGACCGGCTGATCGTCAAGCGCGCGCGGCGGCTGCAACGCTTTCTCAGCCAGCCGTTCGTTGTCACCGAAGCCTTCACCGGCACTCCGGGCAAGAGCGTCGCCCGCGCTGACACACTCGCCGGCTGCCGCGCAATCCTCGACGGCGAGGCCGACGACTGGGCCGAAAGCTCTTTGTACATGGTCGGCACACTCGACGACGCGCGCAAGAAGGAAGCGGCGGCAACGCAGAAGGGGGCTGTCGCGAACAACGGTGACGCTGTTAATGACGCTGATCTAGTAAATAAGCGTGATGCCGCGAGTAATGACGACGCGAAAAAGGGCGCGGCTGCAACGAAGGACGAAAGCTCGTGAGGCTGCGCATCATCACGCCGCTCGAACTGGTTGTCGATGAGGTCGCGGTCTCAGCGGTTCGCGCCGAGGACGCCACCGGCAGTTTTGAAATATTGGCGGGCCATGCCAATTTCCTTACTAGTCTCGCCGTCTCGGTAGTCGAGTGGAAGCGCATCGACGGGACGCGTCGTTACTGTGCCGTTCGGCGTGGCATGCTGTCGGTTTCTGGGGGAACGGACGTCGCGGTTGCGACGCGCGAAGCGATCGCAAACGACGATCTTGAGACACTCGACGCGACCGTGCTCGCGCGCTTTCGAGCCGACATCGAGCTGGAGCGCAGTGAGCGTTTCGAGACTATTCAGCTGCAGCTTAGCGCCATCCGTCGAATCGTCAGCCAGTTTCAGCTTGGCGGCGTTAGTGGGAGAATCCTCTCGTGAGCGCTCCGGAGGGAGATCCGATGATTGCCGAAGTGCGACTGCGCGGCGAACGGCAGAAACGCTGGCTGCGGGACGGCGACGGTTCGGTCGCGCGGCGACTCGCGCAGATCGGCGTGCTGGGATGGATCACGATCATTCCGATACTCGTCGGAATTTTCGTCGGACGCTGGCTCGATGGCCGCTACCACAGCGGCATCTTCTGGACCGCGCCTCTGATCTTGCTCGGTACCGCGCTCGGCTGCTGGTCGGCCTGGCGCTGGATCAAAAGCGCATGATGCAGGCCCTCGGCCTCGGCGCGTGGCTTACGACGGGAGTCGCCGTCGGCGTTGCCTATTTCGTCGGCGTCTGGTGGAGCGCGCGGCAGTTCGCGGCGGGCGGCCGCGTGACGACAACGATCGCGCTCGCGTTCGGGCGGCTTGTGCTGCTGGGCGGGTTGCTTATGCTCGCCAGCCTGCGGGGTGCATTGCCATTGCTAATGATGGCGCTGGGCATCGTCGTCGCACGCTTCGGGGTGGTGCGGCGTCTGGGCGGCCTGACATGATCTCACCGCTCACCAGTGTGACATTGTTTCACATCGGCCCGGTCGGTATCAGCCAGGCAGTGGTGACGACGTGGGTCATCATGGCGGCACTGATCCTCGGTGCAATGCTGCTGACACGCCGGCTGACGATCGTCCCCAGCACGGTACAATCGACCCTCGAACTGATCGTCGACAGCGTCGACGACCAGATCCGCGACACGATGCAGGCCGAACCCGGTCCGTATCGCGGCTTCATCGGCACGTTGTTCGTTTTCATCTTCGTCGCCAACTGGTCGACCTTGATCCCCGGCGTCGCGCCGCCCACTGCTCGGCTCGAGACCGATCTGGCGCTGGCGGTACTGGTATTCCTGGCGATCATCGGGTTCGGCATCCGGTCAGGTGGGGTTGGCGGCTATCTTTCGACCTTCGCGTCGCCGTCTCCGCTGATGATCCCGCTCAATTTCATCGAGAGCATCACCCGCACCTTCTCGATGTTTGTCCGCCTGTTCGGCAATGTGATGAGCGGCGTGTTCGTGATTGGCATCATACTGTCGCTCGCCGGACTGCTCGTGCCGATCCCGCTGATGGCGCTCGATCTCCTGACCGGCGCGGTCCAGGCCTATATCTTCGGCGTACTGGCGATGGTCTTCATCAGCAGCGCGCTCGCGGAGCAGAAACCTTCCCCAGCACAAGAAAGGACGGCGCCATGAACTGGTTGGCCCTTTGCAGTATATTTTCCGCGGCGATGGCGGTCTCGTTCGGTGCGATCGGGCCGGCGCTCGCCGAAGGCCGTGCGGTGGCAGCGGCGATGGATGCGATCGCACGGCAGCCCGAATCAGCCAGCACGATTTCGCGCACCTTGTTCGTCGGGCTGGCGATGATCGAGACGATGGCGATTTATTGCCTGGTAATCGCGCTGCTGCTCCTGTTCGCCAATCCGCTGCTGCTGCTGAAGTGACGCCATGACTATCGATTGGTGGACGCTCGGCTTCCAGACAGTCAACGTCGCAGTGCTGATCTGGCTGCTAAGTCACTTCTTCTGGAAGCCGGTCGCCGCGATGATCGCGGCGCGCAAGGCGGCGGCGCAGAAACTGACCGACGAGGCAAAAACGACGAGGTCCAAGGCCGACGATGCGCTGGCCGACGTCAAGAAGACACGTGAGGGCTTCGCGGACGAACGCGAGACGATTCTCGCGGCGGCGCATAAGGAGGCCGAAGCGGCACACGCGGCACGTCTCGCCGAAGCAGAGGCAGAAGCAGCCGCAATGCTGGCGGCGGCGAAGGCGGCGATGGACAAGGCAAAGAAGGCCGAAGCCGCGGCCTGGGCCGATCGTTCGAGCGATCTCGCGGTGGCCATTGCGAAACGCCTGGCCGCGCGGCTCGATGGCGCGGCGGTGGAAGCCTGCTTCCTCGACTGGCTGGTTACCGAAATCGGAAAATTGCCCAAGGCAACCCGTGCTGCCGCATCAATAAAGGATGCGAAGCTTGAAGCGACCACCGCCACCAAGCTTGACGCGCGAACTCGCAAAGATGTCACGGCGTCGATAAACAAGGCAATCGGAGGCGCGCCGCAGATCGGCTTCAAAACAGATCCCGCGCTGATTGCCGGGATCGAACTGCGGGGTGACCATCTGATTGTCGATAGCAGCTGGCGCGCGGACCTTGCCTTGATCAGGTCAAGTTTGACGACTGACCCCGCCGCGTGACGGTTGGCGCGTCCAAAGCGTGGCTCAAGGATGCCGGCGTCAAACTGGGCACCGTCGCGCTCGGCGCGCATGCCGAAGAGGTCGGCCGAGTCGAGGAAATCGGTGACGGCGTCGCGCTCGTGTCGGGACTTCGACACGTCCAACTCGACGAGTTGCTGCGCTTCGAGAAAGGCCAGTTCGGCTTTGCGCAGATGCTCGACGAAGACCGCATTGGCTGCGTGCTGCTCGACGGTGTCGACGGTGTCGAGGCGGGTGACAGCGTGCGCGGCACCGGCGACGTCGTCCGCGTGCCGACGGGCAAGGCACTGCTCGGACGCGTGGTCGATCCCCTTGGCCGTCCGCTCGACGGCAAGGGGCCGATTGCCAGCGACGCGCGCATGCCGATCGAGCGGCCTTCCCCAGCGATTATCGACCGCGATCTCGTCACCGAGCCGGTGCAGACCGGCCTAGTTGCGATCGACGCGCTGTTCGCGCTCGGCCGCGGCCAGCGTGAGCTCATCATCGGCGACCGTGCGATCGGGAAGACGACGATCGCGATTGATACAATCATCAACCAAAAAGGGAGCGACATCGTCTGCGTTTATGTCGCGGTTGGCCAAAAGAGTTCGAGCGTCAAGCGCGCGATCGACGTGATCCAGGCAAGTGCCGCGCCAGAGCGCTGCATCATTGTTGTCGCGGCCGCTGCCAGCTCGCCCGGCCTTCAATGGATCGCGCCGTTCGCGGGGATGACGATGGCGGAGTATTTCCGCGATTCCGGCGGTCATGCGCTGATCGTGCTCGACGATCTGACCAAGCATGCCGCCACTCACCGTGAGATCGCTCTTCTGACTCGGCAGTCACCCGGTCGCGAGGCCTATCCTGGCGACGTTTTTTATGTTCAGGCGCGGTTGCTCGAACGTGCGTCGAAGCTTTCGAAGGACAAGGGCGGCGGCTCTCTGACCGCATTGCCAATCGCGGAAACCGACGCCGGAAACCTGAGCGCCTATATCCCGACCAACCTGATTTCGATCACTGACGGCCAGATCGTCCTAGAAGCAAAGCTCTTCTACCAAGGGCAAAAGCCCGCCGTGGACGTCGGCACCAGCGTTAGTCGGGTTGGCGGCAAGACCCAGGCGCACGCGCTGCGCGATGCAGCGCAGACGTTGCGGCTCGACTATGCGCAGTTTCTCGAACTCGAGGCCTTTACCCGGTTCGGGGGTATGACCGATACGCGAGTCCGCCAGCAGCTGACGCGTGGTGCGCGGATCCGAGCGATCCTCGACCAGACCCAGCACAGGCCGCTGCGGCTGGCCGACGAGGTTGCATTGGTTATGGCCGTGCAGAGCGGCCTGCTCGACGCGCTGCCGATCTCTGCAATCTCCGGATTTCGGAAAGGTCTGGGCGAAGTGATCGACCGTGATGCAGGCGACGCGGTGCGGATGATTCAGGACAAAGGAGAACTCGACGAAGGCGGCAAGAAGGTGCTGTCCGCCGCGCTGAGTTCCTATGCGAAATCGATCACGCCGGCCGATCCCGAGAAGGCCGCCGGGCCGTGACGCTGCGCCTAGCCGACATCAGCGCGCGGATCGAAGGCATTAAGCAGCTCGGCGCGGTCGTGAACGCGATGCGTGGCATCGCCGCAGCCCGCGCACGGCAGGCACAGACGCAATTGGGCGCGGTCGACGGCTATGCGTCGGTCATCGCGGAGGGTATCGGACGCACGCTGGCGATGATGCCGTCACATCCAGAAGCAACCGAAACGCAGGGCCGTCCGGCACTAATCGTGTTCGTCGCCGAACAGGGATTTGCGGGCGCCTTCAGTGAGCGGGTGTTGGATTTCGTCGGGCCCGAACTCGCCAAGTCGGTGCTGTTTCTTGTCGGCACTCGCGGCGGCACCGTCCTGGCGGAGCGCGGCCTCACGCCCGATTGGTCGGGCGCGCTCCCCTCCCACTCTGCCGGCATTCCAAAACTCGCAGATCAGATCGGCGAGGCGCTGTATCCGCGCATCGTAAAGGGCGAGATTGAACGGTTGGATGTCGTGTTCGTGCGATCCGAACCGGGGCATCCGCTCGAAGTGCGTCGCGGCCAACTGCTTCCGCTCGACCCAGACAAGTTCTCCAGCCCGGCACAACTCGATCAACCGTTGCTGAATCTTGAGCTTCCCGTGCTGCTCGCCGGGCTCACCGCCGACTTTCTTCACGCCCAGATCTGCCACGCCGCGCTCCACGCCTTCGCCGCGGAAAACGAAGCGCGAATGCAGGCAATGGCGGCCGCGCGAGACCAGATCGAGCGCCAGCTGGCAAAGTTAAGCGCGAAGGAACGGCAAGTTCGCCAGGAAGAGATCACCGCCGAAGTGATCGAGCTGGCGGCAGGAGCATCGGCGAGCATTTCTGCGTAGATTCCGATCCTATCGTCATCGGTTTATCGCGTCTAGTCTGACGGAGCGAAAACGACATGCGGGCCAAGCCCATGGCGCCGCCAGAAACGATTAAGGAACTGTCATGTACAATGTAGCCGATAATGCAGCCTATTTCAGCTGGGGCTGGATTTTATGGTTCGGATTCATAATGTTGATATTCTCTAGCTTCGGCAACTGGGGCTATTCCTATCGCGCGCATCGCAAATATGACGGTTCGTCCCGGAAGGACGCAACCGCTATCCTGAATGAGCGCTACGCCAGCGGCGCGATCGACCGAGTGCAGTATCTGCAATTGAAGACCGACATCTCTACATGATCCACTCTTTTCATCTGCATCGCGCGCCCAAATATCGAACAGGCAGATCTCAGCTAATCGATGCCTTCGCTCCCCCCGGCCATCCTGAACTTGGGTTGATACGACAGTTAGTGCAGGTATGATCCAGACTGAATGAAACCCGCTAGACTCTGCCGGCCGGGGGCAGCGGACTCGCCTTATCTTGCGACGCAAACCCACAACCCAACAGGTGTTTATTGACCGCCCAGCTGCTCGCTACCAAACGCGTCGACAAGCCCTGGGGCAGGCACGATCTGTGGCCGGGTTTCACCGATCCCGCGCCGGGCGGCGATCCGGTCGGCGAGGTCTGGTTCCAGACGCCGCACCCTGAGACCGCTGATTTACTCGTCAAATATCTGTTCACCAGCGAGAAGCTGTCGGTCCAGGTCCACCCCAATGATCAGCAAGCGCACGCGGCGGGGCTGCCACGCGGCAAGGACGAATGCTGGGTGATCCTGGCCGCGCAACCCGACAGCACGATCGCGTTGGGGACGAAGGCGCCGACCGATGCAGGGTCGCTGCGCGTTGCGGCGCTGGACGGCTCGATTGACGCGCTACTTGACTGGAAGCCGGTCAAGGCGGGGGATTTCATTTACTTGCCCTCGAATACGATCCACGCGATCGGCGCCGGGCTGACGCTGGTCGAAGTGCAGCAAAATTCGGATACCACCTATCGCCTCTATGATTATGGCAGGGGGCGGGAGCTGCATCTGGAACAGGGGATGAAGGTCGCGGATCCCAACCCGTTCACGATTCAGCCTATTGTCGGCGAGGTGGCGCCGGGGCGGACGCTTCTGGTCGAGGGGCCCAAGTTTGTCTTGGAACGTCGCTCCGGCGGCGAGCACCGTGTGACGCTGCCGGCTGGCGTGAGCGCGTGGGCGGTGCCGCTGACCGGATCAGGGGTAATCGACGACGTGGCGTTCATGGCGGGCGAGTGCATATTGCTCAGCGGTGTGGCGGAGGTACAGGCTGAGGCGGGAAGCGACTGGCTGCTGGCATATCCGGGAGCGCGGCGGGTCTAGGCAAGCGATTGCCGCTTAAGCCCTCCAGTCGAGCGTCTTTGCGCCGAACCGCAGGCAATAAGAAGTTGATTACATTTGATTGGAGCTGCCTGAAATCGAGGTCAAAAGGGATTAGGTGGATCGCGCGATATGCATCTGGCTTTTTCCGCAGGTAAACTGACGTGTAGGCGCGAACCTGCTACCTGTTGAAGACACTTTGAAGAATGCTCTTATAATCGGGACTATCAGCGCATGGCGAAAGATAATTCTGGCAGTGACGTAGAACGGCCTTCGCCGATAAGGTCCGTTTCGCATCTGGTCATCTTGGGGCACCCTGCGACAAAAAGTTTCAATGCTTCAATAGCAAAGAGCTACGTCAAAACGGTTCGTACAAATTACCAGAAGATAGTTATCAGAGATCTTTACGCACTTGGCTTCGATCCCCTACTGAAAGAATCGGAGCGGTTCACTAGTAAGGATGAGCCATTTTCGCAGGACGTCGAAACGGAGCTCAATTTGATAAGAAAATGCGACGTCGTCACGTTCATCTATCCGTTATGGTTTGGCACTCCACCGGCAATCATTAAAGGCTATGTTGATAGAGTTTTCGGCGCGGGATTTCGGTGCACTGACCTCACGACGCAGAATAATAATCTGTTTCGAGGAAAGCGATTGGCAGTCGTCACGACCTCCGCCTCAACTTTGCCGTGGCTGGAGAGCCAAGGGATGTTGGTATCGCTCAGGCAGTCTTTCGAGCAATATCTGAAGGCTGTATTCGGCTTCGCGAAAAGCTACCATTATCATGCGGACTCGATCGTCGATGATCTTGACCAAGCTTACGCGGACCGGATTCTTTATGAAGTCGATGCGTTCGCCCGAACGGTCTGTGCGGAAGCAGCAATGTCTGCCAGACCGCGTTGACACGGTTGAAAATTGCTAAAGAAAAAATGTTCGTTTGGGATCGCGCGTGCGCCGTCGTGCCATTGAAGCGGAGCCATCGCACAAATTGGGCGTTGATAAATCACCAGACAGTGACGGGATTTATTGCTGCGATGCAGCAACATAATTGTACCCTTAAGTGTTGAGACGTGACGAGCAGTTATTTAATGTAAGAGGGTCGGAGCGAATGGAGATTGCCAATGGCAGTGACTTCGAGCCCCTGCCACCTAGTGCGGGTTCTCTGACGCTCACGCATCTCGCGATCATCGGCAATGCCTTGCCACGTCGCTGCGGTCTGGCCACCTTCACCTCGGATACAGTCGATGCGATGCGCGCGCGGTTCTCTGCCTTGCAAGTTGACCATTATGCCATGGATGACGGGACCGGCGTTACCTATCCCGACGGCATCAGCACGATCGCGGTAGAGGATCCGGCTTCCTACCGCGAGGCCGCTGGGCTGATCGAAGCGAGCGGCGCCGAAGCAATCTGGTTGCAGCATGAGTTCGGTATCTTCGGGGGCGATGCGGGATCATATATCCTGGGGCTGCTCGAGAGGTCGACCCTGCCGCTGGTGGTGACCCTTCACACCGTTCTCGAGCAGCCGTCGGACAGCGAGCGGCGGGTGTTTGTTCGGCTATTGGAGCGCGCCTCGCACCTCATCGTCATGGCTGAGGGCGCGCGCGTAATCCTGCACGAGGTATATGGGATCGCGGAGACGAAGATAAGTCTCATCCCTCACGGCGCTCCTGACCGAGCCTTTGTCGATCCGGACGCGGTCAAGGCGCGCTTTGGCTTGGCGGGACGTAAGGTCGTCATGACCTTCGGATTGCTGGGCCCCAATAAGGGTGTGCAATATATGATCGAGGCGATGCCGAGGATCAGCGCTTCGGTCGGCGATGTATGCTATATCGTGCTCGGCGCCACGCATCCCAATCTGGTGCGAGTAGAGGGCGAGGCCTATCGCGAGTCGTTAATCGCGCGCGCCGCCGAGTTGGGAGTTGCCGACCGCATCCGCTTCGTCGATGCCTTCGTCCAGCAGGAAGAACTGCTCGATTGGCTGGAGGCGTGCGATGTCTATGTCTCCAGTCCTCTAAATCTGGCGCAGATCACATCAGGGACGCTGGCCTATGCGGTGGCGTTGGGCAAACCGGTTGTGTCGACGCCCTATGTCCATGCCTGCGAAATTCTTGGAAACGAAACAGGCGTACTTGTTCCGCCGCGCGACGCCGACGCCTTGGCGACGGCGGTCAGTCATTTGCTCAGCGATCGTCAGGCGCGCACGGCAATGGCGGCGCGGGCCTATGCGGCCGGCCGTGAGATGCTGTGGCCGCGGGCAATGGAGCGCGCCGTCGCGCTCATCGAGCAGACGCTAGTGCGGCAGCATCAAAAATTTCTGCTGCTGCACCCCAGGTCGGCAGTGCTTACCCCGGACCTTGCCGCTTTGCGAGGCATGACCGATCCGACGGGAATGTTCCAGCACGGCATCTACTCAGTGCCCGACCGTAATCACGGCTATTGCGTCGATGACAACGCTCGCGCCCTTATCCTGGTGTGCCGGGCAGGGGAGGCGGCCGGCGGCGACCTTGACG
>JBBRRC010000043.1:0-13421 GCA_038225385.1 Sphingomonadales bacterium | reverse complement strand
TCCCGTCCGCAACATGTGCACGAGAACACCATGATCAATACGTGCAATCTCTACACGGAACGTTGCGGTAGCTAGGGCGCTATCTTGGCCGAAGGAAGCCGATGCCGCATCGCAATCTTGACCGCCTGTTGGTTACGCTCGACGTCGCCGTCGAAGCTTTCGCGATCTGCGAGGTGCGCCTTGGCTATCGTCTTGTCGGCAAGCCAACGAATTCGATCGAAGTTCACTATGTGCTCGCCGGAACCATGTTCCTGATGGTGCCCGGTGCGCCGACGGTAATGTGCGGACCGGGTTCGATCGTCATCGTGCCGCCGAATACCCCGCAGGCGATCACCGCCGACGACGGTCCTGCCGTGGATATCCCGGCATCCGAAAACTGCAAGATGACCCGCGACGGCCTGCTGCTGTTCGACGCCGCTCAGGACGGTGCGGGCGACCTTCGCGTCGTCTGCGGCCTAATCATGGCAAGCTTTTCCGGGTCGTTCGGCCTGCTTGACCAGATCAAGGAGCCGCTTGTTGCGGATCTGGGCGACATCGACATCGTGCGTCACGCCTTCTCCATCATGCTCGACGAGATCAACGGGCCGAAACTTGGCACGCGGGCACTGACCGGCGCCTTGATGAAAACCTGCCTCGTCATGTTATTGCGTCGGCATTTTGAGGGCAGCGAGCCGCACTCGGTGTTTCTGGCCGACGCTCAGGATCCTCGCTTGGGCAAGTCCGTCGTCGCGGTGCTGAACAAGCCAGCAGCGGTGCACACTGTCGCGTCACTAGCCTCGGTTGCCGGCATGAGCCGGTCGGTGTTCGCCCGCGATTTTCAGCACAGTTTCGCGATGAGTCCGATGGAGTTTGTCGCCAAGACCCGCCTGCACCACGCCGCAGAGATGCTGCGTTCGAGCGACGTCTCGATCAAGGTCATCGCCGCCAGCATCGGATTTGCCAGCCGCAGCCATTTTTCGCGCGCGTTTCGGGCCGCCTACGGCACCGATCCGCGCAATTTCCGCAAGACCGTGACCAAGCCCGAGATCGACGCGCCGCGACCCTTGAGCGGCTCGCGCGGCGAGTTCGGCTTGGCCGAAGAACCCGAATAGCCCGCCAGGAGGAAGCCATGCCCGACGAACCCCGCCCCACGGCCGCCGAGTTCAAGGCGGAGAAGCAACCGTATCCGGCCAAGCAGTCTGACATGGTGCGGCCGCCCGACAGCGATCTCTCGAATTACCGAGCGGCAGACAAGCTCAAAGGCAAGGTCGCGCTGATCACCGGCGCGGACTCGGGTATCGGCCGCGCCGTCGCCATCGCGTTTGCGATGGAAGGTGCCCGGGTCGCGATCCTTTATAACGAGAATGACGGCGATGCGGCTGAAACCAACCGCCTGGTCGAGGCGAAAGGCGGATCATGCCTGGTCTTGAAACATGATGTCCGCTCATCTGATCAATGCCGCGCCGCAGTTGCGGCGACCGTCGCGCACTTCGGCGAGCTCAACATCCTCGTCAACAACGCCGCTTTCCAGAAGGCTGAGGAACGCTTCGAGGACTTCACCGAAGACGACTGGAAGCGCACCTTCGAGACCAACATCTACGGTTACTTCTTCATGGCGCAGGCGGCGATTCCGCACCTCAAGGAACATGATGCCATCGTCAATACCGGCAGCATCGTCGGCATGACAGGGCTCGCCATCCTGCTGCCTTATACTGTGACCAAGGGCGCGATACACGCCTTCACCAAGAGCCTTGCGCTCAGCCTCGGCGACCGTGGCATCCGGGTGAACTGCGTCGTGCCTGGTCCGGTGTGGACGCCGAACATCCCGGGCACGATGCCGGCCGGCGAGATCGAGAACTTCGGCCACGAGGTCGCGCTCGGACGCCCCGGCCAGCCGGAGGAGTTGGCCCCCGCCTATGTCCTGCTGGCGTCGAGCGACGGCAGCTTCATGACCGGTGCGCTAGTTGAGGTTACTGGCGGCAGACTGTCCGCAGCATGACGGACGATAGTCATTATCCGGCTGGAACCGTACGCGCGGTACTCGACACCGACCTAGTCACCGCACAGACATCGGCTGCGCTGCGGCGGCGGCTGCAACCGAGCGACGCGCACTTCCATGTGCTCAGCGCGGACGGGCTGCGGCTGCTGGTGGCGATCTGTGATCGCCTGATTCCGCAATCTGACCGCGAATCGCCGATCGACCTCGCCCAGCGCCTGCACCGGAACATTGCAATCGGTGACGGCGATGGCTGGCGCTACGCCACGCTTCCTGGTGATAGGGCGGCCCTTATTCTTGGTGTCGCGGCCGTCGACGCGAGTGCACGGACGATGACCGGCATGAGCTTTATAAGTCTCGATGACGTTGGCCGCGATACCGTTCTCGCGGCTGTTCAGAGAGGCGAAGCGCCGCACATGGAGTGGGAACCGACTTTCCAGAAACGCTGGTTTGAGGAATTGCTGGTCGCTTTGGCCGAGCTCTATTTCGCGCATCCCATAGCACAAGAGGAGATCGGCTATCTCGGCATGGCCGACGCGCAAGGCTGGGCCGAGGTT
The DNA here is from genome assembly GCA_038225385.1 of Sphingomonadales bacterium. Taxonomy (GTDB): domain Bacteria; phylum Pseudomonadota; class Alphaproteobacteria; order Sphingomonadales; family Sphingomonadaceae; genus Sphingomonas_O. The sequence goes on along the minus strand of JBBRRC010000043.1, from coordinate 10,889 downwards.
GGGTTAGGTGCTCGTGCTGCATTCGAGCCGGTCGAATTGCTTTCGAATGACTGAGCAAGCCCAATTTCGCCCAAGCGATTGCGTCGATGCTGTGATCATTGGAACCGGCGCGGGAGGAGCGCCGGTCCTGGCGCGGCTCGCGCAGGCGGGCTTGAACGTTGTCGCACTGGAAGCTGGTTGCGAGTGGGTTCCGCCGAGCGATTTCGCCACCGACGAAACTGAACAGAACAAACTGTTCTGGCTCGACGAGCGCATCTCAGGCGGCGAAAACCCTCTCGCCTTTGGAAAGAACAACTCGGGCATCGGCGTCGGCGGCTCGACGCTTCACTTTACCGCCTACACGCCGCGCGCCCAGCCAGACGACTTTCGGCTGTTCAGTCAGTTCGGCGTCGGCGCGGACTGGCCGATCGGCTATCCCGACCTGGCTCCCTATTACAGTGAGATCGAGGCATTTCTCGGCATCTCAGGCCCGGCCGAATATCCCTGGGGCCCGCCGCGCCCGGCCTATCCGCTCGCACCACTGCCGCTCAACGGAGCTGCCATGCTGATGCAGGGAGCCTGCGAGCGGCTCGGCATCCGCACCGCCCCCGCTGCCAACGCGGCGTTGTCTGCGGCATGGCATCAGCCCGGTTATGGATGGCGGCCGGCGTGCACAAATCGCGGTTTCTGCCAGGCGGGTTGCTCGACAGGAGCGAAGGCGAGCATGGATGTGACCTTCATCCCGCTCGCACGCGCTAACGGTGCCGAGATCCGCACCGGCTGCTTCGTGACCGGGTTTGAGCGCGATAACGCCGGGGCAATCACTGCGGTCATCTACCGAAAGGACGGCGCCGACGAACGTCAGCGCTGCAATAATGTATTTTTATGCGCCGGCGCGGTCGAAACTCCACGCTTGCTATTGATAGCCGGCATCGCCAACGCCAGCGGGCAAGTTGGTCGTAACCTGATGGCGCACACCGGCCTGCAGTTATGGGGCCAATTCGACGCGGAAATTAGACCGTACAAGGGCATCCCGGGCGGCCTGATCTCCGAGGATACCCACCGCCCTGACGATGCGGACTTTGCGGGCGGCTATCTGCTTCAGAGCATCGGCGTCATGCCGGTGACCTATGCCGGCCAGGTGGCGCGCGGACGCGGCCTGTGGGGTGACGCGCTGCGTCGGCACATGCGAGCCTATAATCACGTAGCGGGCATTAACATCCTCGGCGAATGCCTGCCGTCACCCGATAATTTCATTTCGCTGTCGGAAGAGCTCGACGCACGTGGCCTGCCCAAGCCGCATAGTCATTTCTCGGCGGGAGAGAACGAGCGGCGCCTACATATCCACGCCGAGAAGATGATGCGGACAATCTGGACCGAAGCAGGGGCGAGCGACGTCTGGGCGTTCGAGCGCTTCGCCCACGTCATTGGTACATGCCGAATGGGCGACGATCCCCGCGAGGCAGTGGTCGATCGCGACTGCCGCGTGTTCGACGTACCGAACCTGTTGATTTGCGACAATTCGGTCTTCCCGAGCGCGCTCGCAGCAAACCCGGCATTGACCATCATGGCAGTGGCTTTGCGTGCCGCCGACCGTTTTCTGGCCCGTAACGCCCGAGGAGAAAACCAGTGACGACAAGCTTTCTCGAGATCGTCGAGCGATCGAGGGGCGGCGCTGGCTATGCCGGCGATGAACACGGCGGCGCAGCAGGCTCCGACGGCAGCGGGTCGCCGACCGGTGCGGCCGGTAATTTTATGTTCGCGACGGGCATCGAGTGCTCAAACCCAACGATCGACCACGGGCGAACGCGACGCGATCAGTTGCTTGAATGCGGCCACTATGACCGTTGGCGCGACGACCTCCGCCTAACGCACGAGCTCGGTCTGAAAGTGCTCCGCTACGGTCTGCCGATCCACCGCGTCTGGTTGGGTCCCGGCCGCTTCGACTGGGAGTTCGCCGATCTCGTTATGGCCGAGATCAGGCGGCTCGGCATCGTTCCGATCCTCGATCTCTGTCACTTCGGCCTGCCCGATTGGCTCGGCAATTTCCAGAATCCGGAGTTTCCGCTGCACTTTCGCGATTACTGCGACGCGGTAGCCGCGCGTTACCCGTGGGTCCGCTACTATACGCCGGTCAACGAGATTTACGTGACCGCACGGCTATCAGCCAAGGAAGGCTTGTGGAACGAGCAGGCCAAGGACGACCGCAGCTTCGTCAATGCGCTGAAGCATTGCGTCGCTGCGAGCATTCTCGGAAACCACGCGATCGCGGCACGCCGACCCGACTGTGTCATCGTCCAGTCGGAGAGCGCCGAGTTTATCCACCAGGCCAAGGCGAGCGTGTCGCCCGAAGTTCGGCTGCAGAACAAGCAGCGCTTCATCTCGCTCGACTTGCTCTACGCCGTGCCGTTCGACGCCGAGGTCGACCACTGGATGTTCGACAATGGCCTGACCCGCAAGGAATATGACTGGTTCATGGCCGGCGAGCCGCCGGGCTATCAGGTCATGGGCAACGACTATTACGGGCGCAACGAGAAGATCCTGAAGCCCGACGGTAGCATGTGCCCGGCCGAGGACGTGCTCGGCTGGTACAATATCACCCACACTTATTATCAGCGCTACCGCAAGCCGGTGATGCACACCGAAACCAACGTCGCCGACAACGATGCCGCGCCAACGTGGCTGTGGAAGCAGTGGATGAACATCCTAAAGATGCGCCGCGACGGCGTGCCCGTGCTGGGCTTCACCTGGTACAGTCTGATCGACCAGATCGACTGGGATATCGCGCTGGCGCAGAAGAACGATACGGTGAATGCATGTGGCCTCTACGACCTGAACCGCAATCCGCGCCCGGTGGCAGATGCCTATCGCCAGCTACTCGCCGAATTCGGGCAGATCACGGTCGTGCCGCACGGCGAGATGTTTGAGGTGACAGGCGCTCAGGCCCGCCTGAAGGTCGAAGTCTGATGCTGGACAACGACTGTCGCGACGACCGGCCGGTGCCGGCGGTCGCGGCTGTAGTATGGCATGACCAGCTCGATGGCGGCACGACCGGCCACACGGGCGATGGCCGAGCGGGCTATGCGGTGCGGGCGTTTTCCGAGACGCCGTGCGCGGTCGTCCAGCCCGTCCTCTCCGAGGACATATTGTGCCTGCATGGTGGCGGCCCCAAACTCGTCCATCGCCAGTGCGGGCGTTCGCAAAGCGTCCATAATATCGACAACGGCGCATTGACTCTGATGCCTCGCGGTCAGGCCAATCGGTGGCGGACATTCGGTCCGATCGACTACGTCCATCTGACCCCTGCCAGCGATCTCGTCTGCAGTTTCGCGCGCGACGAGTTTCATTGCGACCGCGACGGTTTCGAGTTCCGGGACGATGTCGGCTTTCGCGATCCCCTGATCGAAATGTTGTTTCACGAGCTGCTGCGATGCGCGCGGCGCGGTCCAGGTAAGCGGCTTTATGCCGACAGCCTTCTCGCCACGCTGATTGGCCGTTTGGTCTTGACCCGCTCGACGTTGCCAGAGCGCCATATTGGCGGACATCAGCGGTCGATGCAGGCCGCAGTCAAGGGCGGACTTGCCGCTTGGCGTCTGCGCCGGGTCGACGACTTTCTACGCGCGCACCTTGCCGACGATGTCACGCTAGCCGAGCTCAGCGCCATCGCGGGGGTGAGCCGCGCCCAGCTATTTCGCGCCTTCCGGCAATCGACGGGGACGACACCCGCGCGCTACCTTGCAGACCTGCGGGTCGAGCGGGCGCGGACACTGGTTCTAGACGGAACGGAGCTCGACGAGGTGGCGCGCGCAACCGGCTTCGCGTCGTCATGTGGGCTAAGCTCGGCCTTCCGGCGCCACTTTGGCCTGACCCCGAAGCAGTTCGCTCGCAGCCACAAATGAGACTTTCAGGGAAATTCGTTGCGGAGTCGCAAAATCGCAGGTGCGGGCTAGTGGACAGGCGACAGGTGGCGAAAATCTGCGTTGAATGAAATCCTTAACCAGGAGGATATCATGAACTTTCGCTCTCTTTCGATCTGCGCCGTCGGCTTGACCATCGCTTTCGCGGCGCCCGCGACGGCGCAGATGGCCAAGGATGCAATGGCCAGCGACTCGATGAAGATGTCGCCGGCGGAAATGAAGACCATGAAGTCGTGCCAGAAGATGTCGCACAGCGCGATGATGAAGAGCAAGAAATGCAGCGCGATGATGAAGATGCACCCCGACATGATGAAGAGCGATGACGGCATGATGAAGAAGTAGTCGCGCGGCGTCGCGACTGGGCAGCCGGGCGGTTTCGTTCAATACAGGGAATGCAAATGACGAAACGCCCGGTCACGCCGTGGCGCGCAGACCCTTGCCGCTCTCGGCGCCTTGTTCGCGATCGGCGCGGGCGGATGTCATAAAATATTCGAAGGGGCTGAGACTTCGGGCCGCTAGGGAAGCCGCTGCCCCGCCCGAACCTGACCAGCAGGCTCCACGAACTCCGGGCGACGATAGGTTACCCACGAAAGTGCCGGCCCCGGATGGGAGCAGCGGCGCAACCGGACTATCGCCGCAGCGTTACGATCACCATGTGGCTCGCCCGCGAAAACCTGACGCTACCCAGTCTGCCTGCGGGAGAGGCGCGCCCGGTCACGGTCGCCGTTCCGGCCCGGGACGAGGCGGCGCATATCATTCCCTGCCTGGCCGCGCTCGATCGTGCCGCGGAACACGCGCGCGTTCGCGCCACTATTGTCGTTGGCGCCAACAACTGCGCCGATGATACGGCGGCCCTGGCGCGCGCCTATGTGGCCCGGTCGGCCCAGGTCGAAGTCGTGGAGATCGCGTTGCCCGCCGATCGAGCCCATGCCGGCGGCGCGCGCCGCCACGTCATGGACCTCGCCGCCGATCGCGCCGGGCCGGCCGGCGTCGTCATGAGCACCGATGCCGACAGCCGGGTCGACGTCGACTGGATCGCGGCGAACCTTGGTGAAATCGCCAGCGGCGCAGATGCGGTCGCGGGTGTGATCAGCTTCGATGCGGCGGCGCGGGAGGGGCTTCCCGACCTTGATCATCGTGCGGACGAATGGAAACTGGCGGCCCTGCACGCCCGCTTGGAGGACCTCATCGATCCACGTACGCACGATCCCTGGCCGCGCCATATTTGGGCCTGGGGTGCGAGCCTTGCATTGACCGTGGAAACGTACCGCGCCGTCGGCGGCGTTCCGCCGATCGCGCTCGCCGAGGATCGAGCGCTCATCGACGCGGTCGAGCGCGCCGGCTTTCGCCTGCGTCGGAGCCACGCCCCGCTCGTGTACACGTCGCCTCGGCTGGTCGGGCGCGCCCCCGGCGGCTTCGCCGACATGCTTGCCAGCCATGGCAAAATTACATCGCCGTGCGACGCGGCGCTCGAGCCGACGCTGGTGTTGATGCGCCGGCTGGTGTTGCGGGCGCGATTGCGGCGCGACACCGGCAGCGGCTTCGCGGCGCGCTGGGCAGCGGTGGAGGCGGCGACGCCGCGACTTGGGCGGCGGCGGCTGTGCCCCGCCGATCTCGCGCGCGAAGTCCGCCGGGCCGAGCGACTTATCTCGGCGCTTGAACGGCGCGCAGCACGTCGAGCCGATAGTCCTGACGTCGCTCTTGCCGCGTGACCTGGGCCCAGCCTGCCGCCCCTTCGAGAAAGGTCGCGGCAGCGACATCGCCGTTCAGCGGATAATCGGGGGTCGGCCCGAGCCAGTGGACCAGGACCAGGTCGGCAGCGGGCGCGGCGATGTCCCGCAGCCGCTCCGAGAGCGCGCCCAGCGTCGGCGGGCCGAAGTAATAAAGCACCTCCGACAGCATGATCAGGTCGAACCGGCCGTCCGGCATCTGGTCAGGCATCCGCATCCGCGCGAAGCGGACGTGCGGTAGCGCGGCGCACCGGGCAGCGGCGCGGTCGAGGGCGGCCTGGGCCACGTCGATGCCGAGCACGGCGTCGGCGCGCGCGGCAAGCTGTTCGGTCAGCACGCCGATGGAGCAGCCGAGCTCGACCGCGTCGGCATAGCGCGGCCTTGGCAGGGCAGCGACCGTGTCGGCGTACTTGGCGGCCTCGTAGTCGCTGGTCTCGAACCGCCACGGGTCGGCGTCGGCCGCATAAAGCGCGTCGAAATAGCCGGGGTCGCGGGCGTCGCCGGTCATGGGTGGAACCGCCCGCCCCGCCCCGCCAGCCAGCGCGCCGCATGGTCGCGCGACGCGTCCAGAAAGGGCTGGCGCAGATACGTCTCGATATCACGCAGGCAGCGGTCGAGCGGGTCGGGCGCGATGAATGTCGACAGGCCGACGTTGCGGCGGGTCGCCTCGATCACCGCCAGCGCGGCGGTCTCGAAGGTGGCGCGGGCAAGGTCGACATAGGCGTCGATCGCTTCCGGCTCCTCGGCCGGAGCTTCTGCCCGGCTCGCGGCCTCGGCGACAAGCAGCCGGGCGCTCTCGTGCGCGCCCGCGGCGACCGCGAACCGCGCGCGCGCGACCGGATCGTCGACGCGCAGCCGTTGGGCATGCAGCGCCATGATCCGGTCGAGGCCGCCGAGCTGGACCGCGATCACCCGCCACGCGCCGCCCGAGAACCACGGGCTGCGGTAATAATCGCCGGGGCCGCCGATCGCTGCCGCGTCGGGCACCTCGACGCCGTCGAAGCTGACGCTCCCAGTTGCAGTGCCGCGCATTCCGGACGCACGCCACACGCTGAGATCGACCCTTGCGGCGCATTCGGCGAGGTCGGGCAGCAGCAGCAGCGTCTCGCCGTCGATGTGCGCGGTGACCACCGGGCGGCGAATTGTTCCCGCCCCCGAGCAGTGCACCTTGCCGCCTGACAGGCGATAGCCGCCGGCCACACGGGTCGCGGTCACGCCGCCGCCACGTTCCGCGTTCCACACGCCCGAGATGCGCCCGGCCGCAGCTTCCCGCGCCAGGATCGACGCCGCGGCACCATTGCCGTAGCGGCGGGCCAGCTTGACCGCGTTCAGGTGGCCCTCGAACAACCTGCCGACGGTCAGGCTCGCGCTGCCGATCGCCGCGAGCACCGGCAACGCCTGCGCGCCGAGCAGGTCGGTGCATCCCGCGATCAGCCCGGACTCCGCCAGGTCGGCAATGTCGGGCGCGGGGAACGCGGCAGCGTCATCGACTGCAGCGGCACGCAGCCAGATGCGATCGGTCACCGCGGCCAGCGTTTCCCCGTTCTGCGGAACGTCTGCGACGGACTGGGCATTGCGCATCCGTGCCGAACCCCCGCCGCCCTGCTGCGTTCCGCCCGATCCTGCCGGCTGGCATCATCCGCCTTGCGAGGGGCCGGCGGATTGTCGTCATCGCGCCGCATCCCGACGACGAAACGTTGGGTTGCGGCAGCCTGATCGCGGACGCGACCCGGCGCGGCGCCAGGGTTGGCGTCATCGCCTTGACCGACGGCGACGCCTCACATCCGTCGTCGCAGCGCTGGCCCCCGGCAGCGCTAGGAGGCGTGCGCAGAGGCGAGCAGCGCCGGGCCCTCGCGCGGCTGGGCGCGGGCGGAGCGTCGGTTCGCCGCCTGGGCTGGGGTGACGGCCGGGTCAGGCAGATCGCCAACGGACACCGCATGACCCGCCAATTGGTCGCGCTGCGCACAGGCGTAGTGCTGGTGACGTCGGACGCCGACCATCACCCCGATCACCAGGCGGCGGCGCGGCTGGCGCGGGCCGCGGCACGACGGCTCGGCTTGCCGCTGATCACCTACGCCGTCTGGTCGCGAGTGGATGCAGTCCAGCGTGGACCGGGCCGTAACCGCGCGCGCAAGCGCTGGGCCATCGCCGCGCACCGCAGTCAGGTGGCAGGCTATATCGCCGACGATACGGCCGGCTTCCGGTTATCGGCCGCGGTCCTTGCAAGCCTCGTCTCGGGCGCCGAGCGGTTCAGCATCTAGGCCCTCAAACCAGCTGCAGCTCCAGTCGATCTGCGATCGTGCCGGTGTCGGTGCCCCGCGCGATGATCAGGACCTTGCCCGGGCTGAGGCCGTCGATTACCGCAACCGCGTTGCGCGGGCAGATGCCCGGGCACCGGGTCTCGACAACGCGGACGGCGGCGCGCTTGCCCTTGAACGTCTGAATTGCCTTCTCTTTGGCCAGAAGCCGCCTGTCCGCTTCCCAGCCCCCTCTGGCCGTTCAGCTGACCCTCGTGGCGTGCACCAAGCCGGTCGCACGGCCAAGATGAACGAATGGCCGATTCTGGGGAGCCGTCGAGCTGCTTTGAGTGACCGGTATTGTGAAGGATATCGGGCGCCTCTTGGCGTACGATATCCTCCAAAGCAGGAAGCCGCGGGTCACGGGCGGTGACCTATGGGTTTTTCGGTTTTCGGCCCGTTGCGGGGCGGGCGCATCGGTTGGCTGGACGCACATCGGCGGGCCGGAACGTGGCCTTTGCTGGCGGCTTGCAGCGTCGATGTTGGCCAGGATCGAGCTTGAGATGGCCGCCGGTGCGGGTGGCGGTGTCGTCGGCGCGAGCGGCATCATCGCCGGAACCGCAGGAACTGCGGGGCTCAGTACGGCCTGGCCATGCCGGGTCATGAGGTGGCCATCCCGGTCGCTGATGTAGCGTGCGGCGGCGCGCGGGGCTGGCGCCAGCGCTCGAAGGTTTCCACGATAATCATGTGCCCGCCGCAGCAGGGGCATGGCGGGCGGATATCGGTTGGTTCGTCGGGTGTGTCGTTATCGGGCGGCGGCGCGACGCCAAGCAGTTGTCGGGCGTGTTCGAGATGGGCCTTGCGGGTGGCACCGGCGAGCAGGCCATAGTGACGGATGCGGTGGAAGCCCTTGGGCAGGACGTGGAGCAGGAAGCGGCGGACGAACTCGTCGGCGGAGATCGTCATGGTCTGCTGCCGGTCGGCACCGTCGCGGCGGTAATCCTTGTAGCGGAAGGTGACGCCGGCCTTGTCGAAGCGCAGGAGCCGGGTGTTCGAGATCGCGACCCGGTGGGTATAGCGCGACAGATAGGCGAGCACGGCTTGGGGTCCCGCGAACGGCGGTTTTGCATAGACCATCCAGTTCTTTTTGCGGACCGGTGACAAGTGCCGCAGGAACGCACGGCGGTCGGCCAAGTGCGCGAGGCTGCCGAAGAAGCCGAGCCGCCCTGCATCGTGCAACGCCGTCAGCCGGGTCAGGAACAGGCGGCGGAACAGCTTGCCCAGCACCCTGACCGGCAGCAGGAACGCGGGCCGCGATGATATCCAGCGCGTGCCGTCACGGGCGATGCCGCCGCCCGGGACGATCATGTGGACATGCGGATGGTGGGTCATCGCCGACCCCCATGTATGCAGCACCGCGGTGATGCCGATGCGGGCGCCCAGATGTTTCGGGTCGGCGGCGATGGTCGTCATCGTCTCGGCCGCCGCCCTGAACAGCAGATCGTAGACCAGAGCCTTGTTGTGGAAGGCGATATCGGCGACCTCGGCGGGCAGCGTGAACACGACGTGGAAGTATCCGACCGGCAGCAGGTCGGCCTCGCGTTCGGCGAGCCAGGCGCGCGCGGCCGCGCCCTGGCACCGCGGGCAGTGGCGGTTGCGGCAGGAGTTATAGGCGATCCGCCACTGCCCGCAGTCGGTGCAGGCCTCGACGTGACCGCCCATGGCGGCAGTGCGGCAATGCTCGATCGCCGACATGACCTTCAGCTGGTGCAGGCCCAGATGCCCGGCATGCCCCGCCCGATATGCGGGTCCTGCGCTGCGGAAGATGTCGGCGACCTCGAGGGAGGCGCGCACGCGGCGTCAACCGGCGGGCGTCCTGCCCTCCATCAGCGCCATCAGCCGGTCGAGCGGACCGGTGACCGCGCGGATCGTGCGCGTCGCAACCTTGGTGTAGAGCGCGGTCGTCTCGAGCCTGCTGTGCCCCAGCAGCACCTGGATCACGCGGATATCGACGTCCTGCTCGAGCAGATGGGTAGCAAAGCTGTGGCGCAGCGTGTGCGGGCTGACGCGCTTGCGGATTCCCGCGGCGTCGGCCGCCTCGCAGACGGCACGGTGGAGTTGCCGCGTCGAGAGCGGGTCGGTGTAGCTGCGCCCGGGGAACAGCCAGCCGTGCGGCAGCAGGACGCTGCGCCGCTTGCCTTCGCGCCACCACAGCCGCAGCAGCTCGAGCAGCTGCGGCGAGAGCATGGCGTTGCGGTCCTTGCGCCCTTTGCCTTCTTCGATCCGGAGCAGCATGCGCTTGCTGTCGATATCGTCCACCTTGAGGTGCGCGACCTCCGACACGCGCAAGCCCGCACCGTAAGCGACGCCGAGCGCGGCGCGGTACTTGATGCCCGGCGCCGCCTCGAGCAGCTTTCCTACCTCCTCGACGCTCAGCACGTCGGGCAGCTTCCTGGGACGACGCGCCAGCACCAGCCGCCGCGACAGATCGGGTCGCTCGTGCGTCACCCCGAACAGGAAGCGCAGTGCCGACACCGTGCCGTTGATCGTCGACTCCCCGACACCGTCCTTGCGCTGGTGAAGCTGGAAGCGCCGTACGTCCTCGGCGGTTGCGGTGTCGGGCGAGCGCCCGAGGAAAGCCGCAAAGGCGCAGACGTGGCGGACGTAGTCGTGCTGGGTCCGCGAACCCATTACGCGCATCGCCATGTCGTCGAGCATGCGCTGACGCAGCGGGGTGACGGGGCGGTTGTTCGGTTGAGTGGCCATGGTCGAGTTCCTCTCGTTGAAGGAACTCCATCGTCCGCCGCCTTCCCCGCGGGGCCAAACCTCAGCGCAGCCGCGCTACCTCACCGCCAACACCAATGCCGCGCAGCGGCTTCGTGCAATGGGTCGAGCGAGCCTCTCGTGCCCGCCGCAACTGTCGCCAACGGCGACCGCTTAGCTGGCCCGTCGCTACTATCTGCAGATCGCGATTGACCCAGAACACCTCGGACGACTTGAGAGGCAACGCGCGATCTAATCCGGTG
>JBBRRC010000042.1:0-13853 GCA_038225385.1 Sphingomonadales bacterium | reverse complement strand
TCGGCACGACGGGCAAGAGCCAAACCAATTTCGCGCTTGAGAATAGCGCCATTGACGGGATGCTCTACGAAACCTCGACCGGCGCGGACGGCGGCAAGGTGCCGCTGCGGCCGACGTTCACCGATCTGGTGGCGGCATGATCGCATCGCTTTTCCTGCTGCTGCTGCAAGGCGCCGCCGACACGACCTTGGCCTCCAACGCGGTTGCGACCAGCACCGCGTCATCGTCGCTGAGCACGGCAATCACGCTGGCATCGACCTTCGCCGCCACAAGCACCGCCTCGTCGAACCTGTCGACGAAGATCACCTTCGCGTCGGCGGTCGGCAGCATCGCGGTGGCGACCTCAACCCTTTCGGGTGGCGCTGCAGGCGGCGCGCTCGTGCGCAACCAGCGGATGCAATTCGGCTTCCGCATCGGTTTCTGATGGCAGCCCGCAAGCCGGCCGATCCGACCGCCCGCCTCGCCATCCTGAAGACGGCATTCGCCAAATCGAAGCGCGGCGACACGTTGAACGCCAACGAACTGTCGAAGGCGATCGGCATGACGCAGCGCCATATGATGAACCTGATCGCCGCCGATCCGGGCTGGCCAATCAAGTCGCGCGGCGCGGAAGGCCTGGCCTACACATTCGATGTGCAGGCTGTGCTCAAACACCTGATCGCCAAGTGCGAAGTCGTGTTGAAGGACCGGCGGGGACGGGCGGCGCGCATGGCGCGGCTGTCGGGACTCGCGACACCGATGCCAGCGGCCGACCCTCAAACTTTGGAGCAACCGGAGTCGCTGACCGCTGGCGACCTCAAGACCATCGGCGAGGCGCAGATGCTCGCCCACAAGCTGAAGATGATGCAGGGCCAGTACGTTCGGGCCGATGAAATGCAGGCGACGCTTACCGGGTTCTGCTCGGATTTCCAGACCGATGTGCTTGGTCTGCTCGGCAAGATCGACCCCGCCGGACAATGGCCCGCAACGATCAGGATGCAGGTCGAGGATGGATTGAGGACCGTGCTTATGACCGCGATGGAGTCGATGGAGCGCCGTCTGACCGCTGGCCGTGTCGCTACTGCTGGATGAACTCGAACGGACTTTCGAGCAACTTTCGTCGGACGGCTATTGTGCCAGCCCGGTCGAGATCGCGCGGGAGGCCATCCGGCTTCTCACGCCGCCCGAACGGATTTCGATTACCGATTGTGCCGCGCGCGACCGGCTGATCCCCAACGACGAGGGCGGAGCAAAGCCTTGGTCGAAGTCGCTGACGCCGTACATCCTGCCGATACAGGATGCGCTCGACGATCAGCGGGTTCGGGCGGTCGTTGTGGTCGGCCCGGCCCGTACCGGAAAGACCGTTGCCGCCGAGAATGCGCTGTTCAAGCGCCTGAAGCACGGCCCGATGACCGACGTGCTCTGGTATCTGCCGGGCGAAACCGACGTCGAACGCTACATCGACACGACGATCAATCCGCTATTTGAGCTGCACCCCGATCTGGCCGCCAAAATCGGCAAGGGCGTGTCGGACAACAAGCGGCGCCTGAAGCGCATTCAGGGCCGGTTCTTTCAGGTGCTCCCGCTCAACGGGCGCACGATTCGCGGTGTGCAGGCGCGGTTTATCGTCGGCGACGAAATCGACGGCTTCACCAAGCGGCTTCGCGGGACGTTCCGGCAACAGGTCGCAATCCGCGCCCGCGCCTTCGGAAACACCGGCAAGGCGTATCTATGCAGTCACCCCGACGCAGGTTGGACCGACGGCATCTCGCCGGCGTGGAAAGAAGGCACGCGCGGCATCTGGTACTGGCCCTGCCCGCATTGCGCGGGCTGGTCGAGTCCGTGCCCGACCGCGCCTTGGCGCATGACGCTCGACTATTCGAGGCCGACTGGAATGGCGGATGACGATTTGCTCGATCATATCGAGGCGACGGCCTGCCTGACCTGCCCTCACTGCGGTTCGTCGATTTTCGATGAGTCGAAGACGCAGATGTTGGCGCTGGGCCGGTTCGTCCACGAAGGCGAGACGATAACCGTCGAGGGCATCGTCACCGGCGAGGTCAAGGCGAACGACACCTGGTCCTTCTGGATCCACGGCACGATGTCGCCCTTCGTTTCGTGGGGGAAACTGGCCCGCGAATATGTCGGCGCGCTGGTATTCTATGAGCGGACGCGGAAGCCAGAACGACTTCGCGAGGTCACGGCCAAGTCGCTCGGCGAGGTCTATGAGGGCGGCGACGCGGCCAGCAAGGCGCTTGACGCGGGGCGGTTGAAGAAGCGGGTCAAGGACGCCGCCGACGCCGAGCCCGACGGCAAGCATCGCCTGCTATCGCTGCCGCGCTGGGTACTGTTCCTGACCGCCGCGGTCGACGTCGGCGGCGACAAGTTCGACGTGCTGGTGATGGGCTGGGGCCGCGACGGCGAGTCCTGCATCGTCGACCGCTACACGCTGAAGACCGACCCGGCGACGGGGCGCTCGTTGAAGCCCGGACTGCGGCAGGCGGATTGGATGGTCATTCGCGATCTGGTGATGAAGGAGCGTTACCCGTTTGCGCACGATCTGCGCTCTGGGCTCGGCATCGCCTCGACGGCGGTCGATACCGGCGGCGTTCCCGGCGTGACATGGAAAGCCCGCCAGTTCGCGCGGCAGATGAAGCTCGGCATGTGCCGAGGACCAAACGCCTATCGGCTGCGGCTCATCAAGGGCGCGGCGTCGAAGAAGGCGCAGGAGATCGGCAACGGCCGCGAGGTCAACAAGGACGATCAGGGCCGGTCAATCGAGCCCGCCGTCACCGAATACGACCTTGGCGTCCACAAGCTGAAACGGCTCATCGCCGAGCGCATCGCGGTCGACTCGCCGGGCGCGGGCTATCTGCATCTGCCGATCGACATGAGTTCGAGCCACATCGACGAGATGACCAACGAGGCGCTGGTCGACGAGGAATGGGAGCGGCGGGGGCCGAACGAGACGTTTGATCTACTCGTTTACAACGAAGCGGCCCGGCAACTGCTGAAGCCCGAACGCCCAAGCATCGACTGGTCGCGACCGCCGGCATGGGCGCGAAGGATCGTGCTCGACGCCCCCGCCGGGCGGGAAACCGACATCGACCCCGACGAACCAAAACCGACACCGAAACCCCCGGCGGACCCCAAGCAGGCCCGCCGTGATCGACTCCTTGAAAGGCTCACCCGATAATGGACGACCTCGCCACTTTGCAGACACGGCGGGACGAGGCGAGCGCCGCCCTGCATCAACTGCACATGGGAAAGTCGGTCAAGGACGTCTGGCGGGACGGCCGCCGGATCAAATACGACGGTCCGACCGACCCGCTGAAACTGCAGGCGTACATTGATCGCCTCGATGCTCAGATCGTCGCCCTCACCGGCGACCCGGCATCGTCCGGCTTCCGGCGCGGCGTGATGCGACCGAGTTTTGTCCGTGGCTGATACCGGCGCGCTTACCAGTCCCGCGCGGCGCGCCCTGATGGGCTCGACATCATTTGAAGCGGCGAGTCGCACGTCTGTCGAACTTGGGGGCTGGGTGCCGTCAATTCGCTCCGCCGACGGCCCATTGTTTGCCGAGCGGACGGTCATGGACGCGCGGCAGCGCGACCTTAGCCGCAATTCGGGTTGGGCTCACGCCGCCGGCCGCCGCAAGGTCAATAACGTCCTCGGCGCAAAGGTCCGGCTGCAGGTCAAGCCGAACATCGCGGCGCTTCGCATCTCGGCCGACGAGGGCCGGGCACTCGCCAAGGCGATCGAAGCCGAATGGGAAATCTACACCGGCGACGAAGGAAAGTATGTCGATGCCGGCCGCCGCCTGACCTTCGGCGGGATGGCGCGGGTCGCGTACTGGCATCATTTCTACGACGGGCGCTGCCTCATCCTGCCGGTCTGGCTGCCGAACCGCGGCGGGCGCTACGGCACGGCGTTTCAGATGGTCGATCCGCAGCGGCTTTCGAACCCGCGCGGCCTGCCCGATTCCTACACGCTGCGCGGCGGCATCGAGATCAATCGCTACGGCGCGCCGACGGCGTACCATATCCGCAACCAGCATCCCGGCGACCTGATCCTGCAGAACCCGCGCGATTCCTATTCATGGACGCGGATCCCGGCCGAGACGCAGTGGGGCCGCCGTCGCGTCATCCACTGGTTCGATCAGTTCCAGGCCGAGCAGTCGAACGGCATTTCGATCCTCACGATCGCGATGAAGCGCCTGCGGATGCTCGAAACCCGCAGCGACCTCGAACTGCAGAAGGCAGCGATCAAGGCCAGTTACGCCGCCTTCGTGAAATCGTCGCTGCCGAGCGACGTGCTGTTCAAGGCGCTGACCGAAGCGCCCGATGGCACCGACGACGACTTGACAGCCTTCGAAGACTTCACGGCGTTCCAGACAGCCTATCACGCGCAGCGCGGCTACACGTTCAACGGCTCCAAGGTCGGGCAATTGCTGCCAGGCGAGGAGTTCCAGGCGGTCGGGTTCGACGATCCCGGCGCCGACTTCGAAGCCTCCGAGCGGGTCTGGCTGCGGTACGTCGCGGCGATCCTCGACGTGTCCTACGAGCAGCTTTCTTACGACTGGTCGCAGGTCAATTATTCATCGGCGCGCGCGGCGCTCAACGAGGTCTGGAAGGCGACCACCGCCGAGCGTGACATGTTCGGCGACGGCGTGCTGACCCCGATGTTCGCGCTGTGGCTCGAGGAAGCGATCGAGTCGGGGCGCGTCGTGCTGCCGAAATCAATCGCCGGGCTGCGCACCGGCCTGATGGGCTATGTCCGGCCGTGCTGGGTTGGCCCCGGTCGCGGCTATATCGACGCCAAGAAGGAGCGCGAGGCCGAACGCATCGCGCGGGACGGCGGCAACCTCACGCTCCGCGAGCTGCTCGCTGAAGACGGCATCGATGAAGAAGAACACATCGAACAGTTGGCGCGCGAGATGGAACTGCTGAAGGCGGCCAAGCTGCCCTATCCGGGCGAACAGCCGTTCGTGCCATCGAACGACGCCCCGGAAGAACCGCCTGCTGCCGGGGGCAAGAAATGAACGCCGTCGCTTATCCGTTCCTCGCCTCGCGGCTGTTCGACACGCCGCTGCTCGCGCACCCGGCGAAGGCCCGGCAGGTCGCCAAGGTGTTCACCGATCGCCAGCGCCGCAAGATGATGGACGATTGGGACGAGTCCGAAACCGTCGTCAGCACGGGCGCGGTCGAAGTCACTACCCGGTCGTCGCAGCCCGCCTATGCGGTCGTCGATGGCGCGGCGATCATCCCGGTCGCCGGATCGCTGGTCCACAAGAGCGGCAACCTGCACGCCTCGTCGGGGATGCAGGGCTATGACGGCCTGACCGCGAAGCTCCGCATGGCGCGGCAGGATTCCAACGTGCGCGGCATCTGGCTCGACGGCGACAGCTTCGGCGGCGAGGTCAGCGGTTGCTTCGACCTGGCCGACGAAATCCGCAGCGGCTCGGCGCGCACCGGCGGCAAGCCCGTTTGGGGCTGCGTCAACGAGGCGAGCTACAGCGCCGCTTATGCGCTGATGAGCCAGTGCGACATGCTGATCGCGCCGCGCACGGCCGGGGCCGGCTCGATCGGCGTCGTGATGATGCACGCCGACCTGTCGGAAGCGCTGAAAGAGGATGGCGTGAAGATCACGCTGATCCATGCCGGCGCGCACAAGGTCGACGGCAATCCGTATGAGGCGCTGGCCGATGCGACCTATCAGGAATGGCTCGCGACCTGTGAAAAGGTCCGCGTGCTGTTTGCCGAGACGGTCGCCAAGGGCCGCAACGTCAGCGCCGAATCCATGCTGGCGACCGAAGCCCGCTGCTTCGACGCCGACGCGGCGCGCGGCCTTGGAATGATCGACGCCATCGCCAGCGCCACCGCCGGCTTCAACGCTTTCACCGAGCACCTGACCGGGCACTGAGCCCGCTGCCCCAAGGAGACTGACATGACTGAACCCACGAAGGGCTTCACCGACCGCGTGCTGGCGGCGCTTGGCCTGCCTGCCGTTGCTGCCGATGCCGCCGCCCCCGCTGCCGCCGCGCCGATGTTCGACGACGACGGCGATGAGGTCGACGCCGAGGGCGCCAAAGTGCCGAACGGCAAGAAGAAGCCCGCCGACGACGGCAACGATGGCGATGACAAGGGCATGGCCGCCGCCAACGAAGGCGGGCCGGTGGCCAGTGCCGTCGGCGTCACCGACGCGGGGCTCGCCAGCGTCGTCAACACGACCGTCGCCGCCTGCAACACTCGCTGGTCGACCGTCCTTCGTTCCGAACCCGCCGCCACCCGCATGACGGCGGCGATCGAACTGCTTGCCGAAACCGACCTGCCGGCCGACCGCGTCATCGGAATGCTTGGCAAGTTCGGCGGCGACAAGCCCGCCGGCCCGTCCTTCAGCGACCGCATGGACACGGAAGCCGCCAACCCCGCGGTCACGGCGCATGGCGGCAATCCCGACGCCAACGCCCCCACCGTGCTGACCCGCATGGCAGCACGCTTTCCGAAGAAAGGAGCCTGAGACATGGCCGTTTACACCGAAGGCAATTACGTCGGCGATGTCGTCAAGTTCGAGTCGCCCTACGGCTACAGCCGCGAGACGATCACGATCGAATCTGGCGCCGGCATCGTCAAGCTGGGCACGCTGCTCGGGATCAAGACCGCCACCACGAAGTATTGGCCCGCGACGCAGGCCGGTGCCGATGGCCGTCAGATCCCGACCGCGATCGTCCTCGAAACCGTCGACGCCACCAGTGCCGATCAGAAGGCCGACGTCCTGACCCGCGGCCCCGCCGACGTCAATTCGAACAAGGTCATCTTCGACGCCTCGTTCACGACGCAGGCGCAGAAGGACGCAGCGCTCGTCGCGCTGAAGAACACCGACGCCATCACCTTCCACCGCGGCGCCTGATCCTCAGCGAAGCCGTCCCCCTCTCCCTGGCATAAGGACCAAAAGCCATGGCAATGCTCGATCTTTTCAAGGCGGACGGCTTCAACACCCGCACGCTCACCGACTCCATCAATATCATCCCGAACACCTATGGCCGCACGACCGAACTCGGCCTGTTCGCTGCCAAGCCGGTGCCGACGACCGGCGTGTTCATCGAGTTCAAGAACGGCGTGCTCAACCTGCTCCCGACCTCGCGTCGCGGCGGCAATGCAGGCACCACCGGCGTCACCGCCAAGCGCACCGGCCGCACCTACGACGTGTTCCACATCGAGCATGACGAATATGTCTATGCCGACGATGTGCAGAACATTCGCCGGTTCGGCGAGGAATACATGCTCGAAGCGCTGATGGATC
Organism: Sphingomonadales bacterium; assembly: GCA_038225385.1. GTDB lineage: Bacteria > Pseudomonadota > Alphaproteobacteria > Sphingomonadales > Sphingomonadaceae > Sphingomonas_O. The sequence continues at coordinate 6,572 of JBBRRC010000042.1, read as the reverse complement.
TCGTCGGCGACAAGATCATGGAGGCCGCCAACAAGCACGACATCACCACCGAGAACCTGCAGATGTCGGCGCTACGCGGCCAGATCACCGACGCCGACGGCACGGTGCTGCTCAACCTGTTCACCGACTTCGGCATCACCGAGCAGAACACGTCGTTCGTGTTTTCGAGCGCGAACACCGACATCGGCGCGACGATCGTCTCGGTTTCGCGCTACATGGACCTCAACATGCTGGGCGAAACCAGCACGGGGGTCCGCGCGCTGTGCTCGCCCGAGTTCATGGACTCGCTCACCGGTCACGCCTCCATCAAGGCGGCGTACCAGTATTACCAGAGCACGCAGGAACCGCTTCGCAACGACGTCCGCCGCACCTTCTACCACAAGGGCGTGACGTTCGAGGAGTATCTGGGCCGCGCGACCTATCTCAACCCGGACAACTCGCAGACCACGACCCGGTTCATCCCGGCCGGCGAAGCGCGGTTCTTCCCGGAAGGCACGCGCCAGACGTTCCGCACTTACTACGGCCCCGCCGACTTCATGGGCGAGGTCAACAAGCCCGGCGCGACCCGCTACGTGAAGGTGCTGCCGGACCCGTCGGGCCTCGACAAGTTCGTCCGCATCCACACGCAGCAGAACCCGCTGCCGTTCGTGACGCGGCCCCAGCTGCTCGTGCGCGGCACCAGCGCCTAAGGCCGCCGCCGACGCGGACGTCTGACCCTGCGGCCCGCGTCGGCCCCATTTCTCGCCAATCGAAAAGGATTCTGCCGTGAAGCAGATCAAGATGCTCGACTCGTTCACCTATCAGATGGACGCTTCGAACGACCGCACCTTGCCCGCCGGGCTGGTGTTCACCGTGCCCGACAAGATCGCCGACGAAGCCGTTGCGGCGGGTAGCGCCGAAGTCATCGGCTCGGATGACGACGAAGCCTTCGTCGACGTTTCCGCTCCCGCCGCCAAGGCGAAGGGCAAGGCCGCCGCTGGCGAAGACGCGCCCGCCGCGTGACTGACGTCTTCGACGATCTCGACCGGCTGACAATGGCCTCCATCGGTGACGAGATCGTCTATCGCCCCGGCGGCGGCGCGCCTCTCGACCCGGCTATCAAGGGCTGGGTGACGCACGCCGAAACCGAGATCGCCACCGGGTTCGGCCGCGCCGTCGCGTCGGCGATCACGGTCGAGATCAACAAGACCGATCTCGCCACGCCGAACAAGGCGACCGATCGTATCGAACTGCCGCGCACCGGGCGGGCCTACAAAATCGTCGACGTCCGCCAGACGAACTCCGGGCGTCTTTGGCTGCTTCATCTCGCCGAGGTCGTCGCGTGACGGTGCCCGCCATCCGTAAAGTCGTCTCGGCCCTTGCCGCGCAACTCGCCGGCATTCCGGGCCTCACGATCATCACGGATCGCGCACCGTCCGCGCCGGTCGATCATAGCGATACGCCGTGCTGCCTCGTCCAGTTCACCGGCGAGCAGATCAGCGAGCACGACAATGTGAGCGACGAGCATCTGGCGACCATCGACCTCGAGTTCGTCGATCGCGCCGGGTCGACGACGATTCAGGACCTGCTCGCCAACTGGTCGGCGCTGGCGATGGCGAAGGTACAGGCCGACCGCACGCTCGGCGGCCTTGTGCAGCGCGCGTTCCCGGTCGGCCAGACCGCCGACTCGGTCGGCCGCGAGGACGTCAACTCGCTGACCCTCGCGCTCAACGTCCAATACCTCACGCCTGCGGGCAATCTGTTCACCGTCCTCGGCACGTCCGCCGTCTTTCTCTGAAAGGATCAGTCATGGCGAAAGCCCCTACGGCGCACACTCCGGTTGCGCCGCCGCTCCCCTGTGCGAGCATCGATTTCAATTCGCTGCATGACGCCGCCGTTGCCGGAACGCTCTCGGCCGAGACGGTCGAGCAGCACGTCATCGCCGACGAAATCCGCCTGCGTGAACTGGCCGAAGGCGAAATGCTGGAAGACGCCAGCGCGACCGTCGCCATCGCGTCGACCCCCATTCCCCACCCCACTGCCGCCGACTGACCCCGGCTGACCCCAACCCCATAAGGAGCAGCCGCCATGGCCGATCTTGTCCAGAACAGCGCGATGGCGCTGACCATCGAAACCGTTCCCGGCACCTTCAACACGCCGAACACCACCACTGACCTGCTGCAGTGCGCCAACCTCACCGTCACGGTGAACGGCATTACCCAGGCGATCACCGAATATCTCGGCTCGATTCACGCGCCCGGCCCCGTCGTGCTCGGCTCGACGCTCGACATCAGCGGCAAGATTTACCTGCGCGGCCCCGGCGGCACGACTCCGCCCGCCGCCGGTGCGTATGTCCCCGGCCGCATCCTCCGCATGGCGTCGCACTCCGAGACGATCATCTCGGCGGCGATCCCGGCAGCGCCGGAAGCTCTGGGCGCCGGCGGCACCACGACCAGCGCGACGCTCGGTGCGACCGCAGCGGCAACGGCCGATCTCTACAAGGGGCTGATGGTGTTCCTTGCGCAGCTTGGCGTCGGCTCGCTCGGTGCGACCATGATCCGGTCCTACAGCGCCGCCAAGGCTGCCGGGCTCGCCATCACCGGCGGCTCGGCCTTTACCGGCACCAACTACCAAATCCCCAAGCAGCTCGCGTACCAGATTTCGCCGGCCTCCGTCGTTCCGACCGGATCGATTTCGGTCTGGCTCGGTTCGCGCCGGTTCGATGGCGTCGGGATGGCGATCACGTCGTTCAAGTATAACTTCCCGACCGCGAGCCGGACGCTGACCGAACTGCCGTCGATCGAGTTCACCATGTCGGGCGATCTCTATGCCGACGCCGATCAGGCGGCCCCGGTCATTACCCCCGGCCTCGCCATCCCGCCGTTCCATGGCGGACAGTTCTGGGTTGCCAACCTGCAGCTCGGCGGCTCGGCGGCGGTCGTCGACTTCAAAGCGCAGGCCGCGTACCCACCCGACGCCAACAAGACCACCGGCAACGGCCCGGCGCAGCTGGCGAAGACCGAGCGCAGCGTGTCGCTGACGCTCAACCAGGTGTTGAAGGCCACCGCCGACTTCAAGGCCATCGCGGATTCGCAGGCGCAGATCCCGACGTTCCTGCAATACGGCTCGGCGACCGGGAACATGTTCGGCTTCATCGTCACCGATGCCCGCGCGAACTATCGCTCGCCGACCGCCAGCGGCGATTTCTACTCGACCAGCGGCGACCTCTACTCGGACGGGGCGAATCGCGAGATTTCGCTTGTGATTCCGTTCTTTTAATTGATCGGGCAATGGTCTTCGTAATCGGCCCGCACGTTACCGAGCGCCTGAAGGCAAGGTATTGGCGCAAGGTCCAGCGTGCGGGTCCGAACGATTGTTGGGAATGGTTGGCTGGTCGAAATGCTCTCGGCTACGGCGCATTTGGCGTGGACGGACGAACCCGAATGGCAACGCACGTAGCGTTGACTTTGGACGGACGGCCGCGACCTGGCGCGTTGATAGCACTTCATTCCTGCGACAATCCTGGGTGCGTCAATCCTCAACATTTACGGTGGGGCACTGACGCTGAGAACCAACAGGACATGATTGATCGAGGGCGCGCCCGCCGCCTATTCGGCGAAGATCACTGGATGCACAAACGTCCTGAACGAATCCGCCGACGGGCAAACCACCCGCGCGCCAAGCTCACGGAAGCCGACGTCCGAGAAATCCGCGCCGCGCCCCGGCATCGCGGAACCGGGATTGAACTCGCTGCTCGCTTTGGCGTCCGGCCTGCCGCCATCAGCAAAATCAGACTCGGCCAGCTTTGGCCGGCACAAGTGCTCAACCAAGGAGGTTCAATGTGATCCCGTTGTCGGGAGACGAAATCGACGGCTACACCCCGCCGTCGCTCAAGGACGTGTCGCCGCGCGTGGTCTTCCGACTGCGCCCGGCGACACCGCGCGACAAGCGAGCGTTCAACAAGCTGGCGATGGTCGAAGGGCTCCGGGCTCACGACCTCGATTCCCTTCGGCGGGTGCAGCTTTCCGAACTGAAGAACCTGTGGTCGGACGAGCAATATCTCATCAACGCACCGCGGCTCGAGGCGGCATGGGCGGCGCAGGATCAGGGTGTCGATGTCGACGCCGACGAGATCGCGGCGATGAGCGACCTGCTCGACAAGCTGCAACGCGCGTCGCGGCCGCTGCGCCAGATGATTGCCGACAATGATGCCTTCGAAGACGATGCGCCAAAGATTATGCTGGCGATCCTGCTCGACGGCTGGTCCGGCATCGACGCCGTGTTCCGGCGCGAGGAGGGCGCGGTCACGCTCGACGCGCTCGACGTCGCGCAAGAGGCTTTGATCCTGCTCGAAAAGCTGAACGTCGGAAAGGTCGCGGGCGTTCTGCCCGGCTTGGGCTGGGCGCAGCTTGCCAATCACGTTCTCGGCGCGATGGGCTTCACCAAGGCCGACGAGGGAAAATCGCAGTCGCCGTCGTCGTCACCCTCAGACCAGAATGGTTTGACTGCGACCTGCCCCCCGGCGGCGAATACGAAGCAATCGGGGGCGTCGTCCACAAAGAAAACCCCGCGCGGCTCGTCACGCAAGACCAACGGGATCTGATAGCCCTCTATTCGAACAGCCTCGACGGCATGGGGGGCTTTACCACCTGGCCCGATGGCAAGCCGCTGCTCGACCAGCCGGTGAAACTGATCGGGGCGTTCCGGGCGATCGGGCGCCACATCGAAACCTATCGACCAAAGTCGCAGGGTTGATTGACTTCCCCCGCATCGGGTAGCGTCCGGGCGGGGAGAAGTATGATGGGTGTGTTTAGTCGCCTCGTTGGCGGGTCTCTGATTTTCGTCTCAGCGCTCTGGTTTTTCGTAGCGCATCAGGCATTTGCGCAAAGCGCGAAATACGCTGGCGAGTCTGGTCAGTTTTACTCTGAACTTGACCGCATTAGCCCTGGCGCTTCAGCGAGCCTGGCAGATACCGCAGTCAATTCCGCGAGCGGTTACGCCCTCGCATTGGCGCTGTGCCCGACGCTGTTTCTAGCTGGGGCGGTGTTCTTATCGGCCGGATTTGTGATCGAAACAATATCGGCTCGAGCTCACAAGATGCCAGTCGAAGATGATGAGGTAAGCCAACAAGCGTTTGACTTGGCAAAGCGCGGAGGGCCGCCGCCGGCCTAGACTGCGAAGGCGCGGTCGGGCACGGCGAGGCACGGGCAAGGGCGGTCCTTCGGGGCCGCCCTTGTTTTATCAGGAGAGGATTTCGGATGGGGATGACGTTCGGCGTTCGAACGTCGCCACCGTCCGAACTACTCATCCAGCGCCGCGCCCGGCTCAATGCGCTCGGCAAGGCGCTGGCTAAGGCTGTCGATCAATCCGCCGACCTCGCCCGGCGCGACATTGTGCTGGCGATGCAGTCGGCGGGGCTCGGCAAACTGCCCAACGCGCTGCGCTACACGTCGGACCTCAAGAAAGGCCATGTCCCCGACGCCTCGGCGGCCGGGGCGCGGTTCCGGGTCGGCGCGACGATCTATGCCACGCACGGCAGCGACCGCACCGCTGCGGCGCTCGCGGCTTATGCGGTCGGCACCACGATCATCCCCCGCCGGGGCAAGTGGCTGGCCTTCGCCACCGACGAAATCCCGCGGCTGACCGGTCGCAAGCGGATGACGCCGGAACTGTACAAGGCGAACGGCTATGATCGCCGCATCGGGCCGCTGGTATTCATCAACAGCAAGCACCCGGGCGAAGCATTCCTGATCGTCCACGATGTCCAGGTGAACGCGGCGCGGGGCTATGGCTCGGCGCGGCGACTGCCGCAGCACGGCAGGGCAGGGCCCGGACGCAAGGCCGTCGGGTTCATCATCGCCTTCATCCTCATCCGCACGACGTCGCGCGCCCGCCGGTTCGATCCGGGCAAGGCGTTCGAGCGCCGCGTCGCCGAAATACCCGCCAACACGCGCGCCATCCTTCGGGGTCGCGGGCGCAGCGGCGCCCTCACCGGGCCGTCCTTGGGGTCGGCCTCTTATCAATTCACGCAGTAGGAAAGGAATACCATGGCCGGCGCATATCCCGATTTCCTGCTGTCCGTTTCGGCGCGGCTCGACGGCGACGTTGCAGCGACCTTCGCGCAGTTCGAACGGGCTGGCGCGCGGGCCGGCGAACGGGCCGCTCAAGGGCTCAGCCGGGCATCGCGCGAAGTCAGCACGATCGAAACCAATCTGCGCAAGGCCAGCCACGCGCTCGAAATCTTCGAAGGCCCGCTTGGCGGCGTCGCGTCGCGCCTGTCGGCCAGCGCCCGCCTGTTCTCGGTTGCCGGGATCGGTTTCGCCGCAGCGCTATCGGGGTTCGCGGGCGGCGGCGCGCTGCTGTTCGCGGCATCGAACGTGCAGAACCTGCAGGCCCGCCTTCGCGCTCTGGCCGGGTCGCAGGACGCCTACAACGTCGCGCAGTACGAGACCTTGCGTATCGCCAAGGACTCCCGATCCAGCCTTGAGGAGACGATCCGGCTCTATAGCCGCCTGCTGGTCAAATCGAATGACTACGGCGTCTCGCAAAAGAAGCTCGGCGGCGTCGTCGGCGTCATCCAGAAAACGTCGCAG
>JBBRRC010000041.1:0-17207 GCA_038225385.1 Sphingomonadales bacterium | reverse complement strand
TCCAGCGTTCACCCAGCTCGTCCGCCGACCACAGCCGCTTCATGCACGCTCCCTGATCCACCGCAACGGCATCCTAACCCGGATCACCGGGCGCGCGAAGCCAAATGGCCATTTTGCACAGCTTCGCGGTCACGGGGCCCAGATGGCGGGCATAATTGACGACAGCAAACAGCAGATCGCCGACCTCGTCGACCCGCTCGTTATCGGTCGATGCTTGTTCGACCTCCAGCAACTCCTCGGCAATCTTTGCCCGCGGACCGCTAATGTCGGGCCAGTCGAAGCCCGTTCGCGCTGCGCGTTTTTGGAGTTTTTCAGCGCGCATGAGCGCGGGGAGCGCGAGGGCCACGCCGTCAAGCGCGCTTGCGGCCGTGCTGCGCTCCTCGGCCTTCATCGTTTCCCAGTCCGGCCGTGCCGACGCATCACCGAACAAATGTGGATGGCGGCGCTCCATCTTGTCGGCGATGGCGCTCGCGACATCGTCGAGATCGAAACCGCCGGACTGAGCGGTAATCCTCGACAGCAACACAACCTGGAACAACAAATCGCCGAGCTCGTCCTTCAGTGCGGCCAGATCGTCATGCGCAATCGCGTCCGCGACTTCATACGCTTCCTCGATGGTGTAGGGCGCGATCGACACGAGCGTCTGGACACGATCCCAGTCGCAGCCCGATACCGGATCACGCAACCGCTCGACGATCGCGATGATCCGCGCGAGGGGGGTTCCCTGTTTATGCATAACTTAACCCGATAATATACATTATGTTAAACGCGTCATGGTTCGAGCACCAATGTGCGCCCCTCGACCCGCCAACGCTTCAGCGAGGAAAGAAAGCTCATCCCCAGAACATTGGTATCGCCAAACGCCGGGCTGACGACGGCACGCGCATTGACCTGTTCGATCCCGCCGATGCGCAAACTGGTGATCCGCGTGGTCGATGCCGCGACCGTACCGTTCGCGGTTTCGATCGGCACCGGTATATCGTCGAGCGCAAGCCGCGCACGACTGGCGATCGTCGTCGACAATGCCGTGGTCGTCGCACCGCTGTCGATCAGGAAATCGGTATCGACGTCGTTGACCTCGCCACGTACCCAGAAATGTCCATCGTCGGACATGGCGATGCTCAACCGGGTGCCGATCATCGTGCCGCGCCTGCCGCTGATATCGGAGGCGACGCGGTCCCACACTGCCCTGCCCTCGTTCCGGAACGTAAACAGAACGAAGGCACAGCCGAAAATCGCAATCCAGCCGAGCATCAGTCGGACTGCCTGTCCCCGGTTCATCCTTCTAAGGCTGATGCTGCTGCCGACGAGGACCAGCATCATGACGCCGGCGGCGAGGCGGGCCCAGTCATCACCGCTCACAATGTCACCACCAGCCCGTCGAAACCGGGTTCGACGGTTTCGGGCAGTTCATTGCAGAGCGTCCGGTAATCCATGGACTGGTCCATGTGGGTCAGGATGGCCCGACCAGGTCGCGCCGCGGCGATCCAGTCGAGCACCTGGGTGAGATGCGGGTGGGTCGGATGCGGTCGTCGCCGGACCGAGTCCACGATCCACAGATCGACCCCGTCGACCAACGCCGCCGCTTCGCCGGTCAGCTCATGAAAGTCGGTAAAATAGGCAGCTGACCCGCCGACTGCGTCGAAGCGGAGCCCGGTGCTGGTGATCGGTCCGTGTGGCAATTGCGTGGCAGTCACGCGGATGTCGCCGAGGGTCGAAATAGCCGGCAACTCGCTTGCCGAAATATAGGCGGGGTAACCCTGATGCCCGGTCAGGGCATAGGCGAACCCGGCCTTCAGTGCAGCGAGCGTGCGCGGCGCGGCATAGCCCGCGATTGGTGCCTGACCGTAGAAATAGAACGGCCGCAGATCGTCGATCCCGTTGCAATGATCGGCATGCTCGTGCGTCCAGATGACCGCACTCGGACGACCGCCCCCCTCGGCTAGCAATTGTTCGCGCAGGTCGGGTGACGTATCGACCAAAATGCGGGTGTCATTGTGCTCGACGAGGATCGATACGCGGCGTCGCCGGTTGCGCGGCTCATTGGGGTCGCACGCGCCCCAGTCGCCATCGACGCGCGGCACGCCGGATGATGTGCCGCAACCGAGGATGGTTATCTTCACGTGCGAACCTTGTTGAACAGGCGAAGAAAATTGCCCGTTGTGGTCGCCGCCAGCGCTTCCGTCGTCGTGTCGCGAAGCCCGGCCAGAAAGCGCGCGGTATCGGCAACGAATGCCGGTTCTCCGGTCTTTCCCCGGTGTGGTACCGGTGCGAGGAACGGTGCATCGGTTTCGATCAGCAGGCGATCGGCGGGAAGTTTCGCTGCAGTTTCCTGCAAATCCCTGGCGTTCTTGAATGTTACGATGCCCGAAATCGAAATGTAGAACCCCAGCGCCAGCGCGATTTGCGCGAATTGGGCACTTGCGGTGAAACAATGGATGACCCCAGGGAACGCGCCCTGCGCCATTTCCTCGCTCAGGATCGCCGCGGTATCGTCCTCGGCGTCACGCGTGTGGACGATCAGTGGCAGCTGCGTCGCGCGTGCGGCGGCAATATGCGCGCGGAAACTCACCCGCTGTTGCTCGCGGTCGCTGTGGTCGTAGTAATAATCAAGGCCCGTCTCGCCGATCCCGACGACGCGCGGGTGCGCCGCGCGCGTGACCAGTTTGCCGGTATCGACATGCGGATGCGCATCGGCCTCGTGCGGGTGAATGCCCACCGATGCCCATACATCGGGCTCACGCAGCGCAGTGCCGAGGACATCGTCCCACTCGCTCTCGCGCGTCGAAATGTTGAGCATCGCCATGACGCCAGCGTCTCTTGCCCGTTCGAGCGCTGCCGCCTGTTCTTCGACCAGTCCCTTGTAATTCAGGTGACAATGCGAATCGACGAACATCAGGCGGCGTCTTCGGCAAGCAGTTCGAGCCGGGGAAACAGCCCCTGCGGCGCCGCCATCCGGAAGTCGCTTTCAGCAAGCGGGGAATACCAGTGCGAGGCGATACCGGTGAAGGTCCGCACCTCCTCGGGCACACCCATCTGGTCGAGCAATTTCGCCGCGCTCGCCGGGATCAGCGGTGCAATGCCCACCGCCAGCTGGGCGATGCAAATGAACAGCGTCGCCAGCACGGTTTCCATCCGATCGGGATCGGTTTTCTTGAGCGCCCACGGCGCTTGCGCGTCGATATAGGCGTTGCAGGCGAACACCGCCTGTAGCCAGGTCTCAGCAGCTTGCGACAGCGCGAGGTCGTCGTAAAAGCCTGGCATCGTTTCGGCGACGGTCTTTCCGACCTGTTCGAAAAGCGCGCCGTCGTCGGTCGAATGGCCACGGATCGCGGGCAGATAGCCGTCGCAATTCTTGACGATCAGGCTCAAGGTCCGCTGCGCGAGATTGCCGAAGCTGTTCGCGAGTTCGGCATTGCACCGCGTCACGATCGCTTCTTCCGACCACGTCCCGTCCGACCCGAAGCTCACTTCACGCAGCAGAAAATAGCGAAACGCATCGACCCCGTACCGTTCGGCCAGCGCCATCGGATCGACGACATTGCCTGCGGATTTCGACATCTTGGCCCCGTCACGCGCTAGCAAAAACCCGTGGCCGAACACTTGTTTGGGCAAGGGCAGCCCCGCCGACATCAGAAACGCGGGCCAGTAGACCGCGTGGAACCGCACGATGTCCTTGCCGATCAGATGCAGGTTCGCAGGCCAGAACTTCTCCATGTCCGGCGTCGCGTCGGGGTAGCCCAGACCCGTGAGATAATTGGTCAGCGCATCTACCCAGACGTACATGACATGGTCGGGCGAACCCGGCACCTTCACGCCCCAGTCGAAGCTCGTCCGCGACATGCTGAGGTCGCGAAGTCCGCCCTCGACGAAACGGATCACTTCGTTGCGACGGCTGTCGGGTTGCACGAAATCGGGTTGCTTTTGATAGAGTTCGAGCAGGGGCTTCTCGTATTTTGAGAGCTTGAAGAACCAGCTTTCCTCGACCGTCCATTCGACCGGCGTGCCTTGCGGCGACAGCTTTGCGCCGCCCTCGCCTTCAGTCAGTTCCTTCTCTTCGTAATAGGCCTCGTCGCGGACCGAGTACCAGCCTTCGTAGCGGTCGAGATACAGGTCGGATTCCCCGTTTTCATCGGGCGCTCTCATCGCTTCCCAGATCGCGGTGCTGGCACGGTGGTGCGCGGGGTCGGTGGTGCGCTGAAAATGATCGTAGGACACATTCAGCGCGTCGCACATCGCTTGAAACTGGTCCGACATCTCGCGCGCCAGATCGGCAACCTCGACGCCGCGTTCTCGGGCGGTCTGGACCATTTTCAGGCCGTGCTCGTCGGTCCCAGTCTGGAAACGGACCTCACGCCCCTGCATCCGCTGGAACCGCGCTATGGCATCGGCGGCAATCGCTTCATAGGCGTGGCCGATGTGCGGGCGACCGTTCGGATAGCTGATCGCGGTGGTGATGTAGAAAGGGTCGGCGGACGTGACTGACATGCGTCAGGCTTTAGCGCGCATGTCCTTTGGGGCAAGCGTGGCGACGCGACCCGCGATCTCAAACACGACACTCTCCGCTGGGAGCGACTGGGCGATTGCGACATCGGCCAGTCCCCGCGCCGCCTCCCACGCGGTAATTGCCGTCAACAGCGCGGCACCCTGACGGGTCCGCGTCTGTGCCGCGATGAAGGCAGGCGCTCGCTGGAGAAAAGCCTCGTAGCGCGGCTGCGCAGCTTTCAGCGCAAGCTGGCCAGCGAGTTCGAGGCGCAGGACGTTGTAGGGATCACCCGTCGCGGCGATCTCACGCAGCGCCGCATCCATGCCGGGCACATCGGCGGCGATGACCGACAATGCGCTCCCCGGCGCGCCACCCGCCAGCGCAATGACGACCGCTCGCGTGATCTGGTCGAGGTCCGGGGCAAGATGCGACAACACCTCCGCCATGACGTCGTCATGAAGCGATGCGAAGGCGAGGCTCCGGCAGCGCGATCTGATCGTCGGCAGCAGCCTTCCCGGCGCATGACTGACCAGCAGGAAGATCGTACCGGTCGGCGGCTCCTCTAGCATTTTCAGCAGCGCGTTCGCCGCCGGCCGCTCCATATCGTCGACACTGTCGACGATGACGACCCGGCGCGCGGACATCGCGGGGGCCATGGCGAAGATGGCGTTGAGCCAGCGCACTTGCAGGACCCGGATGTTACGGGCCGGAACATCATCGGCACCGCGGTCGGCGTAGGGAATCAGGCGGTCATTGGCCTTGTTCCACACTTCGCGCTCAACCAGCACATGGTCAGGATGGCTTCTTGCCGCGATCAGCCTGGCCGTCGGGTTGTCCTCAGCTAATGCAAAGCCAGGATCGTCGGGCGGCGACGATGAGGCGTCGGCGAGCATGCGGGCCGCCACCGCCTTCGCAAAGCTCGCCTTGCCGACGCCCCTCGGCCCGTGGAGCAACCATGCATGGTGGAGCCTGCCGCTGTTCATCGCCGCACGGACGGTCGCAAACTGCGCGTCGTGGCCAAGGATGCCGGTCACACAAGGTCCGCCATTGCCGCCACGAGGGCCTGTGTTACCTCATCGGCAGGGCCGCGCGCGTCGATCGTTCGGAACCGCTCCGGAGACGCGGCGGCGATGCGCTCGAACGCGGCATTCAGGCGCTCATGATAATCCTTGCCCCGGGCACCGAAACGGTCCTCGCGCCCGGCATCCCGGGCCAGCGCTCGCGACGCTGCGACATCGGCAGGCAGCTTCAGCAGGAACGTCCGGTCCGGCAACAGGCCTTTGCCCGCAATCCGGTGCAGCGCCATGATGGTGGCATCGTCGAGACCCCCCGCCCCGCCCTGATACGCGCGGGTCGAATCGACGAACCGGTCGCACACGACCCAATCCCCGCGCGCGAGGGCCGGTTCGATGACTCTTTCGATGTGATCGGCGCGTGCCGCCGCGAACAGCATGGCTTCGGCATGTGCGCTCCAGCGATCGGCCTCCCCCGTCATCAGCAGGCCCCGGATTGCCTCTGCGCCCGGCGTTCCGCCCGGCTCACGTGTCACGACCACCTTCTTGCCACGCTGCCTCAGGGCATCGGCAAGGTGTGTTGCCTGCGTCGATTTGCCGACCCCCTCCCCTCCTTCGAGCGTGATGAACCTGCCCCGGCTCACGCCCCGAACAGTGACTTCAACCCGGCCCACGCCCGCCCGAAAAATCCGGCTTCGCCAACGGCGTCGCGCGCCACCAGCGGCATCACCTGCGGCGGTGTCGAGGGCGTCTCGACGATCAGATCGGCGATATGCTGGCCTGCCGCGATTGGTGCCTTGACCGGGCCGTCGTAGGCGACCTTGACCGTCATTCCGGTGAATGACCCGGCGGGCATCGTCACCGCCAGATCGCGCGGCGCTATCAGCGCGACGCTCGAGGCATCACCCAGCTGGACTTCGGCAGTCGCGATCTGCTGCCCCTTTTTCAGCAGCGGCTTGCTTTGCCAGGCGTGGAAACCCCATTCGATGAAGCGCACCGATTCCTCGATCCGCTGGTTAAAGCTGCCGAGGCCCGCAACGACCATCACCAGTCTCCGCCCATTCTGTTCGGCAGAACCGGTAAAGCCATAGCCCGCCTCGTCGGTATGGCCCGTCTTCAGCCCGTCGGCACCCGAGACCCTGCCCAGCAGCGGATCACGGTTCGCCTGCGTAATGTCGGTCCCCGATCCCAGTGTCTTACCCCAGGTGAACTCCTTCAGGCTGTAGAAGCGCTTGTACAGTTGCGGATGTTCCTCGATCGTTGCCGTGGCGAGCTTTGCGAGATCGCGCGCGGTGACATAGGTTCGTCCCTCGTCAGGCCATCCGTTGGAATTACCGAACTGGCTGTTGGTAAGGCCAAGCCGCTTTGCCGTATCGTTCATCCGCGCGGCAAAGGCCTCTTCGGTCCCCGAAACGCCCTCCGCCAGCACGACGCAGGCATCGTTCCCCGACAAGGTAACGATACCCTTGAGCAGGTTTTCCACGCTGACGTTTTCGCCCGGTGACAGGAACATGGTCGAGCCTGCGGCAGGACCGTGCCATTTCTGCCAGGTCTCGGGCCGTACCGGAAATGTCTGGTCGAGTTTCAGTTCGCCCTTCTTGATCATGTCGAACGCGACATAGACGGTCATCATCTTGGCCATCGATGCGGGCGGCATCCGCCGGTCGGCGTCCTTTGAATAAAGCACGGCGTCCGACGACAGATCGACCAGATAGGCGATCGGTGCCGGTGTTTCGAACGGTGGTGCCGCCGCCGTCACCGGGGCAGCAGCAAGGATCAGGGCAATCAGGGGCAATACTGGCTTCACGCGACAACTCCGACGAGGCAGCTGGGTAACTATGATGTGCGAATAGCCGCTTGTGTTGCGACGTGCCAGTGGTCGAAGAGCCGGTTCAGCTCGCTACCGCATCTGCCAGAAGTCCCACCGCCAGGGCGTAGAAATTCGAGCAATTATAGTCGAGTATCACCCGGTAATTGCCCGTCAGCAGATAGGCAGTGCCATTTGGCCCGTCGGGTTCGAGCAGCGACGCGAGATCGTCATCGCGCAATCCGCTGCGAAGGGGTTCGACGCCCCGCCGACGCCATTCCGCCACCGTCAGCCAGCGGCCGTGGCGTGCGTGAACCCGTGGGCAGCGGGGGCTGGTCGTGCGGCTGGCCAGGCTGGCCCGGTCGAGGGACATCGGCACCCGTACCGCGACACCCCATGGCTGACCCGGTCGCCACCCGGCTTCGACGAAATAATTGGCGATCGAGGCGAGCGCATCGGGTTCGCTGCGCCAGATGTCTGCACGACCATCGCCGTCGCCGTCGCGCGCCAGTTTCAGATAGGCAGAGGGCAGAAACTGCGGATAACCGGTCGCGCCGGCCCAGCTCCCTTTCAGAACCTCACGCGGCACGCCGCGGTCGATCAGTTTCAGCGTGTCGATGAACTCCGCCTCGAACAAATCGCGCCGTCGCCCCTCATAGGCCAGACTGGCCAGCGACCGGGCCAGATCGAAGTCGCCGGTATAGGCACCGTAATTGGTCTCATTCCCCCAGATCGACACCATGATCGACTCTGGTACCCCGGTCTGCTGCTCGACGCGCGCCAGCAGCGGTCGCAGCGCCTGAAACTTGGCGCGCCCCCTCGCGATCCGTGCGCCATCGACGTGCGCCGCGCGGTAGGGGGCAAAGGCAGGGATCGGGCCGGCACTCGTGCTGCCAGGCTGCGCCGCGTCCAGTTCGACGACCCGCGCATTATAGGTCAGCGTCGGCAGTACCGCATCAAGCGTCGCCTGCGACACGCCCTGTGCCCGCGCAATCGGCTCAAGTCGCTGGAGATACGCCTGAAAATCATCGCCCCCCTGGGCCTGCGCCCGCCCCCCGCCGAGCGGTGCCAGCGGCAGGACCAGCGCCACGATCGCGGCGAGCGGGACAATGAAGGGCACAAACCGGCGCATGTCCCGACAATGCCACAGCCCGGTTAACGACAGAACCCCTTTCATCGCCCGACTTGCGCCCGGCACCATCCGACGATAGCCGGTGCCCGGTATCCGGAGAGATGGCCGAGTGGTTTAAGGCAGCGGTCTTGAAAACCGCCGTGGGTGCAAGCTCACCGTGGGTTCGAATCCCACTCTCTCCGCCAAGCGCCGCCGTTTTCGGCTCCAGCGCCGCAACTGTTACGCCACTGCGGCGGTGCGCAAGTCGGTTATGGATGTCGGTCTGCTTGTCATCAGGAATAAAATCCTCCCCGCATTCGATGATTTCGCTGCCATATCATCAAAAAAGTCTTGCGCTGCTCTCGGCCCAATTTCGGTAGGCATTAGTGTTATTTTCCGACACCGGAATCACAAGACGGCAGACGTACATGCCTTTTCTCCTTTTCAGAGGCCGCCCGCTTCGAGACGCCGACGAACGTCGTGATATGCAACGGTGATGAGCGCCGTCAGCGCGGCCTCGTCCGGCATCCGGCCGGGCCGAAGCTTGACGTGGCGCATGCGCTTGCCGTTGCCTTCCAGCAGACCGGCCGGATCGTCGAGAGAGGCGCCAAAAAAGAAGCCGATATTGGCGTGTCCCGCGTAGGAGTCGACATAGGCGAAGGCAGCTTCTCCAGCACAGATCGTCGGGCGGCCGTCATGGATCAGCTCGCGTATGTCGGGCCCGCAGTCGCGGAGCCGCAGAAGCCAGGGCTCCACCAGGCCGCGGAGCGCATCGCTGTGGCCGATCCAGGTCTCAACCCCCGGATCACGCTTGCGGGCGGCTGGGAAGCGGAAGAGAGCATCCATCGCGTTCACGACCGTCATTATCGGCGTTGCCAGTACACCCGCCGATGAATGCGTCAAAGATAACGAAGAGGGAACCTCACACCCGTCTTTTCAACAAAATAATGCTGGACTAGGACAATCCATGCTCATCGTAACGCCACGGCGTGTTCGTGGTGATCATCACTATCTTACGTGACGCGCCAGCGACCCCCGTTACGGGTCTGCCCGGCGTCATCGGGCTTTGACAGTAACGCCCTGAACCTAGCGCCCTTCGACCTCATAGCTGACCGGGCCAAGCAAGCCCGATGAACGAAGCGGAGCGCTGGCGGTATAGGTTTTCAGGGTGGTGAACGTGATCGGCACGGCACCGGGCTGGGCGTCGCCGATCAGCCGGTTGACCCAGAGATTGGCCACACGGATTTCGATATCGTTCTTGCCCGCCTTCACGGCGCCGGCAATGTTCAATCTGTAGGGCGGCTTCCAGAGTGTTCCTGCCGATCGGCCGTTGACGATGACTTCGGCGACATCGCGGACGTCGCCCAGATCGAGCATCAGCGCTTTGCCCGGCTTCAGCGCGCTGCCCGGGACTGTCAGTTCATGACGATAGGTACCGATCCCGGAAAAGTAGCGGACACCGGGTGAACTATCCCGCGACCAGTCGATCAGATGCGGCAGGACGATCTGCGCCGGAGCGCCGCGCCCGGTCTGAAACGACAGCGCCCACGGGCCGGTCAGCTCGATGTTTTTGACGGCAGGCGGTGCGACATTACGCAAGGCAGGACCGCCTTCGTCCGGTTGGCGGAACACGATATAGCCCGACTGGTAAGGACGCAAAGTCATCGGAATGACCGTCTGGCCAGAGCGTACCGTATAGCCGATCGCGCTCGCTGTGCCGGTCGCGGCATCCCATAGCTCAGGACGCCTGCCCGTCACCCGAAAGCTGAATTCCAGCTTTTCCGCGCGGTCTTTGCGGTTCGTGAAATAATAGATGTCCGTGCCTGGTGCTGCGCGGTGGACGAACATGACCGCCGTATCGCTCTCAGGGCTGCTGTGAGCAAAATCGGGCGCGATGCCAAGTTTGGCCATGGCCGCGTTCACATCGGCTATGGCGAGCACCTGGCCCTTGCCGGTTGCCCCGCCCCACAACCGGTCCGCGGTCGCGGCGAAGGCCGCAGGATCGTCGGACAGGCTCGGCGTTCCTTCTGGTTTCAGCCCCACGAGCGTCGCCCCGCCCTGCACCAGTGCCTCGAGACGCAGAAGCACCGGCAGGGTCATCTTCCGGCTGGTTCCGCCGAGGGTGATGAGTTTGTAGCGCGCCCCGCCTTTTGCGACCAGATCCGTGCCATCGTTCGTCAGCTGATTGAGGACCACATCGGCATTCACGAAGTCGAATCCGCTGGTTTGCGGAAGTCCGTCGGGCACTGCCTTGGCAAACAGCGCGGTCAATGGTGCCTCTTCCCCATAGAAATAGGCGACATCGGCGACTTGGTGCCCTTGCTGGAGCATGAAGCTGTTTCGCGAGATATAGTCCACCCAGGGCTTGGCCATCTCGCTCCATGTCTCGAGCCTGTTGAAATACTGACCGAAAATGAACAGCGAAAAGCCCGGAAACTTGTCGGTCAGCGGCTGGTGGACCGAGGTGTGGATGATCGGGCGATTGACGCCCAACGCGAATTCCATGTCGATCATCGGCTGCAGATCGCGCGGCGCGAATGCCCAGGGCTGAAGCGCGGACGTCAGTGACTCGGCCGCGACAAGGTTCTGCCCGTAAATGTGGGCGACCGATGCGGCGCCGCGAATATCGCCCTGATAGGTCGGCTGCGGCGTGCCGGTCTGCGGCGAATAGGACCACATGGCGGCCATCGGAATATCGGCGTCGCGGCGCATGTCCATGTCGTCGCCGAGCGATGGCCGTTTGTCTTCAAGAGATTCGGAATAATGGATAAGGCCGCGCTTGTGCAGTTCGGACGTGATCGTCCGGTAATGCGCATCCGCCATCAAATCCGCCAAGGTACGGCGGAAATCATAGAGAAAGGCGTCGGTTTTCGCCGGCGTATCGATGATCACCCCCGTCAGCGCCGGGAGCCAGCGAACGGGATCATAGTGGCGCCGGGCGATGAATTCCTCGACGATCCGGGGCGTCCAGTTCGAGGCGCCGACTTCGATGCTGTCATTGAGGACAGCCTGCACGCCGCGCGCGCCGATCAGGTCGACACCGGCGGCATCGACATAGGTATCAAGGTACGTGTTGATGTACCGCCTGACCGCCGCTGCATCGAACTTGTCCACCTCAAACCCGGTAGCCTCTGGCGTCGCGGGGTGATTTTCGGTTCCGGTCAGCGACCATCCCATCCTCAGGATGCGCCAGCACCCTTTGGGCGGGGACCATGTCAGCCGGCCGTCGGGTGCCATTTTTCCGGTCAGGTCGAGCACGTCGGCCGGGGCGAGGCCCGGGCCTGGCGGCGATGCGATGCCGTAATAATCGAGATTGGTGGCATAGCCCGCTTTTTCCTCGAAGCGGTGCGTTCGGGCCGATGCCGAAAAGTGGAGTTCGGCAACGGTCACTTGCGGGGCGGCCCCGCTCATGAAGCCGGGAAAGACGGGAAATTCGGCACCGGGCGCGGGCGGGGTCGGCAGGCTGAAACCTTGATTGTCGGGGAGGAAGATGACCCGCATCGCGCGGGCGGTCACCGGGGGAAACGTGATGGTGTATTGGGCGCTAGTCCCGTTTGGAAAGCGCCCGACCTCGCTGAAGGTTATGCCGTCTTCGCTGGCTTCAAGCACCGGCTGAAACCGCGCCGCACCAAAGAGCGCGGCGGGCGGTGCGCCGAGCGTGGCCGAGCGCACGATCCGGGGCTTTGCGAAGTCCGCCCGCAACCACACAGGCTCGCCGGGCTTGGCGACAGGGATGTGGACGGCGGTCGCCTGCTTGCCATCGTTGAGGACGCGGCCATCGAGCGGACCCGATGAGCCAAAATACCCGGTTGGTGCGGCGTCGGGTGCGATGACGCGATAGGCGAGAACATGCGTGTCCCGGTAAAGCGTCGGCAGATCGGTCTTTGGTTTGTCCGATCCGATCTCGGGCTGCATCCCCAGATCCTGAAACGGCCCCGTGGTCGATGGCGGCATGGCGAGCACGCGGCTGAACCTGTGGCCGCCCATGACGTCGGTTTCGCTCCAGACGAGCTTTTTCATGCCGTCCTCTGGCCTGACCCAGGGTCCGCCGCTTTCACTCCAACCGGGCGATGCGGCGATCGCCATTTCAAGGCCAAGCCGGTCGGCGGTCCGGGCAGCGAAGCGGAACGCCTCTTTCCACTCCGGCGTCATGTAGACGAGGCGCTTTTCCACCACTTGCGGGGTCTGGAGCTGCGCGTCGAACGTCTGGACGCCGCCAATCCCGATCCGCTTCATCCATTCAAGGTCGAGCTTGATCCCCTCTTCGGTCACATTCCCGTTCATCCAGTGCCACCAGACGCGCGGACGGGCCGATTGCGGAGGATTCCTGAAGCCGTCGTCCAACGGATCGGCATGAGCAATCGTTGCACAAGACGCGGCCGCGAGCAGCGCCGCAGGCAAATGCCCGAACAGCCTCATTCGGCCCAATTTACAGTCAGCGGCGCTTCCCGAAAGGCAAAGCGTTCGAGGTGTCGGATAACCGCGCCCTTCAACCCGTCGAGCTGCCCCAGGGCACTGGCGTCTATCGCAATCGCCAGTGCCGTCTCATCGGCGTCAAATGTGACAAGGGCATCCGCCGGCCAGGCCGCGCCCCGCGCATCGCGGGGAAAAACGACCTCGCCATGACGCAGGTCATGGGTCACGAGCAGATTATGGGCCCAGTGCTTGCACAGTTGCTGCAGATACTTCGAGGCGCTCGGCGTCGGTACCGATGTCGTTGCCCGAACGCTCATCCGCGCACCTGCCCGCCCAGCGTATCTGCGAACCAGTCAGCGATATAGTCGTTGCCGAAACTCATGTTGTCGGCGCCGACATGCTCGACGCCACCCTCGCGCGCCGTGAAAATCTTGAGTTCGCGGCGCGGCGAGTTGACCAGCTGGGCATAGCTCTGGTGCGCATAGTCGACGCTGATCTGCCGGTCGGTGGCGCCGTGGGTGACAAGGAACGGCACCTTGATCCGGTCCAGATGTCCGTTGAGGTTCATGTCGTTGCTTTTGGCGAGGAAATCCTCGTGATCTTTCGCGCCAAACACCCAGTAGACGTGGCCCCAATAATGCGGGACGGGGTTTTCTCCTTCGCGTGCCATCCGCTTGTCCTGCACTTCGCGCCAGTTATGGTTCGCGCCCCAGGCCGCGCCGCTGGCGAAACGGGGTTCATAAGCAACTGCGCGGGGCGCGAAATGGCCGCCAAGCGATATGCCGGTCATGCCGAGCCGCGCCTTGTCGACATGGGGTTGCGTTTCCAGCCAGTCGACCCACTTTGACGCCCAGTTCTCCGAATAGGGCGTCGCAGGGAGGCCCGCGAGCCGCAACGCCTCGCCCGTGCCCGGCTGATCGACGCACAGCGTGTGGATGCCGCGCTTGGCCAGCGCTGCGGGGAAACCGCCGAGCCACAGCATTTCCTTCATGCTGTCGAGGCCGTTGCAATAGACCACGCAGGGTGCCGGGCCATCGACAGGGGCGCGGTGAAACAGGCCGACGATCGACTTGCCCTCATAGGGAATTTCGACGCGGGTCATCGACATTGTCCGACTTCCCAATCAACCAGCTCGCCGCCCTGCTTCGTGGCAGCGACGAGCGCTTCGATCGGCGAAAATCCGAAGAGATTGACGAAATGCTCAAGGTCGCGGGCGTTGCGGCCATGCGGGTTATACGGGAAGCCATAATCGCCGCCGGGCAGGACGCGGATACCGCGCTTGCGCATGGCGGGGATGACCTGCTGGCCCAGCTCCAGGCCGCGCACCGCGCCCAGGCTTGCGGCTTCGGCAGGACCGATGCCGAAATCCTGCGCCTCGTGGACGCGCGCCCAGAGAAGTCCGACCGCGGGGGCGGTGAACGTGTCGGCCTTGCGCGCCTCGAACATGTCGAGCGCTTCCTCATCGGCATACCTGCTCACGCTCGGCTCGTTGCTGCTGCTCGGCGGTCGCCTGGGCGATGCTTTTGGCCACCGCCGTCTCTTTCTGGGCGGGGTAGCCGGGTTCATTCTGGCCTCCGCGCTGTGCGGCATGGCAGGATCGCCCGCGCAACTCGTGATCGCGCGCATTCTGCAGGGCGGCGCGGGAGCCATGATGGGGCCACAGACCATGGCCATCGTTCAACTGCTGTTTACCCCGCTGGAACGGGTATCGCGGCTGGCGTATTTCGGCATCATCATCGGGCTGGCCGCTATTGTGGGACCGATCATCGGCGGGCTGCTGATCCAGCTGAACCTGTTTGGGCTCGGATGGCGCATGATTTTTCTGATCAATCTGCCGATCGGCCTCTTTGCCCTGATGATGGGGCGCATCACCCTGCCCCGCACTGGCGAGGAACACCGCGGCCTTGCCATCGATCTTTGCGGCGCGGCCATCTTTGCGCTGGGCTTCGCGGCTGCACTGTTCGCGTTAATTCAGGCGCGCGAAGTGCTCGGGATGCTGCGCGCGGCTTTGCTGCTGCTCTCTGGCCTCGGGCTCGTGATCGTCGGCTGGCAGCGATCGAAGCAGCGACGAACGGCCGGGTTGCCGGCGATGATCGAGCCCGCGCTATTCGGCTTGCGCAGTTTCCGCTGGGGTCTCGTCGCCGCGATGGCATTCACCAGCGCCTCCATCGGATTCCTGATGATCTTTGCCGTCTCGCTGCAACAGGGGCTCGGCATGACGCCGCTCGGCACCGCCTTGGTGCATCTCCCCTTCGGCGCGGGCGTGATGCTGGCGGTGGGGCTGATCGTGCCGCGTCTGCTGCCCCGGCTCGGTCGTGTGCTGCCCATGATCGGCGGCGTGCTGATGGCCGGAGGTATCGTTGCCGTGCTCGCGCTTATCCGTCATGGCGTTGGTGGCGGCCCGCTGCTCGTGGCGGTGCTCGCGCTCGCCGGAGTAGGCTTTGGCACGCTGTCAGGCCCCCTCGGACCGATCGTCGTTTCCCGTGTCGAGCGGGCAAACGCAGGGACTGCAAGTGCCACTTTGCGCACCGCACAGCAGCTCGGCGGCGCGTTTGGCATTGCGCTTGTGGGCACCGCATATTTCTCGGTCGTCGGCCATGATGCGGCAGCGCGACTAAACGGTCTGTTCCCTGGCATGATCGCCGTCAGTCTGCTGCTTGCCACCGCCATTTTTGCCGTGTCGCGCCTGCCCGCCAACCTGTTTGACCCGCATGACAAACCGTCAGCGCATTGACCAGACTCAAGGCCATCGGCATCATCTATTAAACACTCATCATTCCATTTGTTGAACAAATACAAAACTATCACGGGAGGTTATATGGACTTCAAGCCAGTGCGCCGCATTGTGACGGGCCATGACGCGCATGGTCACGCAATCATTCAGGACGACAGCGCGGTGGCGCGCGTTCAGCGCGTGGGCGGCGAAATTGGCCCGCTTTTCCACGAAGTCTGGAACACGCAGGCCACGCCGGCACCGATCGACGCGGCTTCGGGTGAGCCAGCCGAAGCCGGGATCACGCTGGCCCCGCCGCGCCACGGCACCCGCATCCGCGTGCTGGATATTCCACCCGAGGGGGATGGAATCCGCACCATGACGCCCGAGGAGGCAGCCGAGCACTTTGCCGAAGTCGGCGCGGGCCACGCCTCCAATGCGGCAAAGGCGGGCGCGCGCCACGCGCTCATGCACCGCACCGAGACGATAGACTATGGCATCGTTCTGGAAGGCGAGCTTGTCCTGATCATGGATGAAGGCGAGACGACCGTGCATGCCGGCGATATCGTGATCCAGCGCGGCACCAACCATGGCTGGGCCAACCGTTCGGACCGCAATTGCCGCATCGCCTTTATCCTGATCGACGGTGAGTTTGCGCCCGAGCTCAAAGCGTGAAGCTCGCGACCATCCGCGACGGCTCGCCCGACGGCGCGCTGGTTGTCGTCTCTGCCGATGCCGCGCAGGTGGCGCGGGTGGGCGCGGCCTGCCCCACGCTGCTCGCCGCCATGCAGGACTGGGCAGGAGCGCAGGCAGCGCTGCACGGCGCCGCTGCGAGGCTCGCCGCCGGCCAGGGCGAGGCGAGCGCAGGCGTGACCTTTGCCGCACCGCTCCCGCGCAGCTGGCAATGGCTCGATGGCTCGGCTTTCACCACGCACGGCGAGCTGATGCAGATCGCCTTCGCGCTCGATCCCATCGATACCGACCGGCCGTTGATGTATCAGGGAATGTCCGACCGGTTTTATGGCCCGACCGATGATGTGCCCTTCCCCACCACAGCGCATGGCATCGATTTGGAGGGCGAATTCGGCGTCATCGTCGACGCGGTGCCGATGGGGACGAGCGCCGCCGACGCGCTGCAGCATATTCGCTTGATCGTGCAGATCAACGACTGGTCGCTGCGCGCGATCGCGCCGGTGGAAATGAAGACCGGCTTCGGCTGGGTTCAGGCCAAGCCGGCCTGTTCGATGGCCCCGTTCGCCGTGACACCCGATGAACTGGATACGGGATGGCGGGATGGCCGCGTGTGTCTGGACCTCGAAATCGAATGGAACGGGCGACGCGTGGGTCACGCCAACGGGGCGGCGATGGCATTCGGCTTTCATGAACTGGTCGCCCATGCCGCTCTCACCCGGGACCTTGTCGCGGGGACGATCATCGGGTCGGGGACGGTTTCGAATTCGAACTATGCCGATGTCGGGTCCAGCTGCATATCGGAGATCCGCGCCATCGAGATGATCGCCGAGGGGAGCGCCAGGACCGGCTTCATGCAATTTGGCGATGTCGTCAAAATGACCGGGAGAGGCCCGGCGGGTGACATGCCATTCGGCACGATCATCCAGTCGGTCGTCAGCGCTTAGTCGACGAATATCGCATCAGACTGA
>JBBRRC010000040.1:0-17886 GCA_038225385.1 Sphingomonadales bacterium | reverse complement strand
TGCGCAGCGGCACCCAGAGCCGATCGACTAAAACCGGCTTCGCCCCACGCTTGCTGGGAAACACAAGATCGCCGTCCTGCCTGCGCGGTTGCGCGGCCAGTACCGCTTCGGCTTGACGGTTGAGGTAGATGGTCTTCGGCCCGGTTTTGCTGTCTGGTAGTTTCAGCCGCGGCGGGTCGACCCAGGACCATCGCAGCGTGGTGATTTCGCTGACCCGGGCACCAGTGAAGAGCAGCATCCGCAGCACGGCGACCTCGACCGGGTGGGCGGCCTCGGCGTTCCGTAGCTGCGCCGCAAAGGACCGGTATTCGAGGGGCGACAAATAGCGTTCGAGCTTGGGCCGTTTGTAGCGCGGCGTGGCACGCGCGACATTCGAACCGGGGCGGCAGTAACCGAGGCGCGCGGCGTACTGGAGCATCGACGACAGCACCGGGATGGCGCGGTTGAACACGCCCTGCTTGGCCGAGCAGCTGTCGCGCCAGCGCAGTATGTCGGTCTTGCGGATTTCGTTGACCGGCAGCGCGCCGAAGAAGGGGATCAGCTCGCGCTCGATCGCACCGCGATTGCTCCGCTGGGTCGCCGGTTTCCAGGGATGGAAATAGTCGGCGGAGAACTCGTCGGAATAGATCCGAAAGAGGGGAATGATCTTCGCCTTCGGTCGCTTCGGCAGACCATCGAGGGTGGCTTGCGCCAGCATCTCGCGCGCCTTCACCCGCGCGTCGTTCGCGTCCAAATCGACACATCGCGCAAGCGTGACTTTCTTAGGCTTCTCACGCTGGCGAAACTTGACGATCCAGCTGCTGTTTCCCGACCGCCTCACCTGCAACCCGAAGCCTGCCAGGACGGTGTCCCAAACTACGTGGTCGACCGTATCGGGGGCTGGCTTTCGTTGGACGAAATCCCCGTTGAGCATCGCCTTGGTGGCCTGTTTGCGGCGTCTGGGTACCAAACAGCCATTCTTATCAGGATTCTTCTCGAGAATTGAGGGAGATACGGGTATCAAATGGCCAACTTTAGACCCCCGATTGCGACCCATCACGCTGCTCTTTGCCATTGATTTTACTCAATAATTTCTGACTTTCAGCAGTGTAATTGCATGGGGTGTGACCGTCAATCCCCATGAAATAGCCAAGTGTGCTAAGTTGCCAAAGTGATTGGCCGGGGTGGATTTTTCGGTATTTTGGAGATACTTGCAGTGCAAACAATCTGATCTTCGGCTTCAGGGAGGATTGTCTACGGGCTAGAGCTAGAACTACGGATCGTGCGGCGTTGATCTCGCAAGCCGATTGTCGCCGACGAAGATGGTGGGACCCTGCCGTCCTTGAGATCTCGTCGGCAGGCCGCAACAGTCAGTCTACCGAGCGAGCAATTCTTCTTTTCCAGCTAACGGTTAATGCTGCGGGCATCGCGTTTTCAGAGCCTTTTCGATGCGCGCTGAGAGGATAAAAATGCATCGCACGGCGCTCCGCCGCAGTCTTCTTTGCTGCCGGACACGCTCGAAGGCGTCCGCGCGGCGATCGAGCGTGCCGTGCCGCACGGCCGTGATGTCGGTCGGGGCAAGCGCGATGTCGGCTCGTGGGGCGACCCGCCGCAGCCGATCATAGATGCCTGGGCAACGCTCGCCGCACGGTTCGCGGTGATCGCCGCGAAATATCCGAAGCTCGCCAAGGTGAACACGCTCGTCCACCTCGGCACGCTGGGCACTGGCAACCACTTCATCGAACTCTGCCTCGATGAGGCGGACGCGGTTTGGGTGATGCTGCACTCGGGCTCGCGCGGCATCGGCAACGCCATCGGCACGTCCTTCATCGAACTGGCGAAGCAGGACATGCGCAAATGGTTCGTCAACCTGCCCGATGAGGACCTCGCCTATTTTCCGGAAGGGACCGACCATTTCGATGACTATGTCGAGGCGGTCGAATGGGCGCAGGAGTTCGCGGCGCTCAACCGGCACACGATGATGATCAACGTCGTCCGTGCACTGCGGGGTGTCATCACCAAGCCGTTCGAGGCGGCGCTGGAGGCAATCGACTGCCACCACAACTATGTCCGCCGCGAGCATCACTTCGGTCGCAACATACTCGTCACCCGCAAGGGCGCGGTGCGCGCCGCGAAGGACGTGATGGGCATCATCCCGGGTTCGATGGGGGCCAAGTCCTTCATCGTGCGCGGACGCGGCAATGCTGAGTCGTTCGACAGCTGTTCGCACGGTGCCGGACGCCTGATGTCGCGCAACAAGACCCAGAAGCGGCCGCTTAACTGGGCGGGTCTTCCGGCCAAATTCGGCCATTTGTTAATATAGCGCTTACGGCGATGTCAAAGGCGATCAGCGCTGCGATTCGCGATTGCGCTGGGCTGAACCATAGCCGAAAATGACTCAGGCGGTTACGAACGGGGTTGGGCGGATAACGTGGCGGCGGCCGACCAGATCGACCTTGCCACGGCGCGACGGTGTCGCGGGAGACGTGCTATGCCCGCGCAAAGGCCTGATCGCCACCCAGGAAGAGGCGCGCCGATTGGCAGGCACCGCCGAGCGTGAACGGATCGCCCGTGACCTCCACGACGTCATCGGCCGCTCGCTGACGCTGATCGCACTCAGGCGGACTTAAGCGATAAGCTTGCGCTGCGGGATGCTGGGGCCGCGGAAGCCAAAATGCGTGCAGTCGCTATCATCGCCCGCGACGGACTGGCCGAAGTCGGTGCCGCGCTCGGCGGCGGGTCGGCCGGCACGCTGACGCACGAAGTCGCGGCATCGACCAAGGCGCTGGAGGCAGCAGGGCATCAAGCCGCAGTTCAGAGGCGACGGGTCGGAGATTCCCGCCGATGCCGGGGCGTTACTGGCAATGACGTTGCGCGAGGCGGTGACCAACGTGATCCGCCATGCCAACGCGCACGCCTGCGCGATCAAACTGGCGCTGGAGCAAGGCGCGGCGCGTCTGATCGTCTCCGACGACGGGCATGGCCGCAGCTTTCGCGAGGGCTTCGGCCTGTCCGGCATGAGCCGGGTCCTAAAAAGTAAGGCTGGCCTGGACCTAACTGTGTCCATTCGTCCCAGGACGAGCGTAGTGAGGTCGCAGCTTTAATTGAGATCGACGCGAATGACCGCAAGTCTTGGCAGCGCCGGCCGTTAAACGCGGAGACTTTTTAGCTTCTAATCAACTATGATTAAAATGCTCATCATAATTGCTGATAGCGCCTAATTAAAAAGCGATTAACCTTCTCAAATGTTGCGGGTCCTATGGGACTGACAAGTGGCGAGGGGGGGGGGCCGATGAACTGGGGACGTTTACCTGCAGGCCTCGCCGCAGTCATGGCGGTAGCTCCTGCCGCGGCGAATTCCGTCAACGCAACGGTGGCGATCGAGGTCATAGCGCGTGTCGTGGAGCGCTGCGGAATCGGCGCCACCGCGCACACGAACAGGCCGCTCGGCATGGACCGGGTCCAAAGCTTCGCGCTCGGCTTCAACCTCGATTGCAATACCCCGTTCCGCATCGGCGTCAGTTCGCGACACGGTGCGTTGCGGCTCGTCTCGGCAGCCGACGATGCTACGATGCTCGACGGCTTTGGCATTGAGAAGCCCTATGCCGTCGAACTTAGTTTCGGGACCGACCGGCTGGGCAACGTCGTCGCCGGCAGCTGCAGTTCGGCCGCCTTGCGCGACAGCCAGGGCAAATGCCCCTTTTTCGGGCAGGCCGGCGAACGTAGCG
The DNA here is from genome assembly GCA_038225385.1 of Sphingomonadales bacterium. Classification (GTDB taxonomy): domain Bacteria; phylum Pseudomonadota; class Alphaproteobacteria; order Sphingomonadales; family Sphingomonadaceae; genus Sphingomonas_O. Next base: position 14,179 of record JBBRRC010000040.1, on the reverse strand, counting down.
GCTTCTCGGCCGGGGCCCACGAGACCGCGATCCAGCGGCAGGGGCAGCTGTTGATCAGCTGGGCAGCTATTGAAGGCGGGTCACGCCGCCTCGTCGCCGGTGACTATGAGGATATTTTGACCGTCGACGTAGTGCCGCTGCTGTGAGCGCCGCACCCGTCGACCCCGACCTTGTGATCGCTCAGGGGGTGTCCCGTAGCGTCGCGAGATGGCCGTCTGGGCCGCCGACACCAGACATTCGACCTCAACAGCCAACGGGAGCAAGACGATGAAGAGACTGATTCTAGCGACAGCCGCGCTGGGTGCCTTCGCGGCCGCAGCGCCGGCTCTTGCCGACGGCAACAACCAGGGTACCGACACCGAAACCTATACGATCCAGGGTGCCAACCCCGCCAAGTGCGATATCGTCACTGAAAGCCAGGACGTCAGCCTGCCGGCGAACTCGATCTCGGACAACAACGGCCTCGTCAACAACGGCCTGGCAGTAGCAGTGGCCACCGCGCTAAACAGCGTGCCGATCACCGCCTGGTGCACGGGCAATGCCAACTCGCTGGTCATGACGCGCTCCGCCCTGACGACGGGCAACGGACAGTTGATCAACGGCTTTAGCCAGGCAGCGATCTACGATCTGAACGTCGACATCGCCGACTCGCGGCGCGCCGACAACAGCCCTGTTGCCGAAGGATCGTCCGATGGCCCGGGCAACGGCCCCGGCATCGGTGTCGGCGCCGCCGTGCCGATCACCCGCTTCGGCCCCACCGGCAATGGTTCGCAGCTGACCTTCACGCAGGAGCCCGGCACCACCGTGGCCGCAGCCGGCAACGGCGCCAACGACAACGAGGCCACCCGTACGGCCTATGTCGAGGCCGGCGCGGTTCGCCTGGTCGCCGGTCAGTACACCGGCACCGTGACACTGACGCTGACGCCTGGGGTCTAACCGGCACGCGCGCGGCGACGGACTCGAAGATCGTGTATCTTCGGGTCCGTCGCCGTCAACGGCTCGTCGTGCCGTAATCGCGGGCGCAACGTATCGCTGCGTGCGTCGAAGGATCGGGGGATCATGATTTCGCAACCGCCGTCACGCCTCCGATGCGGCTGGATCGTTTTTCTGTGCGCAGCCCTGATGGCGCCGGCAATGGTAGCTGCGGTCAGCGTCCAGCCGCTCGTCATTGATCTTCAGACACGCGGCCGCGGTGCGTCCGAGATCATTCGCGTCGAAAACAGCAATACGACGCCCCTGCCGCTGGAAATTCGCATCTTCGAGGCCGACTACACCAACGCCGGGGTCCAGGCGACCAACCGGCCGTCGAACGATCTGCTGGTCTTTCCGCCGCAAGCGCTCGTCGCGCCCGGTCGGACCCAGGCGTTCCGGGTCCAGTATGTCGGCGATGGGACTGCCGCCCGCAGTCGGCATCTGGTTGTCACCGTGGCACAGCTTCCAGTCGAACTGCCGAAGGGGGAATCGCGCGTCCAGATCCTGTACAACTTCAATGTCATCGTCGGCGTCGCGGTGCCAGGTGCCGCCGCGGGACTACGCATCGTGCGCGCCGACCCCGAAACCGGGGCGGACGGCAAAACCCGACCCATGCTGCTGATCGAGAATGTGGCGGCGACCTATGGCTATCTCGCCAATGGCAGCTTGCGTATCGTGCAGCACGATTCCGGGGGCCGCGAGGTGTTTCGGCGTGAATTCACCGCGCAGCAGGTCAACCAGGAAATCGGGCTGGGGCTCGTCGGCCCGGGCCAGACCCGCCCGTTGTTGACGCCGATCGTGCTGCCGCAAGCGGGAGGGACGGTCGATGCCCGCTTCACCGCTTCCAACAAATAGGGTGATCTGCGCGACCAGAATTGGCACTGCACTGGCGCTCGCGGGACTTGTTCAAGCTACGGAGCTGGTGGCGCAGGAACCCGTAGCGCCGCTGTCGGCAACATCGGCAGGGTCGACTGGCCAGACTTCAGCGGTGCCAAGCGTGTCCCCCGGGCTCCCATTACCCTCCGCCGCCCGCTTGAACCCGACTGGCCGCGATATCGCGCTCGTCGGCCCGCTGCGGATCGATGACCAAGTGGTGGGCGAGGTCGATTTCATCCTTGGTGCCGACGACAGCCTGCGCGTCAACGGGGTCAGGCTAATCGAAGCGCTGCGCCGCATTCTGAAGCCCGCAGCGCTCGTAGATCTCCAAGCGCGCATCGCCGATCTTGGCTTCGTTCCCGCCGCGCGCCTTGATGCACTCGGCTACCGCGTCGGCTATGACGCGGAAACCGTCGGCCTCGTGCTCGCCGTCCCGCCCGCTTTGCGCCCCAGTCAGGCACTGGGCCTATCGCGACGCGGCGCGCTGCCTGTTGGCGAATTCGATGCTCCCGCCGCCTTCACGGGCTATATCAACTTCCGAAACTACCTCAGCTACGACTGGGGCGGCGTCAATCGCGGTGTGGTCGGCCCGGCGTCGTTCATCAACAGCGCTTTTCGGTTCAAGGGTGTCGTACTGGAAAACCTCGCACTACTCGACGCAAGTAGTGCAACTGTATTTCGCCGCGAAAGCACGCGGTTTGTCTACGATGACCGGCAGCGGCTGGTGCGCTGGTCGCTGGGCGACTTGCAGCCGATTTCGCGCGGCTTTTCCGGCGCGCCAGAAATAGCGGGACTGGGTATCAGCCGCATCTATTCGCAACTCGATCCCCTGCTCCTTGTCCAGCCGCGCGGCAACCGCAGCTTCACTCTAGCGCGCGCCTCGACCGTCCAGGCAGTAATTAACGGGCAGGCGGTCCGGCGTTTTCGCCTGCAACCGGGATCGTACAATCTGAACGATTTCCCGTTCGCGCAGGGCGGCAACGACGTGCAGCTACAGATTCGCGACGACGCCGGCGTGCAGCAGGTCGTCGCCTTCTCGATCTTCTTCGACCGCAGCTTGCTCGCCCCGGGCCGCACCGAGTTCGGCCTGTACGCCGGTATCCGGTCGCCGCAGTCGGGGGCGTCGCGCGATTATCGTTTCGATGCCCCCGCAGCCAGCGGATTCGCCCGTCGCGGGATCACCGACGCTCTCACTGCCGGCCTCAACTTCAATCTTCAGCAGGACGGCGGTATCGTCGGCGGCGAGATCGTATGGGCAAATCCGCTCGGGACGATCGGGCTTAACGCGGCGGTCAGCCAAGTCGAAGACGCAGGGTTCGGCTATGCTTTTAACGCAAGCTATACGACGATACTTCGCCGAACCGGCACCTCGCTCGGCTTTGCGGTCGAGCGGGTCAGCACCGGTTTTGCATACCCCGGCGACTTCGTTGCGTTAAATCGGTTCGCCTGGGATGTTTCGACGACACTGTCGCAGCGCCTGACATCGAGCCAGTCGATCTCGATTACGGCCCGCCGCGCATTCGGCCGCGACGCCTTCGTCGATGAGACGAATATTCGCGCGCAGTACGGGTGGCAGATGAACAACCGCCTCTATCTGACTGCCGAGGCGCTGTACCAGGACGGTGCCTTCGCGCGCCACGACTACAGCGGCCGCCTGCGCCTGACGATCCGCCTGAGCCCCCGATCGAGTGCCTATGCGCAGTTCGAAGCCTATAACAACCGGGGCCAGGTCGGCGTGGAAACGACACGCGGCAGCGGCGTCGGGGCGCTGTCGCTGTCGGCGGCAGCCGACGTCGGCAAGGATGCGCTTGGTGTCGACGCGTCGGTCAACTATCTGGCGAACCGCGCCGATATCGGCCTTGACCATACGACATCGTTCGACCTCGACGGGACCAGCATCGACAGCCAACGCACGACGTTGCGGGTCGGGACCGCGCTGGTTTTTGCCGACGGTCGTTTCGGCGTCTCGCGACCGATCTTTGACAGTTTCGTCATGGCGGCACCGCATCGCACCCTCAAGGACGCGCGCGTCTATCTTGAGCCGTCGCGCCGCCGCTACGAGGCGCGGTCGGGCCTTTTCGGTGCCGCAGTGGAGCCCAACCTGTCGTCCTATATTCCGCGCATCGTCACCTATGACGTGCCCGACGCGCCGGCAGGTTATGACCTGGGCACCGGCACGCTGCGCGCCTTTCCGCCGTATCGGAGCGGCTATCTGATCGTCGCCGGGTCGGACTATTCGGTGACTGCGGTTGGCGTTCTGTTGGGCACTGACGGCAAGCCGGTCAGCTTGCTCGCCGGGAGCGCGACCGAGCGCGCGCGGCCCGAACGGCCATCCGTCACGGTCTTCACCAATCAGACCGGACGGTTCGGCATATCCGCTCTGCGTCCCGGTCGGTGGACGATCGAGATGCCGACGCAGCCGCCGACATCGGTCGAGATCGAGGTTCCCGCCGGAACTGCGGGCGTGCTGCGACTGGGCGCTGTCAAATTGGGAGAACGGCAATGAAACACGTCGCTGTGGCGGGTTTTCTGTTGGTCGCGTTCGCCAGCGCGCCTGCGGTCGCGCAAACTGGCTGCGCGAGTTTTCGCATCGTCGGCGCGCAGAACCAGATTCGATACAACCCCTATTCAGCGGCCGCCCTGACGAGCTTTGCCGTGCAGGTCAGTAGCCGGTCCGCCGGTGCCACGCAGGTGCGCTTCCTGCTCGTCGACCGCGACGGCGCGGCGGCGGGCGGTGCCGGGCTGGGGCTGCGCGGCCCGCGGGAATATCGTCTGGGCGTCAGTGGCAATCCCGACCGAGGCTTCGGCACCGCCGCCGACCAACCGACGACGTTCAACAGCGCGGTCGCGGTATTGCCTGCCGAGGGCAGCGACAATGTCATGTTCCAGCTGACGATCGCTGCCGGCCAGCAGACGCGCGCCGGCAGCCACAGTCAGGACCTCGTCGTACGCTTTCAATGCCTCGCCGCCGACGGTACGCCGGTCGGCCTGCCTGGCGAACAGGCGCTTGCGGTCGCTATCGAGGCGGTCGTGCCCAGTTTCGTCTCGGCGAATGTCGCTGGCTCGGATCGCGGCGAGATCGACTTCGGGACCATCGGCTCGCATAGCGCGACGCTGACGCGGTCCTTGGAAATCAGCGCGGTCGCCACCCTACCCTATGAAGTCGCCGTCGCGACCGCGAATGCGGCGCGCCTGCTGCGCGACCCGCTCGACACGCGCGGCATCGGCTATGCAATGGCATATGGCGGTGTCGCGGTCCTACCAGGCGGTCGTGTGCTATGCGCGCAACCGCCGCTGCCGGGTGCCCGCCCCGATACGCTGGCCGTGACGCTCGCCGCCAGCGACATCGACGCCGTCCCTGCCGGGGCATATAGTGACACGATCACCCTGACCTTCATGCCCCGGGACATCGTCGACCCTGGCGAGCACTGCACCTTGCAACCATGAGGCTCAGTTAACTGAGCCCTTCGGCTCGACGCGGAACGACAAGTCGCCGGGCGGGATCGAACCGGTCGAGAGCATGATCCGTGCAACGCCGGTCCGATAGCCGGGAAGGCTGACGTCGACGAGGACGGTGTTATCGCCCGTCGAAAGCGGCATAACGATACCGTCAAGTTCGATCGCCGCCTGCATTCCAGCCGCGTGGCTGACCACGACACGGTACCCGTCACGGCGGTTGCACTGCTCGGTGTAGGGGCCGAGGTCGATGACGCCGTCAGGCGCGGCACGTGCGACGGGCACGTCGAAATCCATTCGGCAGATTGTTGGAACCGTGCCGCGCATGGTAAAGGCCGACCGGGCCGGTTCGGCGCGGGCACAGAATGGGATAGCCGCTATCGAAAGGCCAAGCACGATCGTCCTGAAAAAACACAAAGCCACAACATCACTCCCGCGCAAGCAACCTGCCCGAAAACACCCGAACAGTATCTCGTCAAATACGAGGCGATGTCCTAAGTTTCGATGAAGTCGCAGACATCATGACGGCGCAGGGCGAGGACAGTTTAGCGCAGCTTCAGGCGCGCCGCAGAATTTGGCGTGGCCGCGACGGCGTTGGTGGAGCCGAAGGGGCGACAGCAGTTTGCCGCAATTACGGGTCGAGTAGATTCTTGACCTCGGCCCAGTCAAAGTTCGCGAATCGATCAAGACCGTCGCGGCCAAGGGTCGGAAAAGCCGGTCGAGGGATGGCGCAATGGTGCCGCCCTTGATGCCAGCGACTGCAGCCAAGCGCGGGCACCGATCTGCGTACGTGCTTCTAGTTCGGCGACAGCCAGTCGCCACCTCCGGACCGGATCACCGGACGGATCCGAAAGCCGTATATCCGGGCACGATCAGCCGCAGCCGCTTTGCCGCCTGCTCGATCCGTAGCGGGTTTCGAAGCAGCGGGACGAAATCCGACGCATGGACGCCCGGTCCGTGCGTCCCAATCACGCTCATGCAGCGTTTGAGGTCTAGTCGCGCCGCCCGTCCGGGTGCGCGTGAAAGCAACGACCCCCGCCGACCGGCTGCGTCAATGGCGCACAACGAATTTTGTAAGGAATCACTAGACGAGGCAGCGATCGTTTCTGCTACATCACTCTAAGGGCACGGTTAGCGCAGTAGCGGGAGCGGTCGCAATGCATGATTTGCCAGTGACCGAGTTTGCCACTGCCGGACCTCGCACCGACGACTTTGGCCTGCGGTGCTGAGATGTTCTTTCAGGAATTGCCGCTCGGGACCGAGCCTGCGATATCGGAAGTCAACCTCCTGACGCGAGCCTGGCTCGACAACGCCGACAAGCCATGCGCAATCGTCGATCAGGACTTGTGGTTGCACTGGGCGAATAGCGCTGCCGAAATCGCTTTCGACGGACGAAGCGTGCTGGAACGCCGGAACAATAGGCTGACGACCGTCGAGTCGGCGCACCAAGCGGGCTTCCACAGTTTCGTCCGGGCTGCGAAGACGGTCCGCTCGACTTGGTGCTTCCCGTGCACAGGCGGCCACATGCTGGTGCGCGGGTCGCAAATCAACCGCACGCACAACAAGCGCTACATTGGCATGGAATTCGTGACGACGCTGGGTTTCGAGCCGGGTTATGCAGATCTCGAGCATGCCTTTCACCTCACCGCGCAGGAGCGTCGGGTGCTGGAGGCGTTACTCACGTCACAGCCCCCCGCGGAGATTGCACGACAGCTCGGGCTCCGTGTTGCAACCGTCCGCACCCACGTCCGCAACGTGTATGAGAAACTCGATGTCACGTGTCGCGAGGCACTTTTTCACCGCGTCGCCCCGTTTCGCGTCGTCTAACCTGCCAGCGGAGGACTTCGCCGTGCAGCTTGTTCCGCTCGTGCGCAATGACGGATTTCTCGGGTTGGGCACCATCAGCATCACCTGCGATCACTTTGCTAAGGGACCAAAAATTCGCTATGTATTTATCGGTCTATACTTGCGGGGCGCGCTGCCAGAACTGAACTCGGGCGTCTGCGCGGCGGACTTTGGCCTTGCCGTCGGCACTGCGATGCGGATCGAGCGGGCTGCCGATGTCTTGAGGCCGATGCTGTCGGCCCAATCGTAGGCACATGTGCTCGCCGCCGAGCGATTGCACGGCGACGATACCACGGTCCCAGTGCTGGCGAAGACCAAGACCGACGTCGCACGGCTGTGGACCTATGTCCGCGACGATCGGCCGTTTACCGGCCCAGCACCGCCGGTTGCGCTGTTCCGCTACTCGCGCGACAGCCTTGCCGGACGCCCGCTCGCGCACCTGACCGGCTATGGCGGCATCCTGCAGGCCGACGCCTATGCCGGTTACAACGCCCTGTTCCGCGCTGGGCGGTCGCCGGCACCGCTGACCAGAGCACTGTGCTGGGCGCACAGCCGGCGCAAGTTCTTCGAGCTCGCCGACGCCGCGACCCAGCTCAAGCGGCGTAAGAAGGCACCGGTCATCTCGCCGGTCGCGGTCGAGGCCGTCCGGCGCATCGACCGGGTGTTCGACGTCGAACGCGCGATCACCGGCACGACCGCCGCGCATCGGCTCGCTGTCCGTCAAGAGATCGCCGCACCGCTGGTCGCCGAGCTCGAGCAGTGGCTGCGCTCCCAGCGTGCCACGCTCGCACGGCACAACCCGGTCGCGGGCGCGATCGACTACATGCTCAACGACTGGAGCGCGTTCACCCAGTTCCTCGCCGACGGCCGCATCTGCCTGACCAACAACGCCGCTAGACGCGCGCTTCGCGGCATCGCGCTCGTCCGCAAGGCGTGGCTGTTCGTCGGCTCCGACCGTGGCGGCGAGCGCGCCGCATTCATGTACTCACCGATCGTCACCGCAAAGCCCAACGACATTGGTCCGCAGGCCTGGCTCGCCGACGTCCTCGCTCGCATCGCCGAGCCCACAACACCGGCTTGCCGAGTGGTTGCCGTGGAACTGGCCTGTCGAACACGCCGCGCCGGTCGCCGGGGCCGCCCGATGGCGTCGCCGTCGTACGCATTTACCGCCCGCTACGTCGCCGAGCGGATCGGTGCCGATCAGGACCTGATCGAAGAGATCGCGGCAATGCAGATGGACCCCGAAGACGGGGTACTCTCGATCATCGACAGCAGCGACGAGACCGCAGAGTCGGTCGTCGTGTTCACCAACTTCGGCATCGACCGACTGAAGGAACTGCTCGACGAGCACACCGGCACGAACCCGCCTCCGACTTGATCAGCGGCCTTCACCGGACACTTACGATGTAGCGATCATTTCTGGCGGCGTCGCCAAGTGTCGTCTTCTGACGAATCCTGACGTTCGAGCGTTTGTTCGTGCGACTTCAGACACGCATCGAAAATTATTGATCAAGCGTGAAAAAGAGCAGTGCCGCAGCGCCAACTCAGGCCGCCTGCGCCGTCCGTCGCCGCATCGCCGCGCCGATCATGCCGAAGCCAGCGATCATCAGGCCCCACGTCGCGGGTTCGGGCACCTCCCCTGCAGCGGCGAGGATGTTGGCACGAAAGAATACGCGGGTGAAATCTTCCGCAGTATCTTCCAGGCCGGGGAAACGGCTCGCGAAGAAGAAGCCGCTCTCGCTAGTGTAGAGGCCGGCCGACAATCCGGCGGTCTCGAACCCGTAGACGAAGTCGAACGTCTGACCGCCCCCCAGCTCACCTGAAAAATTGACATTGCCGCTGAAATCCAGCTCGGAGAACTCCGGTCTGATGAGCGCGAAGGCAAGGGTCTCGGCATAGGCCGACGTGCCAATCAGGTTGGCGAAGCTAAGCCGAGCGACGTTCGAGCTCCCGAAAGCGACATTGCCATAATCGACCAGATAGGTGCCATAGGTCGGGTCGAAAGTCACGGTGGCGCCCGAGATAGCCGAGAAGTCGGCACGCGCGACCTCGGTGACGATCCCGGACACCGCGACGGCGTCGCTCTGGACCGCGTAGTTTGCACCTCCGAGGGTCGACAGGCTGGTGAAATTGACCTCGATGTCACCTGCAACTACGCTTGGACGGTCGGTCGACAGCCGCACCAGCCCGGTCCCTTGCTGACCCGAAAACGGCACGAAGATGTTGGGAAGAAGGCTGGTCACTCCCGCCGGTACCGCGCCGGTCGTGGCGAGGAGGTGGTCGGTCGTCGGATATGAAACGCCGTCGTAAACGACGAATGGAGCCGAGGTGTTAATGACGCTGAAGCTTCTAAAAACGGCCGCCGAACCGCCTCGGACCGTGCCGAAGTCGACGGTGTCGGCAAGTACAGCGCCGGTCGCGAACGGACGCTCCAGCAGGAACTGGGCGAGGCCGTTCGACGCGACGCTATTCAGCCCGGTTTCTCGGAGGACGCCGCCCGCCGCGATAAAGGAGCCACCGCCGCCGCCGCCGCCGGCGCTACCGCCGCTGCGGGCATCGGCCGAACCGCCGCCGCCACCGCCTGAATAACCGCCGCCGCCGCCGCCGCTTCCCTGAGTGTTGAGAAGGTCGAAGCCGCCGCCGCCGCCGCCGCCGAAGCCGCCGACCCCGCCATTGTCCGAAAACCCTCTGAACCTGTTCGGGAGGCCGCCAGCAAAGTTGCCGGATCCGGTCTTGCCTCCCGTCGCGGGCAGATCGTTATAGAAGGTGGACGCGTCGCCGCCGGGACTAAGGAAGCCCGCGCCGCCAGCGCCGCCTTGCAAAGCGCCGAAGCCGCCAGAGCCGTTGCTGCCGCCAGCGCCTGCACCGCTGGAACCGCCGGTCGTCCCCGAGATGCCGACCACCCCGTCGGCTCCGGGCTGAACACTACGTTCGGTCCTGCCAAAACCGAAGCGCGTTGTTGAGCCGGCACCGCCGCCTCCGCCGGCAACGACGATCGGTCGTCCGGTCGCGTCGACAACAAAGGTGCCACCGCCGCCGCCGCCGCCACCGAACCCGGATCCGGTATCCCTGCTCATTCCTCCAACGCCGCCAACGGCGACGTCGAGGCGCGTGCCGGCGGCGAGCGGGACATCCGCAAAGATTGCCGTGCCGCGACCGCCGCTGGTGCCGCTCAACGGAACTCCCCCGCCGCTCGCGCCTTGCACGCGGATGTTGTAGAGACCGGCAGGGCCAGCAGTGAATTGCTGAATGCCGCCCGTGTAACCGAAGGTCGTCACCGCCTGCGCGTCTGTCGCGCCGAGCGCAGTCGCCGCGGTGGCAACCAGAATCATGGTCCTGAACATGTCGAGAACCCCTGCGTTTGCGTGCTGGCTTGCCGGATGCGCGGCGTGCAGTGTGTGTAACTGAAACGTGCGGGCGATTGGCGCGCAAATCCTTACAAAATTGGTAAATTTTCTTAATCTATTGCGACTTGCGCGTGCGTAACGGTTCCTCCAAAGCTGCCTAACTTGCTTGACTGGGTGACCTCGATTGGGCCAGAGTACGCCCCTGATCAGAAGCGGCAGCCACACGCTTGGCGTGAGTGCAGCGGGTTTCGCCTTGCCGCCCGGGACTGCGCTGCGCATCGAGCGGCCTACCGGGGCGCTACGTGTCCTGCTGCCAGCTTACACCGTGCTCGATTCGGACGTCACCCGGGGGGCCGCGACGCGCAGCTTGCTGCTGCCCGGTCGCGCGATGCTGTGGCTCAGGATGGGGCCGGTGCCGATTGGCGTCACCGTCGGCAACCGGCGCTATGCGGCGCTGGCACCGGCCGTGGTGTTCGGCCCGACGTGCCGGGCGATGCCGGTCCTGGCCAATGGCGGCGCGACGGTCGTCGTCGATATCGGCCCGCTCGCCTGGGCGCGGCTGTTCCGCGTGCCCGCCGAGCAGCTGCGCAATCGCATCACGCCCCTCGACGAGTTGCTGCCGCGCGGTTGGACCGCCGAGCTGATGGCCCGGCTCACCGCTTGCGACGGCGGCGTCGAAGTCAAGGGCGTGCTTGATGACTTCTTCCTCGATCGCCTGACGAAGCCTGCCGCAGACGAGCAGTCGCTGGCCGGAGTCGCCGCGCTGTTGGCCGACGAGGCCGTCCACGATCTAGCCGACGCGGCAGCGCGGGTTGGCATTGGACGCCGCAGCCTGCCTTGGCTGACTAAGCGTCATCTGGGGTTTCCGCCCAAGACGCTGTTGATGCAGGCGCGCTTTATGCGCGCCCTGTCCGGCATGCTTTTCGGCGACGACGCGGTGCACGGCACCGTTCCTGCCGGTTATCACGACGCGTCGCACTTCATCCGCGATTCCAACCGTTTTCTGGGGATGACGCCGCGCCGCTTCCACGCGACGGCATATCCATACCTGCACGCCAAGCTGCGCGCGCGCCGGCTGGTGCTGGGAGCAGCAATGGCGACGCTCGACGGTTGGAGTTGAGCGCGTTGTCAATCGGACGACGGCTGTTGCTCTAAGCCATCATCTGGAGCTCGCTCCGCGAGCGTCTGCATCTGAGTCGGAAGCCGCCGTAATGCCCCGGTAAACGAACGTCCGCTTACCCAATGCCGGAGCTCCAAACCGGCCTTTCCGGTGTCCACCAGTCTCCGCGCACAAATTAGCAAAAACAAGTTTGAGGAAACATGCCCGCGCTTCCAGATGGCGGGTGTTGGCAACCAAGCCTAAATCAAGCGATCGCCGCGAGCCCGCCCCTGCGCACGATCGAAAGGAGCCGGAACGCGGGTCCGCCCGGACGCTTCGTGCCCCGCTCCCAGTCAGACACCAAGTTCCGCGACACATTGAGGTAGGCCGCGAACACTGGCTGCGACACTGCCTCGCGTTCGCGCAGCGCGCGAATTTCCTCAGGCGCCAACGCATCTGCACGGATCAGACAAGCCTCGTCGAATTCGCGCAGCGTCGTCTTGGCAACCACACCGACTTTGTGGAAACCCTCGATCATTTCGTGGACCGCACATGCGATCTCGCTGCGATAGGCTGGATTGTTATTCGCCATCGCTTGTCACCTCCGTCAGCTCACCGGCCTCGACCAGCACATCGATATTGGCCTCGCTTAGCGCCAATGTCAGCGTTGCCGCCTTCTTCAACAATGCCGCATCGGCGGGCGTGATGTTCGCCTGCCGGTTCTTGGCGAACCCGAACGCAAATACCGCCCGGTTTCCCGAGCGGGACAGGATCAGCGTGCGGTACCCGCCCGAGCGGCCCTGCCCCGGTCGCGCCACCCGCTGCTTGATCAAGCCGCCACAAGGTCGGCGTCGATCAACCCACGGTCCGCTCGGTCGACCGCCTCGGTTAGCATTCGCTGGTCGATCCGCTCTTTCGCCGCGAAGCGCTCGAACCAGCGGTTCATGAAGACGCGAGTCACTCCATAGGCTCGCATTCACGAACATCGGCGCTATCACACAAAGTAGTATAGGGCGATGCCATGCTATCGTCCACCCATCATCTTCTCGATTGCATCGCCGACCTGTTGAGCGGCGGCGAGGGCGTGGCTGTCGTCAAGGTGGGCGTAGCGTAGTGTCGACGAGACCCTCGAGTGTCCGAGCAACCGTCCAATCATCGGGATGGTTTCGGCCCGTCCGACAGCGTGGCTGGCGAAGGTATGGCGTAGGTCATGAATGCGCAGCCCGGACAAGCCGGCACGCGCCTGGACGTCGTGCCAGTATGCCCCTACCGCCCTGACCTGCTTTCCGTTCCTCGCGTTCCAGAACATCCATTCGACCTTACAGGGCCGAGGCATCGCCGCGATCAGGGCGCGTGCGGCGTCCCCGAGCCACACCGTACGCGGGCCGCTCTTTGAATCGCGCAGCTTGAGGCGTTTGCCCTGAACATCGGTCCATCTGAGGTTGAGGATCTCCGAGTGGCGACAGCCGGTTAGGATGAGCAATAGGACGGCGTGGGCAAACGTCGCCCGCAGCCGGCCCGGGCCATCGCGATCGGCGGTCAGCACGGCACCGACCTTCGCCATCTGTTCGGGCGTCAGGAAGCGCTCGAACCTGCGGGCGCGGTTCCGGCGCTGACCCGTACATGGGTTGGTGTTCTCGAGCCGGTAGCCCCAGGCTTCCGCTTTGTTGAACGCCATGCGCAGGAGGTCGAGGCAACGGTTGGCACCGCCGGGACCGCAGCTGTCGGTGGCCCGCGCGAACCACTTGGCGATGTCGGCGGTGCCGATGTCGTCGATGAACCGGTCGGGAAACGCACCGTCGATCAGCGTACGCCGGTAGATGTCATGCGTTGCGCTGGTCGAAGGCTTCCACATCGGCGTGCATTTCTCGAAATACTCCGAAATGAAGTCGTCGAAGGCGGGCGCACCGCGAACACGCTTGCGGTCCTCGGCGGGGTCGTTGCCGACAACGCATGCGCGATCACGCGCCTGGCAACGCTCGCCGCCGCCGTACGGGAGATAAGCGATGAAGGTCCGATGGTGACGGTGCGCAGGCGGCCGCTCATGCGCGTCTGGACGATGTAGACGTAGCGTCCCGACGCGTAGCGACGCATCCCGAAACCCGACTCCATCGAGTACCAGATCGTCTCGCGTGGCTTCTCCCGGATCGGAGAAAACTCTCCCGTGCTGACGCCGACATCAGCGAGGGCATCGGCGACGAGCTTGCGCAGCGATAGCGCCATCATTGGCCAAGCCCCAAGCAGGTGGCGATCGATCCCGACACGCGGTTAGCGGCATCGGCGACGATGTCGTCGGCGAGGTGGGCGTAGCGTGCGGTTGTCTCGTGCAGGACATGGCCGCGCAGCTTGCCGATCGTTGCCAAGGGCACGTTGTCCATGATCGCGGCGGACGCGAAGCTGTGCCGCAGATCGTGCAGTCGCATGTCGGGAAAGCCCGCGCGCTTGCGCAGCGGCACCCAGAGCCGATCGACTAAAACCGGCTTCGCCCCACGCTTGCTGGGAAACACAAGATCGCCGTCCTGCCTGCGCGGTTGCGCGGCCAGTACCGCTTCGGCTTGACGGTTGAGGTAGATGGTCTTCGGCC
>JBBRRC010000039.1:0-18434 GCA_038225385.1 Sphingomonadales bacterium | reverse complement strand
TCGAGAACATGTTCGGCAGGCTCAAGGACTGGCGACGCATCCACACCCGCTACGATCGATGCGCCCACACCTTCATGTCCGCCATCTGCATCGCCGCAACCTTCATCTTCTGGATCAATCAATGAGTCCTGAGCCTAGGTTAAGCCTCTTAAGGGGAGACAGGTGCTTTATTAATTCATTCTTCAGCGCTTCATCCTGATGTGAATATGACACGAAAACCTGTAAGGCCCTGGATGGAGCTGCGCCGGGTGCTGAAGCTAGGCCGACGGTACCACCACGCCCACGACCCACGATGATCTGGCGCTCCCCGACAAGCTCGCCTTTTATTCTGCGATAGAGTGCGTCGTCCCACGCTAGCGCGTCTCGCAACATCTGATTTGAAATTAAACGCTGCTCACCTGCAGAAAATTTGGTGAGTGAGTCTAGAAATAGTTGCTTATTAGTGCGTCTGATCCTTGGCTTCTTAGCCGCCGCTAGTTGCGCCATAATTTCCCTCCAACCAATGATCGCTGCAAGATACGCTTGCTGACTACGCGAAACAGCTCATCGGCGCACTAAGTAAGTTGATAGCCGACAACTTTTGAGTTTGCCGTCCGGGAAGCAGAACCATCGAATCTAGGGTACGTCGCTGCCGCTATGGTCTAGCTGAATGAACGGCGACAGTTGCCATACTGCTGCCTAAAAGCGGCCAGTCCCCTTCCCACCAACACGCGACATTAAAGATCGCCCGGCAAAAACCCACAGCGCTCAGGCCGACAACACCTCAACCAGCGCCCGAACCTTCGTCTGCCGCCACTGGGGCAACGGCGCGACCAGCCAGTAGCCGCGCGGGTCATCGTGGGTCGCGGCGTCCGCACCCGCCAGCATCGCCGGGACGAGCGCACTGCCGAGGCCGAGCGCCGCTGCGTCCATCGCCAGCCCGGCATCCGCAACGGTCACCGCCGTCGCCTCGTCCAGGGGCGATCCGGGCCAGCCGATGACCGGCCCCTCGCCCACCGTCACGAACCCGCGCGGGCCGATCGCGACACCTTCGTGCGCGCCGGGGCCATCGGCCAAACAGATCGCCAGATCGAGATTGGCCTCGGTGAAATCGAGGCCGTCGTCGCTCGCCAGCAGCTGAAACCGCAGTTCGGGGTCCTGCGCGCGGATCGCCGCCAGCCGCGCCGCCAGCCATTTCGCGGTCAGGTCGCGGGGCGCGGCGATGGCCAGCGACTTCGACGACTGTCCCGCCTGCATCGCCCGCACCGATTCCTCGAAACTCAAAAATCCACGGCGCAGCTCGACCAGCCCCGCCTCGCCCTCCGGCGTCAGTTCGAGGCCCTTGGGCGTCCGGCGGAACAGCACCAGGCCCAGCGTATCCTCAAGCGCCCTGATCTGCTGGCCGACCGCCGCCGGGGTCACCGCCAGTTCGTCGGCGGCACGCGTGAACGACAGATGTCGCGCCGCCGCATCGAGCACGCGCAGGCCATTGAGGGGCAGGTGCGTCCGCTTCACCGCGCGCTCACCCCTGCGTCGTGACGGGCGCGGTCAGCGCAAATTTGGGAATGGCGGCCTGAAAGACCGAACCATCCTCCCCGACCATTTCATAGCTGCCGTGCATCCAGCCGCTGGGCGTGGTCAGCGGGCAGCCCGAGACATAGTCGTACGACCCCCCCGGTGCGATCAGCGGCTGTTCGCCGACGACGCCCTCGCCCTCGACCTGGTGCTTGGCACCGCGCCCGTCGCAGATCGTCCAGCTCCTGTTGAGCAGCTGCACCGCCATCGGCCCGGCATTTTCGAGGCGGATGTGATAGGCCCAGAACCAGCGCCCCTTGTCGGGCTCCGACTGTTCGGGAAGGTAGCTGACCGACACGCGCACGGTTACGCCCCGGGTCGTCTGCGCATAGGGAAACAGCGCCTTCATCACGCCGACGCTCACAGCCCCACCCTCGTCAGCGCGCGGTCGAGGTCCTCGATCACGTCGAGCGGATCCTCGAGCCCGACATTGAGGCGCAACATGCCCTCGACCACGCCCATCGCCTCGCGCGCTTCGGGACCGACGCTGTGATGCGTGGTGGAGGCAGGGTGCGTCATCAGGCTGCGGCTGTCGCCGATATTGTTCGAAATGTCGACGAGTTCGAGCGCGTTGAGCAGCGCCATCGCCTGCCTGCGCCCGCCATCGACGACGAACGAGAAGATCGGCCCGCACGCCTTCATCTGCGCCGCCGCGAGATTGTGCTGCGGGTGGCTGGGCAACCCCGGATGCAGCATCTGCATCACGCGCGGCTCGAGGAAGCGACCCACGGACAGCGCATTTTCCGACTGGCGCATCGCCCGCAGGTCAAGCGTTTCCAGCCCCTTCAGCACGACCCAGGCATTGAACGGCGACAAATTGGGGCCGGTATTGCGCTGGAACGGCAGCAGTTTTTCGTTGATGAAATCGTGCGACCCGCAGACGGCGCCCGCCAGCACGCGTCCCTGCCCGTCCATCATCTTGGTCGCCGAATAGGCGACGACATCGGCCCCGAAATCGAGCGGTCGCTGCAGCACCGACGTCGCAAAGGCGTTGTCGACGACCGAGGTGATGCCATGCGCGCGCGCCAGGCCACAGACATGGGCCATGTCGACGATGTCCATCGTCGGGTTGGCCGGCGTTTCGAAAAAGAACACTTTGGTGTTGGGTCGGATTGCCGCCGCCCAGGCGTCATTATCGCGCGAATCGATCGTCGTCGTCTCGATGCCGAACTTCGGCAGCAAAGCGTCGGTGAGCCAGCGGCACGAGCCAAAGGCCGCGCGTGCCGCCACGACATGATCGCCGGTCTGGAGCTGGCAGAGCAGCGCCGTCGTCATCGCCGCCATGCCGGTCGCCTGCGCCCGGCATGCATCCGCGCCCTCCATCAGGGCGATCCGCTGTTCGAGCATTTCGACCGTCGGATTCTGCAGGCGCGAATAGGTCATGCCCTCCGCGTCGCCGGCAAAGCGTGCGGCGACGGTCTCGGCATCGTCATAGGTATAGCCCGACGTCAGGTAGAGTGCCTCGGACGTCTCGCCGTGCTCGCTGCGCGCGGTACCGCCGCGCACCGCCTGTGTCGCGGGCCGCCAGCCCTGCGTGATTGTTCTGTCCTGTCCCGTCATGCGCTTCATGCCCGACGCTTTGCCGCGCCGCGCCCCCTCACGCAACTGCGCGCAGCAGCCGGTCGACAAGTCTTTCGCGCGCGGCCAGCGGCTGGGCCCGGCGATCGACCAGCAGATCGGCCGCCAGCCGCCGCCCGTTGTCATTCAGCAACGACACCAGATCGCCGTCATCACGGGGCTCGCCGCCATAGCCCAGTTCGGCCAGGACCACCCCTTCGTAACGGACCAGTGCCATCGCCCACCCCCTTGCCGAAGGGGCGCTTTCGATCGCGGTCAGCACCCCGTCGAGCGCGGCGTGGATGCGCGGATAGGGCTGCCCTTCCGGCAGGGTCACAGCGACCAGTGCGGTCGTCCATTCCAGCGCGGCCGCGGCCAGTGGCTCAGCCATCAGCCCCGCCCGCCCGTGGATCAGCTCGACCGTCAGCGCGGCCAGTTGCGTGTCGGTGCGCGCGCGCAACTCGGCCCGCACGATATTCCCGGCAACCAGCACCGGACGCAGCTGGCGGGACCGCCCACCCCGGACGTAGCCCGCCAGCAAACCGTGCGCCGCGGTCAGGACCCGCACCACCGCGCCATGCTCGCCGTGCGCGCGGACGCCAACAACAAGAGCTTCGGTTTCGATCTGCACCGGCATGACAAGCGCGCGCGTTGACGCTTTTGTAAAGCCCGGATGCGATGGGGGAGACGCGCGCGATCAACATGATAAGGTGATCGGGGGCCGGGGGACAATGAGCGTGCCAAGCGATGCGACGGACGTGCCGATGCGCCTCGACCTGCCGCCACCGGCGGCGGCCCGCATCGCGCTGCCCGATGCCTTCGGCACGCGCTTTGCCCTGTTCGGGGATGCCGAGGAGGAATTCGACTGGTCGGCGCCCTTTCGCCGCACAGCGACCGCGACGACCGCGATGCGCGCCCTGCCAGAGGCGAACGCCCGGTTCGTCGCCGCTGGGCTCATTCCCTGCTGGCTCGCCGACTGGCCGGTGGTCGACGATCCCGAAAGCGCCGGGATCCTGCGCGGGCTGGTCGCGGCGGGACAATGCACCGTGGGTACCCAGCTCCACCCCTGGGTATCGCCGCCGTTCGAGGAGGACCTCAGCCCCGGTAACAGCTTCACCGGCAATCTCGCGATCGAACTGCAACGCGCAAAGCTCGAGGCGCTCACGAACCGGATCGAACAGGCGATCGGCGTGCGGCCGCGCGTTTACCGGGCCGGCCGCTACGGGGTGGGGCCCGCCACCGCCGCCCTGCTCGCCGAAGAACACTATGCCCTCGACGTTTCGGTCCGCGCGCGCTTCGACTATCGGCGCGAAGGGGGCCCGGACTTCGCGCGCCATCCCCTGTGGCCGTGGCGGCTGGCGCCATCGCTGTTCGAACTGCCGCTGACGACCGCCTATACCGGTTCGCTGGCGAAGTGGCCGGGGCTTTACCGCGCCGCACGCCTGCGCGGCAGCCTGGCCCGGCTGCGCCTCCTGGCGCGCGTGCCGCTCACCCCGGAGGGCGTACCCGTCGCCGATGCGCTCGAGGCGATCGAGATCCTGCTGGGTGAGGGGCACCGTCTGTTCAGCCTGTCGTTTCATACCCCGTCGCTGGTCCCCGGCCACACGCCCTATGTCCGCGACGCGGGCGAACTCGCGACACTGTGGCGCTGGTGGGATCGGGTGATCGACCGGTTTTCGAAGCGTGGTGTGCGGCCGATCGGATCCGATGCGATCATCACGGCGTTCGGAGCGAGCGCATGACGCCCGAGCGCCGCAGGACGAGTCGCGACCGCGGCCGCCCCTCCGGCATTTTCCCGATGGGCGACTATCTTGCCGCGCCCGACGCCGACTGGGATCAGATCGCCGCGCGTCCAAGCGAGCCCAATTGCTTTGCCGAGCGCTGGTTCGTCGAGGCCAGCGTGCGCCACCTGCCCGTGCCCCACGACGCACGAATGCTGGTCGTCCGCGAGGAGGGGCAGACGATCGGCATGATGCCCCTGACGACAGTCGCCCGTTATGGCCGGACGCCGGTTCGTCATGTCGAGAACTGGCTTCACTTCAATAGCTTTTTCGGCGCGCCGCTCGTCAGGCGGTCGTTCGAGCCGTTTTTCTGGCACCGGGCGCTGGCGCTGCTCGATGCCGATCCCGATGCCCCGGCGTTCCTGCACATGGTGATGCTCGACGCCGACGGTCCCCTGACCCATGCCTTGCTTAAGGCGCGACGGGCATCGGCTATCGTCCACCGCTCGCGGCGCGCGCTCCTCGCCTCAAACCTCTCCCCCGACGCCTATTACGAAAGCGTCGTCCGCAAGAAGAAGCGCAAGGAAATTGCCCGGCTGCAGGCCCGCCTCGCCGAGGCCGGGCGGGTCGATTACCGGCGACTCGAACACGCCGATCAGCTTCGGCAATGGACCGACACCTTCCTCAGCCTCGAGTCATCGGGGTGGAAGGGGCGCGAGGGTGCCGCGCTTGCCAACGACGCCGCAACCGCGGCGTTCATGCGCGATGCGCTGGAGGCGGCCTTCGCCAGCAGTCGCCTCGACATCATGCGCCTCGATCTCGACGGGCGGGCCATCGCCATGCTCGTCAATTTCCTGTCGCCCCCCGGCAGTTTCAGCTTCAAGATCGCCTTCGACGAAGCATATGCCCGGTTTTCCCCTGGCGTCCTGATCCAGATCGCGAATTTGAAAATCCTCGACCGTCCGGGCATCGCCTGGATGGACAGTTGCGCGGTCGAGGACCATCCGATGATCAACAGCCTCTGGGCCGAGCGGCGCGAAATCGTCCGCGTCACGGTCCCGCTCAGCGGCTGGCGGCGGCGCGCGGCCTTCACCGCCTGCCGCTCGCTCGAAAACCTGTCGGCCTTGATACGGCGTGCCGCATGACCGCTTTTCCCGATCCGCTCGCCTTTGCGGCTCTTTATCCCGAAACGCCGGGCCTGATCGCCCATTCGCTCACCGGTCATCCGCTGTTCGAGCTGGCGGCACTCGTCGATCTCGCCACGACGATGCGGCCCGAAACGGTCGAGTATAATCGTGGCGACCTGCCCGTCGGCATCGATCCCGATGCAATCCCCGGCAACGGGCTGTCGATTGCGGAGACGATCGAGGGGATCGAGCGCAACGGATCATGGATGGTGATGAAGTTCGTCGAACAGGACCCGCGCTACCGCGCGCTGCTCGACGCCACGCTCGCCGAACTGCAGCCGGTCGTGGGACCGGCCACGGGGCCGATGCACCAGCTCGAATCGTTCATCTTCATCTCCAGCCCCAATTCGGTGACGCCGCTGCACTTTGATCCCGAACACAATATCCTCCTCCAGCTGCGCGGCACGAAGACGATGACGGTCTTCCCCGCCACCGACGAGGAAATTGCCCCGCCCGTGGCGCATGAGCGCTTTCACCTTGGCCAGGCGCATCGCAATCTGGTCTGGGACGACCGCTTCGCCGCGCGTGGCAGGCCGTTCACGCTCAACCCCGGCGACGGCATGCACGTCCCGACGATGACGCCGCACTGGGTCCACAACGGCCCCCAGGTCTCGGTCAGCTGGTCGGTCACCTGGCGCAGCGAATGGAGCTACCGCCTCGCCGACGCGCGCGCTTTCAACGCGGCGCTGCGCCGGATGGGCGGACACCCGGCATCACCGGGGCGGTATCCGGCGGAAAACCGGGCCAGGGCACTCGCCTGGCGGGTATTGCGGCGGCTGCGGAGATGAATGCGCAGCCGGACCGTTCCGCCATCGTCGCCCGCCTGGGCCTGTTCCTGGCGTTCCTCGTCCCGGCGGCCCTGATCGGCCTCATGATCTGGTCGTCGCGGACACGCGCGTTCGACCCCGACGAGTTTCAGCATGTCGAATTCGCCTGGCTGATCGCGACCGGCACCATCCCCTATCGCGACGTATTCGAACACCACACGCCGCTCTATCATATGCTGGTCTCGCCGATGCTGGCCGGCCACGCGATCACGACCAGCGGCGACGCGGCAATCGCGGCGGTCCTGAACCTGCGCCTCCTCGGGATCGCGCTGTGTGCCGCTATTCTGGCGATGACCGCGCTCATCATGCGGCGGATCGCGGGGCCGCTCGCGGCGGCGGCAGCTCCTCTGGTCCTCGCTTCGAACGCGATCTTTGCGCTCAAGGGGGTCGAGATCCGTCCCGATCAGCTGGCCTGCCTGTTGCTGCTGGCATCGACGCTGGCGCTCGTCCGGGGCCGGGACTCGAAACAGGTCCTGCTGCCGAGCCTTGCCAGCGGCGCGGCTGCCGCACTCGCGGTGCTGACCACGCAAAAGCTCGTCTTTGCTCTGCCCGGCCTCGCCATAACCTTCGCCATATTCTGCATCGAGCAGCGGCTGTCGCGCGGACGGATCGTCGTGGCCCTTGGCTCAGGCCTCGTCGGCGCGATACTCGCCCTCGCTCCAATGCTGGTCTGGTTGCAGACGCACGGGGCGCTGTCGGCGTTCGTCACCGATAATTTCCTGCTCGGTGCCCACTGGCCGCGCGACAGCCGACCGCTGGTGCTGATCCTTGCGGGCATGTTTCGCGACGAGACGCTGATCCTCCTGCTGGCCGCCATCGGCGCATTCTGCCTTCTGTCGCGGCGCATCACCGTCACGCGCTGGCCGCTCGCCGTGCTCGCGCCGTTGCTCTCGATGGCGGTGCTGATGCCGTTGTTCCCCGTGGTCCAGGCGCAATATATTTTCCTGTTCCTGCCCTACCTTGCGATGCTGGCCGGGTTCGGCGTGGCGTGGCTGGTCGAACGCCTTGTTGACGGCCTGCTGGCCCGCGCTCTGGTGACGACGCTCGTCCTCGGCAGCGTCGCCCTGCACGGCGCGCTGGCAATCAAGACCCAATCGACCGCGACCGAGGACAATGCGCTGGCCGCGCTGCGGTACACGGTCGAACAGACGCCCGCCGACGCGACAGTCCTGCGCGGCTGGTCGCGCGGCATGGTCTTTCGTCGCCCCGCCTTCCGCTATTTCTCGCTCAACCCGGAGATCAGGGCGATCGTCCCGGCCGCCGAAATGAATGACCTCGCGGACGGGCTGCGCAACGCCAGGATCGCACCCACGCTTGTCGAAATGGATGACGCGATGCGCCAGATGCCACTGCCGGTCGTCGCCGCCCTGACCGCAGGGTGGCAACCTGCAGGCATTGGCGACATCTGGCGGCGCAGGCACATGCCGCCGCGCTGAGCGCCGGTTCAGCTGGCGGCCGGATGAAAAAAGTCGTGGACCGTGCGCGCCACCGACGCCGAAACCCCCGGCGCCTTCAGCAGGTCCTCGACGCTCGCGCCCTTGACCGCACGGGCGGTACCGAAATGCATCAGCAGCGCCTTTTTGCGCGCCGGGCCGATGCCCGGCACATCGTCGAGGCTTGATGTCACCAATGCCTTGGCCCGCCGCGTACGATGCGCGCCGATCGCGAAGCGGTGCGCTTCGTCGCGCAGCCGCTGGAGGTGGAACAGCACCGGATGGTTCATTGGCAGCGACAGTTCGCGGCCGTCGGTGGTGTGGAACGTCTCTCGCCCGGCATTGCGATCGGGGCCCTTGGCGACGCCGACGATCGGCACGTCTTCGACGCCCATTGCGTCGAGCACCCCCTTTACCGCCGACACCTGCCCCTTGCCGCCGTCGATCAGCAGCAGGTCAGGCCAGGTCCCGCTTTCCCGGTCGGGATCCTCGTCCAGCGCGCGGGCGAACCGCCGCTCCAGCACCTCGCGCATCATGCCGAAATCGTCCCCGGCGATCGTCTCGGGTCGCTTGATGTTGAACTTGCGATACTGACCTTTTTGGAACCCTTCTGGTCCGGCAACGATCATCGCACCGACCGAATTGGTTCCCATGATGTGGCTGTTGTCATAGACCTCGATCCGCCGTGGCGGTCCTTCGAGGCCGAACAGCTCAGCGATATCGATCGACAGCCGCGCCTGCGTCGCACCCTCCGCCGCCCGGCGCTCGAGCGCTTCCTCGGCATTGCGCTTCGCCTGCGCGACCAGCCGGACCCGGTCGCCGCGTTGCGGCACCATGATCGTCACCTTGCCGCCCGCGCGCTCGCACAGCGCCTCGGCGAGCAGGCCACTCTCGGCAATGACCCGGTCGGTCAGGATCGTCCGTGGCGGCGGCACCTCGTCGTAGAATTGCAGCATGACCGCCGCCAGCGCCTCGTCCTCGGGCACGTCGGCGGTGTGCGCCGGAAAAAAGGCGCGATGCCCCCAGTTCTGGCCACCGCGGATAAAAAATGCCTGTACGCAGGTCACACCGCGCTGGCACGCCAATCCCCAGATGTCGGCATCACCCACGCCGTCGGCGTTGATCGCCTGGCTTCCCTGGATGAAGGTCAGCGCGCGCAGCCGGTCGCGGATCATCGCCGCGCGCTCAAAATCCATGCTTTCGGCCGCTTCCTGCATCTGCGCACCGAGCTTGGCCTGAACCGACGTCGCCTTGCCGCCCAGGAATGCCTTTGCGTCACTCACCAGCTCGGCATAATCACTTACCGAGATGCGCCCGACGCACGGCGCGGAACAGCGCTTGATCTGGTAGAGCAGGCACGGCCGGTCGCGGCGCGCAAAGAACCCGTCCGAACAACTCCGCAGCAGGAACAGCTTTTGCAGCGCGTTGAGCGTCGTGTTGACCGATCCCGCGCTGGCAAACGGCCCGTAATATTCCCCCCGGGCGCGGCGTGCCCCGCGGTGTTTCTGAATGCGCGGAAATTCGTGATCGGCGCGCAAGAGGATGAAGGGAAAGCTTTTATCGTCGCGCAGCAGGACATTGTACGCCGGGCGATAGCGCTTGATCAGCTGCCCTTCGAGCAGGAGCGCCTCTGCTTCGTTGTTGGTCGTGACGATCGTCATGCCGCGCGTCTGCGCGACCATGCGTTGCAGGCGCTTCGGCAGGCGCGTCACCTGGGTGTAATTGGTCACCCGCGCGCGGAGCGACCGCGCCTTGCCGACATAGAGCACGTCGCCGCGCGCGTCGGTCATCCGGTAGACGCCGGGGTTCTGCGGCAGGGTTTTCAGGACATTGCGGATCGCCGCCACCCCTGCATCGAGGTCGGGCACGTCGCTGCCCTTGACCGTGTAGGTTGCGGCGTCCTCGTGGAAGCGGTCGGGGGATTGCGGCGCGGACATTTCATCATCAGTTAGGCGGCGACGACGCGACCAACAAGGCAGGGAAAGCGGTTATGACCGAGGGCATCGACATCCCCGAAACCAGCGACCGCACGCTGAACCGGATGGTGGCCGTCACCGTCGTCGCGCTGAGCGTGATGATGGCGGTCGGCAACATCAAGGACGGCAACATCGTCCAGAACATGCAGGCCGACCAGGCGAGCCGCATCGACCTGTGGAACGAATATCAGGCGACCAAGATCAAGGCGCATCTGTCGGAAGATACGGCGGCGACACTGACCTCGCTCGGCAAATCCGCCGATGTTCCGACCGCTGCGGCGGGGCGCTACCGCAAGGAAGCGGACGCCCTGTCCACCAGGGCGAAGGCCGCCGAAGCCGATTATGACGTCCAGGGCCGCCGGGACGACCAGTGCGATCTCGCCGAGGGGTTCAACTCGATTGCCCTTGCGGTCAGCGGTATCGCCGCGCTGATCGAAAGTCGCAAGCTGCTCGCTATCGGCTGGATCGCCGCGGCGGCCGGACTGCTGTTCCTGGTCGCGGGGTTCGCCGAACTACCGATCCACCCCGACGCGCTGGTCGCCTTCCTGACCTGACGCTATTTGACCTGAGCCAGATCGGCGGCGGCCTTCGCCAGCTGCGCGTCCGTAATCTTCCCGCCCGACATCGGCGCGACCTCCTTCAGCGACATCGACTTGAAGCTGTCGTACATCGGATGCTTGGTGATGTTCGGGAAATCGGCATCGAGGACCGCGCTGGCCTTCGGATCGGCGGCAAGCTGCTCGATCGGCGTATCGGTCGAGAATTTGGTGACGGTGGCGGCAGGCGCGGCCGCGGGGACGGCATCGGCGGCGAACGCAGCCGACGACAGGCTGGCGGCAACAAGGGCAGCGACAACAAGCTTCATGGGACGATCCTCTCGGGTTCGATCAACAACGACAGCGCTTTTAACGCGGTCGATGTGAATGGGAACCGCAAACCGGCTCAGTTGAGGCGGCTGATCGCCTGATCGATCAGCGCCTTGTCGGCGGCGGCGTCATGCTGGGCGGCGATGACGGTCCGCGCCGCCTCCGCAGCGGCAGCGGCGGCGCGCGCACGCACCTCGGCAACGGCGGCACGCTCGGCCGCTCCGATCTTGTCCTCGGCCATCTTCGCGCGACGCTCGGTCAGCTCGCCGGCCTGCATTTCCGCCTCCGCCAGCAGGGTCTTCGCCTCCGCTTCGGCATGGGCCAGCAGCGCGGACGCCTCTCCGGCGCTCGCCTTGGTCCTTGCCTTGGCCTCCGCCAGCATGGCCTCGGCTTCGGCGCGGATCGCCCTGGCCTCGTCGAGGACGCGCCGCGTCTCGGCAATGCGCGCGTCGAGCGCGTCGGTGATCTTCTTGGGTGCCTTGGCGACGAAGATCGCGATCAGGAAAAAGATCGTGAGCCCGACATAGACCCAGCCCTCGGCGCTCAGGCCGAGCAACGTCGGCTCGACATGCTCGACGGCACCGCCGGTCGCGGCGACCGCTGTGGCAGCAAGCATCATCACGCTCCCAATGCCGTCTTGGTCGCGCTGGCGAACAATGCCGCGGCCGGACGCCTGCCGGTCAGGCGCTCGACAATATCCGCCGCCGCCTCGCTCGCGACCGTTTCGATTTCCGCCATCGCGCGCGACCTCGCCTTCGACAATGCCGCTTCGGCAGTTGCCGCCTGTTCGGCGAGCGTCCGGTTTGCCGCCGCCAGCGCCTGCTCGACATTCGCCGTAGCTTTCGCCTTGGCGGCATCGATCGCGGCGCGTGCGGCGTGGTGCGCCGCTTCCAGTTCGGCGGCATGTGCCGCCGACAGACGATCCGCCTCGCCCTTCGCCGTTTCCGCCGATGTCAGGTCGCCCGACACCTGCGTTTCGCGCGCGGTAATCGTGCGCCCGAGTTTCGGCAGCGTCATCTGCACGATCCCGAAATACAGGATCGCGAAGAAGACCGTCAGCCAGAAGAGCTGCGGAACGAAATTATCGAGGTGGAACTGCGGCATGCTGGTGCGATTCTTACGAGAAAGCGAGCGCCAGCGCGACGACCGCTGCGATCAGGCCGAGCGCCTCGGTCACCGCGAAGCCGAAGATCAGACGTCCGCCCATCTTGGCGTCGGCTTCCGGGTTGCGCAGGGCACCCTGGAGATACTGACCAAAGATCGAGCCCACGCCGATTGCGGCCAGACCCGCACCGATCGCGGCAAGTCCTGCACCGATCACCTTTGCCGAAGCTACGTCCATTTTATATTCCTTTTCGTGACTTAGTGGAGATTGACCGCGTCGTTCAGATAGATCGACGCGAGGAGAGCGAACACATAGGCCTGTACGACCGCGATCAGCACTTCGAGCGCCGACAGCGCGACGTTGACCGAAAGCGGCAGGATGCCGAACACATAGGGCAACGCGCCGAACGACCCGAGTGCCACGACGAACGTGCCGAACACCTTCAGCAACACATGCCCTGCGGTCATGTTGGCAAAAAGCCGGATGGCGAGCGTAAACGGCCGCGACAGAAAGCTGAGGAACTCGATCGCTGCAACGAACACGGCGAGCGGAAAGAAGGTGTCCTTTGGCCAGAACAGGCTGAAAAAATGCAGGCCGTGTTTGGCAAACCCGACGACACATACCAGCACGAAAACGAGGACGGCCAGGCCCAGCGTCACCGCGATATGGCTGGTCGGCGTAAAGGCCCCCACCCAGGGGATCAGCCCGAGGAGATTGCAGGCGAGCACGAAGATGAACACCGAAAAGATGAGCGGGACATAGCGCTTGCCCTCGGGCCCGACATTTTCGTCGAGCATTTTTCGCACGAAATCATACAGATATTCGACCGCCGCCTGGGCACGGTTCGGCACCAGCTGCGGCCGCGCGGTGCCGATGAACAGGAATGCGGCGACGCCGATCAGCGCGACCAGCATCCACAGCGACGAATTGGTGAACGAAATGTCATAGCCCATCGCATCCATCGGATGGATCTTGACGATCTCGAATTGTTCCATCGGGTTTGCCATCGTGCGTTCGCTTACTCGTTCGGATCGGCGTCGAACTGCTTCGACGTCTGCATGGCGCGGCGCGTGCCGGCAGCAAAGCCGAGCAGCAGCAGCACGATCATCGCCCAGGGTGCGGTATGCAGCCCGGCATAACGGTCGATCAGCCAGCCGATCAACGCCGACACCAGCACGGTGCCGACGAATTCGATGCCGACCGCCCACCCACGCCCCTCGGCCTGGGAGTCGACCGTTCCCGGACGGACGCTCGCTGCCTTCGCAGCCGCAATCCGGGTGTCTAGTGAATCGACACCAGAATCACGGTTTGTGCGGTCGTCGGACAAGAACAGCCCCGGTCATAAGAAAATGCCGCGCGCGGCGCGAACGCTGCGGCGGCTGATGGCGCGCGTTTAGGAAAGCGTCCCTGGCAAGTCAACCGGCGTACTGCGCTGCGGCGCACGCCCCCGGCGACGCTCGCCTCAGGTGGCGCAATAATCCGGCAGGGCGATCGGCCCGCTGCCCTCGCGCACGCGCCAGACACCGTCGCGCAACTGATAGGCGCGTCCCGGACCAACCCGCGTCTTCAGCGTCTGGCATCCGGTGGCCGCGGCGACGTCCTTGACCGTCACGCCCCGCTGTGCGGCGAGATCGGTGTAGACCGCGCGCCGCTTGATATTGATCGCCTCGACCTGGGCCTTGATCGCCGCGCCGACCGCGCCGCGCACACCGAGGTAGCCGTCGGCCTGCTCGCCGACCTGCCCGGAATCGATCGCGGCGGTCAGCGCGGCGTCCTGCGCCAGTGCGGCGGTACCGAGCGTCAGCAACAGGGCGGTAAAAAGGGGCTTGGCGTTCATTTCGGAAACAGCTCCGGGTTGTTGGTGATCAGATCCTGGGCGTCGCGTTGCAACCGGACGATCACTTCCTGCTTGATATTCACGTTCAGATTGATTTCTATCGGCTTGTCGGGTGCCTTCACATTGATGCAGCCCGTCAGCATTATGCCCCCCGCGACGAGGACACCGACCCCCGGCATAACGGCGGCGCGCTTCAAGCCGCCAGTGCCTCGCATCATGGTCATTCCCAACTCAATCTCCATAGTCGTTATGGCTGTGTCACGCTTGCGCCAGGCTGAACGGTCTTGTCGAGCAATACCGACGGATCCTGAAACGTCCGGGCGCTGTTGACGAGGCCGCGAAACGGCGCGCGGACGGTGATGTTGAACCGGAACGGCAGCCCGGTGAACGCCTTTAGCAGGCCGGTCGGCGCGACCGCGGTCTGGTTGGTGCCCGTAAATCCGACTTTGCTGACGATTTCCCCGTCGAGCGCGCCGTCGAGGTCGATCGCCAGATTCTGGTAGCGGATCGACTTCAGCGCGTCGAAGGCCAGCCGCGAATAGGTGTTGGTCTGGGCATTGGAGACATCGCCGACATAGGCCAGCGTGCCGCCCCCCGCCCTTGCGACGATATGGCCGCCCTCGATGCGGCCACCGCTGGCGTCGAACACGATCGGCAGGAGGCCGTCGAAAGTGCCCGTCGCCGCGATGTCCTGCAGCTTGAGCTGGTCGATGAACTTCGCCGCATCGAGCCCGGTGATGCGAAAGGACAGATGGCGCGCGACCGGCTGGCCGAAATCGAGGATCGCGGGCTGCAGCAGCAGGTCGCCCCCGGCAAAGGGCCAGCGTCCCTGTTCGATTGCGACGCGCCGATCGGGCAGCAGTTGGTAGGTGATCGTGCCATCCCTGACCTCGACCCCAGGGTTGACGAGGCCCAGCCGGACCATTTGCCCCGGCGGCGTCGAGAGCGCGAGCAGATCGTCGAACACGATGCTGCCCGATGCGCCGGAAACCGGACCGAACGCCGCCGCAAAATCGAGGCCCCGCGTCGTGAAACGGCCCCCGCTCGTCACCTTGTCACGCGTCCAGCGGATAATGCCGTTGCCATCGATGCTGCCCTGGACATTGGCGACGATGCCGAGCGTCAGCCGGGTCAGTGCCTCGGGCTGGAGCGACTTGCCGAACATCAGGTCGCGCACCGAGAGATCGGCCTGCCCGGTGCCCGTCGCCAGATCGTGCGTGATCGCGACCCCGGTGATCGTCTTGCCCGACCCCGGCTCCTTCAGCGAAGCGGCGGCAACCACGTGGCCATCCTTCACCGTCAGCCGGGCATCGTCGGCCGCGAGCGGCTGAAAACGCGGCAGGTCCGCCATATCCGCGACCCGGATGCCGCCCCCCAGCTCGAGCGCCCCGCTTGCCAGCCGCCAGTTCCCTCTCGCTGCGGTGAGCGCGAGCGGCACACCGGCGATATTGCCCGCCAGGTCGCTGAACTCGCCGTGCGGGACACCGCGGTCGAACCGACCTCCGATACGTGCGATATCGAGCCGCGTCCGGTGGTCGGGGAGACCGATCCGCGTGGCGAGATGGGTCGCCGAAAACCCGCTGCCCAGTACGAACGACGTCCCCGTAACCGACATCTCCAGCGGCGAACCACCTGTCGCCCCCGTCACCCTGATCGGCCCGGTGTGGAAGCCGCCCGTTGCGCTTTGCGAGCCGATCGTGGCCAGCGCGGCTCCGGTCACGGGGCACAACAGGACCCGCGCCGGTTCGAGGATTGCCCCGCCCAGCATTATCCGGTCGAACGTGACCGGCGTACACCCCACGCCCACGGCCACCGGGCCCATTCCGTTTCGTCGCACGACGACGGGAAAACGCACGCCCGTCGCCCTGCCGCCCGGCACGGGGCCGTCGCTGCGCACGAACGTATCGACATTCAGGGTGCCGTCCGCGCGCGCGCCGACCCGGATGGGGGCGAGCACCAGTGATGCGCCGGAGACCGAATAGGGCGCGACGACGAACGATCCGCTGGTCGCGCCGTCCGCCGCCCGGGTAATCGCGCCGCGCATCGTCGGAAAACCGCCGCCCGAAAGCGCAATCGTCGTCTCTGCCGATAGGCCATTGCTGCCGATCGTCACGCCCCGGCCGCCGCCGATCGACGCGGACGCGCCGCCGACCGTGGTGAGGCGGCCCTCGCTGATCCGCAGGGACGCGGCGCCAGCCCGGCTTTGCGCGGCCCATTGCGCATGGAGCGCCATCCCCCTTGCCGCCGTCGCCGTCGCTTCGCCCAATCTCGCGGCGACCGGCCCCAGCGGCGTGGAACCGACGCCCGACAATGCCCGACGCAGTGCCACGACGCGCGCCGGGTCGACGGTCACGCGCGCGGCGCGCAGCTGCCCCTGCCCGCTGGTGACGTTCCCCGCCACCACGAGTGCGCCGTCCGCCGTCACTCCCGACACACCGACAGCCGCAAAATGCCCCTTGTCGGCGGTGATGCTGCCGCTTGCATTCAGGCCCCTGCCGGTCAGCTCGAACCGGACTCGCGCATCCATATCGGCCAGCTGGGCCGTCGCATTCGCCAGTTTTGAGGCGTGCGCCACCGACGTCCCGCTCCACCGGGCAAAACCCTGGTCGCCTTCGACCCGCACACTCGCCTCCGGGTCCGCGACATGTATCTTCGCACAATCCACCGCGGCACCGGACAGCGGCCCGACAAGCGACGGTCGACGATCGATGATCGCGACGTCGAGCACCGCCGAGGCGCGGTCGATCGCACAATCGGCTGTCCCCAGGCGCATCGACGACAAGGTCATTCGCCCGCGAAACCCGTCGGCCAGCCCACCGCGCCCATCGACTGCGACCCGGACCAGACCGACCGGTGTGCGCAGCGCCAGTTGCGCGTCGCGCACCGCAAGGTCGAGCGCCGGCAGGACGAACGGACGACCATCGGCTACCGGCAGCAATCGATCGATCGTGCCGAAACTCACCCTGCCGTCGCTGATTCGGCCGCTGACGCGAACCCCCGCCGCCCTCACGCCGGTCACCGTCACGCCGAACAGCGTCGGCTGCAACGATACTTCTGCCCAGTCCGCGGTCAGGTCGGGCCGCCGCGGATCGCCGATGACGATATGGTCGAGGCGCTGGGTATGAAAGCCGATCTCGCGCACGACATAGCTTGCGGGGACACCGCGCGCGTCGAGCATCCGGGCGATGATTCCCGACGCGATCGGACGCCGCTCGATCCAGATGACCGCGCCCGCGACCACCACCAGTGCAGCCCCGACCAGCAGCGCGCGTCCCGTCCTCATCCGGCCAATACTCACACGCGACCCTCTTGCTCGTCCCTGTTACAGCGCGCTTTGCGTCGGCGGAGCAAGTGGTTTGACCGGTGCCACGCTTCGGCTAGTCAGCGCCGATGACCGACGGGGCGCATGATTCAGCGGGACACCGGGCACGACTGCGTGCGCGCCTGCTCGCGGGCGGCGGCGATGCGCTGCACGATCATGAACTGATCGAATGTCTGCTGATGTTCGGTATCCCGCGCATCGATACCAAGCCGTTGGCCAAGGCATTGCTGCGCGAATTCGGCAGCATCGGTGCGGTACTGACCGCCGAACCCGATGCGCTGATGCGGGTCAAGGGGATAGGAGAGCGTGCGGCGGCGGCGCTCAGGATCGCGCATGCGACGGCGCTCGCCCTGTTGAAGGAAAAGGCTTTCGACCAGCCGATCCTCGCCAGCTGGCAGGCACTGCTCGATTACCTCCGTGCCGACATGGCGTGGCTCGGCATAGAGCGCGTGCGCGTTCTTCACCTCAACAGCCGCAACATGCTGATCCGTGACGAGGTGATTAGCGAGGGGTCGATCGATCAGGCCGCCGTCTATGTGCGCGAGGTTATCCGCCGTGCGATCGACCTCGGCTCGGCGGCACTCATTCTCGTTCACAACCATCCGGGCGGCGACCCGCAGCCCAGCCGCGCCGACATCCAGCTGACCCGCGACATTATCGAGGGCGGACGCCGGCTCGGCATCGCCGTCCACGACCACGTCATCGTCGCCGCCGACGGCCATTCAAGCATGCGGGCGCTGGGCCTGATCTGACGACGGCGGGCCGTTCCTTAAGGGGAAAAGCCCGCCGACTTGAAGTTTATGCCCCTGCGGTCAGATAGGACTGCAATTCGGCCAGGCTGACCTTCTTGTCCTTGTCCTTGTCTGCCGTAGCAAAGGCACCGCTCGTATAGGTCGACATCGCCGAAGGGCTAGAGCGTCGCGCCTGAAATGTGAATCGAGGGATTCCTTTAGATGACGATGTGTGATTCACCGTGTTTGGAGGTGGATCATGGGCAAGAGCAGTTCCTCGGATTTGCGGGACCGGATTGTGGGAGAGATCGAGCGCGG
>JBBRRC010000038.1:0-19018 GCA_038225385.1 Sphingomonadales bacterium | reverse complement strand
TTCCCCGCAACGCTTCGATCACGAAAACAGCAACGGTAGTGGATGAGGTTAATTGCTCCGCTGATGACATTATTGGATGGCGGCGCGTCGTTAGGGGATCGACTTTAGCGCAAGCGATAACCATCTGACCAAAGGATAGTGGACCGGCGGGATCAACAACTCCGGCCGGTCGCTGCCTCGGTATCGAAGCGAACTGCGCGTTCGACAAGGTCCGTCATGTGCGCTGCAGCGAGTGTTGTCAGCGGGTGCGGCGTGGCACCTGCTCGTGGTGAAATGTAGGAAGCCATCTCGCGCGCCACGTCCCGCTGCTCGTCCGAAGCTGTCGCGAGGAGCGCGATCACCAGGTTTTCGAGCGCGATAACCCGGACGTGGAGCGCCACCATTTCGGCCTCTCCCATCTTGGGGAGCGGGCCATGGTGACCAAGCATATGGACAGCGTCGAGTGGACCGTATGGACCCGCTCCGCCCTCATTTTCCCAGTTGGCCAATGCGCGCTGGCGTTGTCGCGTGTCTGGAGAAGGCTTCGGGCTGCTCGTGGACATAAATGCTCCTTTAATCGCCGCCGGATTGCCCCGCTGCGGGGATCAATACCTGGCTACTGCTGACGCTTACCATGTTTCGCAGAGCCAAGCCTGCAGCTTGTCGATGTCCTTTCCTGCAGCGTTTCGTGAGCGTCCTGCTTTGGCCATTCGTTGAATGTCATCGGCAGGTCGTGCTCATTCAGATATTGGGGCTATCTCGTTTGCGGCATATGTCGGGCTGAACGGCGCGCTGGTTGCTCCGACATCCTGTCTGATTTCCTCTGGCCAGCTTGTCGGCCGCAGAATCTGTTCGAATACTGCAATTCTCCTGATCTCCTTCGCCGTCAGTATCGTCGTTCTAATCTGGCTTTCGACGATCGGTCATGGTGGTCCGCTCGCCCTGCTTGCGGTGGAGGAAAGTGTCCTGCGAACCTGCGCGAGACTACAAACATCGACCTTGCGCATGAAGGCGCTCTTTCTCGTCCGGTCTCCGCTCTGGTTGCTTCACAACCTCCTGATTGGCGCCTATTTTGCGATCGCGGGCGATATCGTGTCGGTCCTGACCAACGAAATCACCCTCGCGCAAACGCTCGAAACCCTCGGTCTCGCGACACCAGCAGAAGCCTCTCCCGCCTCGCGCCTCCCGACCGCCGCACTACTTCGGGCTTGAGTCCATCTTGCCGGGCATGTTCGGCATGTCCTTCATCATCTCGTCGTGATCGGCGGGTGCCGACGCGACCGTCGCCTTGTATTGGGCTGCAGAGAGCGAAGGCAGCTTGCCGACAAAGGCAACCATATCCCAGATCAACTGATCGTCGTGTGTTTTTCCCCATGCCGGCATGGCGGTCATCTTGACGCCGTGCTTGATCATCCAGAATTGCTGGACAGGCGTATGGCGAACGGGCCCGCTAAGCTCGGGTGCCTGCGGGTACAGTCCCTGGCTGATCTCGGTTTTTTCCATGCCGGGTGCCAAATGGCACCCACTGCACATTTCGGCGTAAAGTCCGGCACCTGTCGCCAACCGGGCTGGGCTGTTCAGATCCGCCGGCACAGCGATGTCGCGCGCGCGCACTGCGATCGAACGGTCCCGCAAATTGTCGATAAGGGTATAGACGACCCGCGTATGAGGAGCATCCGCACCGATATTGTTGACCCCGGCGTAGATGAACACTGCCGCGAGCACCACGACAGTCGTGGCGGCTACAAGGAGGAATGAGAAACTCGGCAAGTGGTGCCTTGCGTCGAATTTAGTGAAATTAGCCATGGTGCTGGTCTCCCTCGTTCAACCCTGTCCACACTTCAGTGTCGGACGGCTCTGTTTGTTAATACGCTTAAGATGTGGTCATCCCTCGCCAGGTCTGCGGATGTGCCGGGATGCGCCTGCCCTTGCCGTAATCGGCCGGTCAGCCGGTCATAGACGCAGGGGGTTCGAGGGTCCCGAGCCAGGCGACCAAGCCAAGAATGATGATCGCGCAGCCAGTTTCGATCGCGAGGCTTTTGCGTAACGCGCCGATCGCGCGTCCATGATCACCATCTGCAATCGCGCCCTCGAACGCTGGCGTGAGATGAAAGCGATTAGCCCCCGCTAGGCCTAACATGCTTGCGAACAGCGCCAATTTGGCGATCAGCAATTGACCGTAAAGCGTCGTCGGGAGCATCGAGAGATTGGCAACGCCGACCAAAATCCAGGAATTGATAAGCCCCGAGATGATGATCACCGCCACGACGACCGACCCTATCAGTGAAAAACCAGCGAGAGCGCGGTGCGACAGGGTGAGATGGGTTCCATCGGTCAGGGCCGCGCGGCGGAACACGAGCAGCGCCAAACCCATTAGCGCACCGATCCAGATTCCAGCCGAAAGAAGATGGAAAACATCGGCGATCAGATGAACCCAGCCGAGCGCGCCGGCATCGGCTGCACCGTGTCCCGACCAGGCAAGCGTTGTGATCGCGACGGCGCCGGCCAGCGCAATCGCACACAGCGCGAAGCGCGGATAACGAATTCCTGCAAATGCAAGCAGTGCCGCTATAACTAACGCGGTCGTGCGCATCTGCCAGGCGGTTCCGGCCTCCGTGCCCCAGAGAACAAGATCGACGCTCGTCCGGTCCACAGCGGTAAGGGGGACGCCCGCCATCCCGGCCGCCATCGAGACGAGCCCGAAAACCGACAACAGCGCGCCTAACAAAGCGGTGCCAGCGAGCAGCGGTGCGAAGCGGATGGTTGCTCCAAACCGCCGCTCGCCACCCCGCAGCGCATAGAGGCCAAAACATGCCAGCCCGAACAGCATCATGAGATCGAGATACAGTCCGAACCGGACAAGGATGGCCCCCATGTCCACCCTTACTTCACCTTGAAAGTGTAACCGCCCTCGACGCGGTGCGTGTCGGCCGCCACAGCGTGATAGGTGAGCTTGTACGAACCGCGTGGAAGCGGCTTGGCGAGTGCGACCATGAGGCTCATTCCGTCGGGTGAGACAGTGGCCGTTATCCCCATCTTCATCGGCGCCTTCATTTTCATGCCCGGCATGTCGGTCATGGCGAGTTCAGCGCCGGAAAATTGCGGGGCGAGCTTCTCGGAAAACGTGAGCTGAAGTTTGGTCGGTGCCGCGACGACCGCGTCGGCCGCCGGTGTCGCCGAGACGAGCTTTGGGTGTGCAAGAGCAGACACGGCCGAGAGCAAGGCCGCACCGAGCGCAAGAACGAGAGATGAAGTTCGCATTGAAATCCTCCGTAGCAACGGCATATGCCGCCCTAATCCAATACGCGCGATCGGCGTCCACCCCTCGCGGCGCCATCTTTTTCGCTGCGATAGTCGTGCGGACGAGACCAGATGAGGGATCGGTGCGCGCTGCGCGTATTGGTTTGTACAGGGTGTGGATGCAGGGCGTGGAGAATTTGTGATGACCGAAGACCTCGACAAGCTGCTTGCCCGACTGGCTAATGCGCCGACGCCAGCGCGACTGGCGGGCATCTCCGATGGCGTATTCGCACGCATCCAGGCAGACGCTGTGGCGCTGCGGGAAGGAACGCGCGTCGGCATAGCGGCCGTGGTCGGCGCGTTGCTGTTGGGTGTGACCGGCGCGGTGACGTTTCCAAGTGCCGCGCCTGCGGCTCCGCTTTCGCCTTTTGGCGTGTCTGCAGCGCTTGCGCCATCGACGTTACTGGACGGTGGTCAATGAGCCTTCGGATGCGGCTAATGGTGATCGTCGGCATGACATTTGCCGCCGCTGTCATTGGCGTGGTCGTCGGCAATCACTGGGTTTCTCGGCAATCGAGCCCCGGTGCCGAGCTTCATGCGGTTTTGCATGATAAGCTCGATCTTGATGACGGACAGCGTAACCGCCTGGAAGCTCTGGAGCGGCGGTATGCAGTTCGCCGGAAAGCGATCGAGCTGGAGTTGCGCGCCGACAATGCGCTGCTGGCCGAGGCGATCGAGGCCGAACACGGATATGGCCCGCAAGTCTCCGCTGCGGTCGATCGCTCGCACCAGGCGATGGGTCGTCTGCAGAAGGAGACGCTCGCGCACGTTTTTACGATGCGCCAACTCCTTCGCCCGGGTCAGGCGGTAACCTTCGACCGGGCAGTGACAAAGGCGCTAACCGACGAAGGGCAGTGAGCCTTGACCTATCCATGCTCACCGATGGTGAGCTCGCGACGCTGAGCAATGCCGGTCGTTCCACGGCGTTTGAAGAAATCGTCAGGCGGTATCGCGACCCG
Organism: Sphingomonadales bacterium; assembly: GCA_038225385.1. Classification (GTDB taxonomy): domain Bacteria; phylum Pseudomonadota; class Alphaproteobacteria; order Sphingomonadales; family Sphingomonadaceae; genus Sphingomonas_O. Next base: position 14,780 of record JBBRRC010000038.1, on the reverse strand, counting down.
CTCTATCGCCTGGCACTTGCCAGTCTTGCGGACCCGGACGACGCGCTCGACGTCACACAAGAGACGTTCATTGCAGCGCACGTCGCGTTGCGCCGATACGACTCCGCCCGTCCGATGCGACCATGGCTCGCTCGCATCACGCTCAACCGGTGCCGGGATAAAATCCGTCACCGGCAGGTCCGCAGACTTCTCACGCCCTTTGCCAATGACGACGCGCCGATCGACATGGTTGCCGACGAAGCGCCGGGACAGGATGTCGAAGCGGCTGACAAGGAGGCGCTGGCTGGGACGATGCGCGCGATTTCGGGACTTCCAGCCGCCATCCGCGAGCCGCTCGTGTTGCGAACCATAGAGGGTCTCAGCCAGACGGAGACCGCATTTGTTTTGGGCATCTCGGAAAAAGCGGTCGAGACGCGGCTCCGGCGAGCCCGGGATCGACTGAAAAAGATCACACATCCGATCTGACCCGGGAAACAATTATCTGCTCGATCCATTGTCGCGTAATGCGAAAAAACACCCGCCAGTGTGAGGGGAACCGCCCTGCCGGACGTATGTTCAAAGAGGTGCCGGCATCGGGCTGGCCACGGAGTATTTATGTTCGAGCATATCGATCGCCGTCAGTTGTTACGCGGTGCGTCCCTCGCCGGTGGCGGAATGGCGCTTGCTGCCTGGATGCCCGCATGGGCGCAAACTGTGTCAGCGGGTCTCACGACGCCGCTCCCGACTGTCTCAGGCAATGACATTGAGCTCAAAATCGCGCGCCAGACGATGATGATCGACGGGCGTCCGTCGCGCGCGATCGGCATCAATGGCACAGTCCCCGCCCCGCTAATCCGCTTGCGCGAAGGTCAAACGGTACGCCTGAAGGTGATCAACGATCTTGACGAGGATAGCTCGATCCACTGGCATGGATTGCTCGTGCCGCCGCAATTTGACGGTGTTCCCGGCGTGTCGTTCCCAGGGATCAAGCCTCGATCAAGCTACCTCTATGAGTTCCCGATCAAGCAGAACGGTACATACTGGTATCACAGCCATTCTGGGATGCAGGAGCAGCTCGGCCATTACGGCCCGATCATCATCGACCCGGCTGGTGTCGATCCGATTCAGTCAGATCGCGAGCATGTCATCGTTCTCTCGGATCACAGCCAGATGTCGCCAGAAGCGATCTTCCGCAAGATGAAGGTCATGCCAGGATATTTCAACTATCAGCGCCAGACGCTTGCGGGTCTGCTTGCCGGAAGCGACCAAACTGGCGCGGAGCGGCTTGCCTGGGGCAAGATGAGAATGGATCCGGCTGACGTGGCGGATGCGACAGGCCCGGCATATACGTATCTTGTCAATGGGCACGGACCCCAGGATAATTGGACCGCGTTATTCACGCCAGGACAACGGGTGCGGCTGCGCGTTATTAATGCCTCGGCGATGACGACCTTCAATGTGCGCATACCCGGCCTCAAGCTGACAGTCGTGCAGGCCGATGGGCAAAACGTCCGTCCGGTTGCCGTCGATGAGTTTCAGATCGGCGTGGCTGAAACTTATGACGTGATCGTGACTCCGACCGATGACCGGGCTTACACCCTGGTCGGGGAATCGGTCGATCGATCCGGCATGGCACGCGCGACGCTTGCCCCACGCGCCGGCATGGCGGCCGAGGTTCCGGCGCTCCGCAAGCGCCCGATCGCGACGATGAAGGACATGGGCATGGATATGTCCAATATGCCCGGGATGGAAGGAATGGATATGTCGGGGGGCGCGATGGGCGCCAGCCGCGGCGTCGATCCGACCATTGAGAAAAATGCTTCCGCCAAGCTCGCCACGGGCGTGGCAGTGGGAATGACGCAGGGTGCATCCTCGATGCCCGGCATGGCCATGGGCGACATGGCCGGGATGCCTGCGAAGGATGCTGCTGGAGGCATGGCCGGTATGGACATGAGCAAGACTGGCGGCAGCGGCATGGATATGGGTGCGATGAAGATGCGCGATTTCTCGGTCGCGCCCCAAGTGAAGAAAGGCCCGGGCGTCCAGACGATTTCGCCGATGCCGATGGACCGAACTGGCGAACCGGGACAGGGTCTCGACGACGTCGGGCACCGTGTGCTGGTCTATAAGGACCTTGTGTCCCTCGAACGCAATCCGGACGTCCGGGCGCCCAGTCGTTCGCTCGACCTGCACCTGACCGGCAACATGGAGCGCTTCATGTGGTCGTTCGATGGCGTGAAAATGTCCGACAAGATGGAGCCGATCCCCTTCCTTGAAGGCGAACGTGTTCGGGTGAATCTGATCAATGACAGTATGATGGGCCATCCCATTCACATCCATGGCCACTTCTTCGAACTTGTCACCGGCCACGGCGACCATGCGCCGCGCAAACACACCGTCCTCGTTCAGCCGGGGAGCAAGGTGACATGGGACTTTACCGCCGATGCGGTCGGCGATTGGGCGTTTCACTGCCATTTGCTCTACCATATGATGGCAGGAATGATGCGCACCGTCAGCGTCCGCCCACGGGGGAACGCGGCATGATCCGCCATCTCGCGGCAGCCACGATCTGTTCAGCAATTGCTCTGACCCTACCCGCAACCGCGTATGGCCAATCGATGAGCGGGATGAGCATGCCCGGTATGGCGATGCCCGCAAAAAAGAAGCCGGTGGCTAGGAAGGCCCCGGCGAAACCGGTGGCGAAGAAACCGGTGGCCAAGCGGGGTGCGGCGAAGCCGGCCAAGGGTGCTGCAACCGACGCTGACAAGATGCCAGGTATGGCTGGAATGGACCAGTCCAGCATGCCCGGCATGTCCATGCCGCCGGCAGCGTCGTCCCCAGCTGCACAGACCATGCCCGGTATGAGCCAAAACAGCATGCCGGGCATGGACATGGGAGATGGGGCAAAGGCCGCCCCTTCCGCACAAGCAATGCCCGGAATGAAGATGCCGAGCGGGCAGGCGATGCCGGGCATGAACATGTCGGGCGCACAGACCGGCCAGCAAATGACGGCAATGCCAGGTATGGCGATGACTGGCACGGCGCTTGAAGCGGGCGATGCCCCGGCACCCGCGCCGCCGATGGACCATTATGCCGACCGTCTTTTTCCGGGCTCTGAGATGGCGCGGTCTCGATACCAGGGGATGCGCGAGTCTGGTGCTCAAAATTTCTACCAGGTGATGTTTAATCTGGCCGAATATCAGGTCCGCGACGGCAAGGATGGCTATCGTTGGGACGGTCAGGCGTGGTTCGGTGGCGACATCAACCGACTTTGGGTGAAAACCGAAGGCGAAGGCGCGTTTCGCGAAGGTCTTGAGAGCGCCGAAATCCAGGCGCTCTACAGCCGCGCCGTCGGACCCTATTTCAACCTGCAGGCCGGTGTCCGCCACGACTTCCAGCCGACGCCTTCACGCACTTATGCGACCGTCGGCTTCGAAGGTCTCGCGCCCTATCAGTTCGAAGTTGAAGGCGCGGCTTTTATATCGCAAAAAGGCGATATTCTGGGTCGGCTCGAAGGCTATTACGATCAGCGCGTAACTCAGCGGTTGATCCTCCAGCCGCGTATCGAACTCAACTTGGCAGCGCAAGACGTTCCCGAGAACCGGATCGGCGCCGGGCTCACCGACGCCGAGCTTGGTCTTCGCCTGCGGTACGAAATTCGACGCGAATTCGCGCCTTACATCGGTGTCTCCTATCAAGCCAAAACGGGTCGAACCGCAGACTTTGCCCGGGCTGATGGCAAGGGTCCGACATCAACGAGCTTCGTTGCCGGCATCCACTTCTGGTTTTGATATTCTGGGTCTTACGGGAGGTGAACGATGGACGACAAAAAGGGCGGCATGAACATGGGCTATGGTCGGTTCGCGGCAATGATCGCGACCTCGACCGTCGTGATGTTCGGCCTGATGTATCTGAACACGTACGCGCTCAGCCACATCTTCTACAGCCAGACCCGGATGTGGATGGCGCTCTACATGGGCGCCGTGATGTCGGTCATCATGCTCGGCTTCATGTGGGGCATGTACAAAAACACGCGCACGAATATCGCCATCCTCGCTGGCAGTGTCGTCGTGTTTGCGCTCGCATTGTGGCTGGTGCGCAGCCAGGAGACCGTCGACGACGTGTCCTGGATGAAGGCGATGATCCCGCACCATTCGATCGCGATCATGACCAGCGAGCGCGCGCACATCAAGGATCCCGAGGTTCGAAAGCTGGCTGATGGCATCATCGACGCACAAGTTCGCGAAATCGCCGAAATGAAGAAGATGATCGCCCGGCTGGAGACCAAGCCGACACCGAGCGGTGCGCCAGACCTGCCGTCATATCGCGATAAGGGCTCGGCTCCACCCGCGCCGGAGACCGACGAAAGCGCAGGCATCAATACCTTTCAACCAATTGATTGACCAACGGGGATCCGTCGGCTCTGCGATAGGAGAAATACCAATGAAAATTTCCGCGAAGATCATGCTTGCCTTCGCAGCAGTGATCCCGGCCGCCGCAAGTGCGTCGGCGGTGATCGCGGTCCACCGGGATCCTGGCTGCACATGCTGCGAGCAATGGGCAAAGCAGGTCAAAGCACAATTGGGACGAGACGTTCGCGTTCTTGATGACGCCAACCGTACGGCGTTCGACGATCACCTCGGTGTGCCAAAGGACCGTCGTTCGTGCCATACCGCAATCATCGATGGCTTGGCGTTCGAAGGCCATGTCCCCATTGCAGATGTGAAGCGACTCCTCGCCACTCGGCCGAAGGGGGTGGTCGGCCTCGCGGTCGCAGGGATGCCCGCTGGTTCCCCCGGCATGGAAATGCCTGGCGTCCCCGCACAGACGTTCGATGTCATCGCCTTCGGCCCTGCCGGACAGCGGATCTATGCCCATCACGGCTGAAGTCGCTTGCTTTTGTACCGTGGACGATACCGCCTCAATTCAGGTGCTTGTCGCACATTGCCCAAAGTCTGCAAAAGTATCGTTAAATATCAAATAATTGGCTACACGCATTTCTAAAAAACCGTGTAAATTCGACCCTGGTTCCCGCGAATAAGAAATACCGGCTCGACGGCAGCGAGGGTGTCGCTGTTCTGAGCCGTATTATCGTCGACAAGGCGAACAAAGGGTGGGATCGAGATGCGGCATCGAACGATAGTGGATTTTGGTCACAATCGTCATCGAATTATTGCGAAAGCGGTTGCTAGACTAGTCGTGTCGGCAGGGCTGACGGGCTGTGCAACGTTCGACAGCGGTCATGACGCCGCCCGGATCGACGCCCTTCTTGCCGCGCGGGGAGCACCAGCGACGGGGTGGGCTCACAATGGCGACGATGATGCCGGAGTGGTATCGACCTGGCTCGCGCAGCCTTTGACATCCGATGTGGCGGTTCGCATCGCCATGATCCGGAGCCCAAGACTTCAACAGCTATATGGCGAGCTTGGGCTTGCGCACGCCGATATTCTGTCCGCGGTACAGGTCGCCAATCCCAGGCTCGGCGTGTCGAGCCTCGCGCTCCAAAATGGTCCGGGATCGCAGCTCGTGCTGGGTCTCGCGGCTCCCTTGGTCGATCTGATCACGCTGCCACAGCGGACGCGTCTGGCGCATCTGGAACAGGAGCGCGCGCGCCTCCGCATCGCGGGTGCCGTCCTGACCGTCAGTCTCGATGTTGAATCCGCTTGGTATCGCTATGTAGGGGCTGAGCAGGTGGCCGGGATGCGCGGCGCAGTCGCCAATGCGCTCCAAACATCGGCCGACCTCGCACAACGCTTCTTCGATGCCGGAAACATCACCGAGCTGCAGCTCAATCGGGAGTTGGCGGCTGCCAGTGCCGCACGGATTGCCGCTGCTCGCGCGCTCGTCGATACGCGCCTGGCCCGGCTCGACCTCAATACTCTGATCGGTTTGCGCAACCAGGAAGCCAATTGGACGTCGGCGGCCGTTCTCCCGCTTCCGGTCGAGCATGAGGATGATCCCGTAGGACTTCGACAAACCGCAAGTCTGAGCAGCATCGATCTGCTGGCCGCGCGCAAGGAAGCGGCGATCTTTGCGAGCTCGGCGCGAACGACCCGCGCGCTTCGCCTGCTGGGCAGCACCTCGATCGGCTACGATCGGGAACGCGAGGTCGATAAATCCGTCATCCGCGGACCGACGCTCGACTTTGAAGTGCCGATCTTCAACCAGGGAGGCGCGCGGGTGGCGCGGGCCGACGCGCAGTTGAGAATCGCCAGGGCGAAACTCGCGCAAATCGAGCTGTCCAGCGACAACGCGATCAGTGCGGCCGCAGAGCGCGTGCGGGTGTTTAGCGACATCGTCCGCATTCACCGCGACGCCTTGGTCCCGCAGCGTGAGATCGTCGCTGCGCGCAGCCAGGATGAAGAAGACTATGCGCTGATCGGCGAGTTCGAAGTGCTGCTGGCAAAGACCCAGGAGTATGACGCCTATCAGGGATTTCTCGAGGCTGTGCGGGACTATTGGCTCGCGCGCGTCGATCTGACGCGCCTCGTTGGCAGTCGCTTGCCGAGCGAGCGCGAGGCGCTACGCAATACACCGAGCGTAGGCGATATCCTTCATACGGGTACGCCCCAGCCGGCCGCCAGTGGTCATGCGGGGCACATGATGAGTGCGGTGCCCGCACCCCCGGGGGAGCATGCCGGCCATATGATGCAGTCCGACGCCACGTCGGGTGTCGATCAAATGGGGCAGGGCGGAACAATGCCGCCGCCCAGCTCGACGCCACCCGAGCATGAGGGACACGTGATGCAAGCTGCGCCGGGTCCTGTTGGGAGTGCCCCGGCCAATCAGCAACCTCCAGTGTCCGCGCTAAAACCGGTATCTCCGGCAAAGTCCAATCCCGAACATCATCATCCCGAAGGAGGTCAGCAATGACCGTTACACGGCGCGATATGCTGCTGGCCACTGGCACGGCGGTCGCGGGAACGGCGCTCATCGCGGGGCGCGCAGGTGCACAGGATCACAGCGGCCATATGGGATCGATGCAGATGGCCAAAGCCGCACCAAGGCCCGTCGGCCCCGCGCCTGCTGTTCCGCATGATGGACGCTATACGCCAGTGCGTACCCTCAATGGCTGGACGCTTCCCTGGAAGATGAACAACGGGGTCAAGGAATTCCATCTAGTCGCCGAGGAGGTCGAGCACGAGTTTGCACCGGGCTCGCGCGTATCGTGCTGGGGCTATAACGGCAGCACGCCGGGACCGACGATCGAGGCGGTAGAGGGCGACCGCGTCCGTATCTTCGTTACCAACCGTCTCGGTGAACACACGACCGTGCATTGGCACGGGCTAATCCTCCCGAACGGAATGGACGGCGTTGGCGGTCTCAACCAGCCGCAGATCAAACCTGGCGAGACCTTCGCCTATGAGTTCACGCTGCGCCAGCATGGCAGCCATATGTACCATCCGCACGCCGACGAGATGACGCAAATGGCGTACGGCATGATGGGGCTGTTCATTATCCACCCGCGCGGTGGCGACGCCGTCAAAGTCGATCGCGACTATGCCTTCATCCTGCACAACTGGTCGCTTCGTCCCGGAACCTGGCGTCCAGATCCTTCGATCATGGTCGAGTTCGACCAGTGGACGTTCAATTCGAAAATGTTTCCCGCGATCGAGCATCTGGTGGCGCGGACCGGCGAGCGTGTCCGCATCCGGATGGGGAATTTATCGATGTGGAACCATCCGATCCACCTGCACGGCGTGGAATATGTCGTGACCGGCTCCGACGGGGGACGTCGGCCGGAAGCCCAATGGACGCGGGAGGTGACGACGATCGTCGGCGTCGGTCAGATGCGCGATATCGAGTTTATTGCAGTCCCGGGCGACTGGGCGTTCCACTGCCATATGTCGCACCACACGATGAACGCGATGGGGCACGGCATTCCCAACCAGACAGGTGTCGATCAGAGCGGTGTCGAAGCGCGGATTCGCCAGATATCGCCCGGGTTCTTGCCGATGATGCGCAACGGCATGGCCGAGCATCAGGAACATACCGATGCAGGCCACCAAGGCCCGGCCAACACGTCACCGATGATGACCGGCAAGGGTCAATTCGGGAATATCGAGATGGGCGGTATGTTTACCGTGGTGAAGGCCCGCGACGATATCCAACCCGGCGATTACACCGACCCGGGTTGGTATCAGCATCCCCCGGCGACGATAGCCGCGCGCGTTAGCGACGATCGTGATTTCGGCTCCCCGCCCCGCCGAGGGTGACCTGCACATGCGCAACGCAGAAACGAAAGAAACACGATGAAAGTTTTCGAAGGTCTGGGCGTTATCGCAGCGCTGCTGGCGGCGAGTGTCGCCCCGCCGGTTGTCGCACAGCAAGCGGATGCCCGTGCCGGACATATGCCGGCATCTGCGCCGACAATGGCTCCTGCCGAAGACCATGGCGGCCATATGCCTATGACGTCTCAGCCGCCGGCGCCGGCGGATCCGCACGTCGGTCATATTATGATGTCGGCAGACGCCCCGGCCGATCCGCATGCGCACCATCATCACGGTGGCGGTTCGCCGCCGTCATCGCCGCTCGAGGTAACGGATGCGAGATTCGATGCGCATCTGACGGCATCGACGCCGCAGAACGGCGCGGCGCTCAATCGATCACCGCCAGTGATCTCGCTTTCTTTTGCGAAAGCCACGACGATCCATCAAATCGTGTTGACCAACAGTGCCGGACAGCGTGTACCCGTCGCCGCTGCATTGCCGCTCCAGCCGGTTGCTTCGTTCACTTCGCTTTTGGTCCGGCTCGATCCGGGCATGTATAAGCTGCGCTGGCGGGGATCTGACGACGCTGGCGAGACGGGCGGCACGCTAGCCTTCTCCTTGCAATAGGATGCTGGCGGCAGATCGCCGCGCAATGTGCAGGGCTGATCACCCCTGCCTATATGTTAGCGGCTTGGCTGGCGGGCGGCGGCAGATCCGGTAGAGGGTAATCTGCCCTGATCCCGTTCGTCAGCCCGACAACTGGCTCGAAATCGCCTTGATTGCTTTCAAGCCAGAACCGAACCGCGCGATCGCCTCGCGGTTTCGCTCGAGTTCGCCGTATGGCAAATAGGATATATCGAGATCTGCCACCCGGCTGAAGGCGGGCCGTCGCAATTGCGCGCGGACATCGGCTTCACGTGCATCAGGTGCCACGAGAAACAGTCCGGCCGTTGCGTGGAGATCGCTGCCACTGAGCGCCAGGTCGAGCATCCGCACAATGCCCGAATAGATCGACGTCGAGTGTTCGACCTCGAATGCAGCGGCGACATGGTCGCTTGCCCGCTCGAGCCAGAGCACGTCGATCAGCCTGATCGAGTCTGCGCCAGCCGAAATGGCAATCGTATCCGGCAATCTCTCGAGACAGCCCTGTCCGAGCGGTGAGCCCGCGTGCAACCTGCCGCGATCATTGGACGCGATCCACACGTCGTAGCCGAGCGCTTTGCCGAGATCACGCAGCCACGCCTGGATTTCGGCATGGGTGCGGTCGCCTTCGCCTTGGGCAAGCGCTGCCTTGCTCAAGTTCTTCGCCTCTTCGCGCGCAGCCTCGAGTCGCTGGGACCAGTCGGCGAGCGTGGGGCCGCCCCCATCGCGCGGTGGAGCGGGGTATCGGCCCGATCCGATGTCGAACAAGAGACCTCCGATCGCGCCCAGATCGTTGGACAGGAGGTCGCGGTTGCGTTCGTTGAGATCGAGTACGCCGGTACGCATGGCGAGAAAATGCTCCCAGCTCCCAAGCTTTACGTTCGCGCCGGTCAGTGCGTTGTATCCCTTGACGATCGCCGTGTTGAAGGGCGGGACCAGTGTCGGGTGGAGGAAGTAGAGCAGGTTCGCGACCGCTGGCCCCAGCCCCTTGATCCTCAATCGGTCGATCGTGTGGATGTGACCGATGATTTCCTCAGCGGTGTCACAGCAGGAACAGGCATCGAGCAAGCGCCCGAAGGCTTTCTGGTTTTCCGGGCTTTCGTAAATATCGGGAATGCGCAGCTTCGGCTTCCACAAGAAGGCATGGTCTGCGCCTTTGAAGATTTGCCGTTGTTCGGCGACCGAGTGCACAATCGTCTCAAGCGACGATCCGCGATAGCAGACACCGAACACGCCACACTCGATTTCCTCTACTACTTGAGCGATGCCGCGCCGAATCGATCGAAAATTCTTCAGCCGCTCGTCCCATAGAAACCAGCTTCGATAAGTCGCGCTGGGGTCGTCGCGCCACCGGCCGATGAGGCGGCGGACGTGGGCATCATGATCTTCCTCGCAGATGATTGTGTCGATGCTGGCTGCCATAAACGATCCTGTTCCCGATATGCGATCATCAGCGATTGACTGACGTACGGTGCTCGGCCGTTGCCGTCGAGGTCGGTCGCCGGCAAACCGTCGCACCCAATGTTTGAGGGGAAACCGGTTGAGCCGCGTAGTCCTAAGGAGCGTTCACGCGTTGATGAAGCATGGCACGGTGCGGATGCTTGATCCTGACATTATGTCGGAGCCTGCACCGCCGGGCCCCAGGGAGAGTAAGTTATGGCAGACACCCCCTCAGATACTGCGGGTACCGGTAATCGCTGTTCAGTACGGCAGACGGGCGATGGTGCGATAACGACCAAGGATCCGGTATGCGGGATGACGGTCGATCCGGCCAAGTCACCTCACCACGCCGATCACGCCGGGCACAGCTATCATTTTTGTAGCGCTGGCTGCCGAACCAGATTCATCGCAGCACCTGACGACTATATCGGTGACAAGCCAAAGCTTGAACCAAAAGCGACGCCCGGAGCAATCTGGACCTGTCCGATGCACCCGCAAATCCGGCAAGAAGGGCCAGGGACCTGCCCGATCTGCGGGATGGCGCTCGAGCCGGAGGAGCCGTCGCTCGACGATGGACCCAATCCAGAGCTGGTTGATTTTACCAGAAGACTTTGGGTGGCTGGCACGCTTAGTATTCCCTTATTGCTCGTATCGATGATCTCGGAGATGTTCGGCTGGCACCTCGTCAGCCCGGCGGCATCGCCGTGGGTGCAACTCGCACTGACCGCGCCGATCGTCCTCTGGGCGGGGTGGCCATTTTTTGAGCGTGGCTGGGCATCGGTTCGCACCCGCCACCTCAATATGTTCACGCTGATCGCGATCGGCGTAGGTGCGGCATTCCTCTACAGCGTCACGGCGACCCTCTTTCCGGGACTGTTCCCGCCGACATTTCGTGCCCACGGTGGCAGCGCGCCCGTTTATTACGAAGCAGCCGGCGTCGTCGTGACGCTGGTTTTGCTCGGTCAGGTGCTCGAACTGCGGGCACGCGCCGCCACGGGAAAGGCGATCCGTGCGCTGATGAACCTCGCCCCAAAGACGGCGCGACGTCTTCGGGGCGACGGATCGGACGAGGAGGTGTCGCTCGCCGACGTGGCAACGGGCGACCGTCTGCGCGTGCGCCCGGGTGAGGCGGTTCCAGTCGATGGTGTCGTCGTCGAAGGTCGCTCCTCGGTCGATGAATCGATGTTGACGGGGGAGCCGGCCCCTGTGCTGAAGGATGTCGATGCTGTCGTCACCGGGGGCACGGTCAACGGTACCGGCAGCCTCGTGATCGAGGCCCGTGCGGTAGGCTCGGACACGATGTTGGCGCGGATCGTCAGGATGGTTGCCGAGGCGCAGCGCAGTCGCGCACCGATCCAGGCGGTTGCCGACCGGGTATCGGGATGGTTCGTACCGTTGGTCATTCTCATTTCGATCGCGTCGTTTATGGTCTGGAGTCTCGTTGGGCCCGAGCCACGCATGGCGCATGCACTCCTCAATGCGATCGCCGTGCTCATCATTGCCTGCCCCTGCGCGCTTGGTCTTGCGACACCGATGTCGATCATGGTTGCGGCCGGGCGGGGTGCGCAGGCGGGCGTGCTGATCAAGAACGCCGAAGCCCTGCAAGCGTTCGAGCGGGTCGATACGCTCGTGATCGACAAAACGGGTACCCTGACAGAAGGTAAGCCGACGCTGATCTCGATCGAATCGCAGGGAAACATCGATGAAAATGTTCTGCTGGCGCTGGTCGCGGCCGTGGAAAGGCAATCGGAGCATCCGCTGGCCCATGCCATCGTGACCGCTGCGAAGAACAAGCAGCTAAAGCTCGGCGACGTCCTAGACTTCGAGTCTCAGACGGGACTCGGCGTGAGCGCGACCGTTGGAGGCCGCTCGGTCGTCATCGGCAACGCGCCTCAGATGGAGCGTGTCGGCGTGGATTCTGCGCCGCTTCAGCTTTCGATCGACAAGCATCTTAGTGAAGGCGCGGGTGTGATGCTGGTTGCTGTCGATGGCGAGCTCGCCGGCCTTTTTACCGTCGCCGATCCGGTGCGTGCTTCAGCACGCGAGGCGATCGTGACTTTGCGCGAGGAGGGTTTGCGGATCGTCATGCTCACGGGCGATAACGTCACCACAGCCAATTCGGTGGCAACCGCGGTTGGCGGAATCGACGACGTGCGCGCCGGCCTGAAGCCCGAGGATAAGGCACGCATCGTCGGGGAGCTGAAGTCCTCTGGCGCGCGGGTTGCGATGGCAGGCGACGGCATTAACGACGCGCCAGCCCTGGCGGCGGCCGATGTTGGGATCGCCATGGGGACAGGGACCGACGTCGCGATCGAGAGCGCGGGAATGACGCTTACAGGTGGAGACCTGTCCGCGGTGGTGCGCGCGAGAAGGCTATCGCGCGCGACGATGCGCAACATTCGCCAGAACCTGTTCTTCTCCTTCCTGTTCAACGGCATCGGAGTTCCCGTGGCGGCGGGAGTACTTTACCCGGTGACCGGAACGCTGCTGTCACCGATGTTCGCCGGCGCGGCGATGGCGTTGTCGTCTTTCACCGTCGTCGTGAACGCCCTTCGTCTCAATCGGGTGCGGCTATGACCATACCGACCACCATTTCCGGATTTTACGGGGTCTATCGAACTGTCGCCTTGAACCTCGAGGGTTCGCCGGCGACTTTCTCGGCCATCCGTTTGCGGGCGCGGATAGCAATTGATATCGTCTCTTTGGCCACCGCAACCGTCAGCTTACGCTAAGTGTGATTCAAGCTGGTATCCGACCTGTTGATCGCGGCCTTTTCGCTCGGCTGCGAATTTGCAGCAAGCAGGGGTATATCGCCGGCTCACCGACCCGGTGAATTCGGGCGGTTGTTCATTGGCAATTCGGCGATCCAGCGGGGTCGCGAAGTGCGGCCGGGAGGGAACCTTTGAATTCACTTGCTGGTTAACATTTGACTGTCCCGATAAGCGCGAACAACTCGGTCCTGAGATCAGCGACAGGAGGCACTTTTCGATCATCGGGTCTTTCAAGGAGAAGCACGATGGTACGTCAATTTTTTCTCGTAGGCACTTTCCTCATCGCCACTGCTGCGGCGACGCCGGGCATTGCCCAGATGCACAACGGCTCGATGATGGCCGGACATGAAAACGGGATGATGTCGAGTTCGGGCGACATGAAAATGACCAAGTCCCAAATGGCGTCAATGAAACGGTGCAACGCGATGTCGCACAGCATGATGATGAAAAATAAGAAGTGTGTGGCGATGATGAAGATGCATCCGGATATGATGCATCATGCCAAGTAGCGGGTAATTTTCGCGCAACCGGGCTGGCACCGGGTTGTGCCAGTCCGGTATCGTGTTGAACCTGACGACACCGAGACATGATCTTTAATAGACCATAACGCTGAACCGCAGCGTACCCTTAGAGCCCGATCGGAAACTAAGTTGAGTGGTATCAGCGGGTTAGCTTGACGCCAGCCCAAGTCATTGATTCAGGGGTTTTTGCGAAAACTTCCGGAGATCAACGATGCGGACCGATACCACTCGGGCGCAATATGCCCGTGCCGACGTGGCTTTGCCAAGCGATTTGACCGATGGCGAATGGGCGCTGCTGGAGCCGTTCTTCCCGCCGCCTTCGCATGTCGGCAGACCGCGCAAGTGGCCGCTCAGGCGGATTGTCGAGGCGATCTTGTATCTGTTGCGCGGGGGCCTGCCATGGCGGATGCTGCCGCCGTGCTTCCCGCCAGTCTCGACGGTGCGACGCTGGTTCTATCTTTGGCGGGACAACAGGCTTTGGTTGTCGCTGAATCATACTCTGCTGCTGATCGGGCGCGAGGCGGTTGGTCGCGAAGCCTCGCCCAGCGCCGGGGTGATCGACAGTCAGAGCGTGAAAACCACGGAAAGCGGCGGGCCTCGGGGCTATGATGCAGGCAAGAAGATCAAGGGCCGCAAGCGCCACATCCTGACCGACACCGATGGCAATCTGGTCCACGCCGTGATCCACAGCGCCGACATTCAGGACCGCGACGGCGCACCACTGGTGCTGGCCGAAGTCATCAAACGCTTCCCCTGGCTACGTCATGTCTTTGCCGATGGCGGCTATGCTGGAGACAAACTCAGGCAAGCGCTGCGCCGGATCGGCAAATGGACCATCGAAATCGTAAAGCGGTCCGATACGACCAAGGGCTTCGTGGTTCTCCCACGCCGCTGGGTTGTCGAGCGCACGCTGGCTTGGCTCAACCGGAACCGCCGCCTCGCCAAGGACTTCGAACAGACCATCGCCTCGGCAACCGCATGGCTGTTCATCGCCTCGATCCAGCTCTTTGCACGCCGCATCGCAAGACTATGATATCACACAGAATAATTATGAATCAGGCTCTTACAATGGGCAGCCGGGTCGGGGGAATAGTTTGCGCCTAGAGCGTCGCGCCTGAAATGTGAATCGAGGGATTCCTTTAGATGACGATGTGTGATTCACCGTGTTTGGAGGTGGATCATGGGCAAGAGCAGTTCCTCGGATTTGCGGGACCGGA
>JBBRRC010000037.1:0-20074 GCA_038225385.1 Sphingomonadales bacterium | reverse complement strand
TCCGTGCTGCAATCCTCAATCGGTTCTCCGAAATAGGAACGCCGGTGACTGTCCGCGTCGCATAATATCTTCAAGTAAAAGGGCGATCTGGCTCTCGTGAAGTTATGCAACAAAGCCGTTTGGCGAACAAAGTGACACGGTGCCACTGTGGATCGGATTTCCACGTTTCGCCTTCGCGGCGGTTGTAATTGGTGGCAACCGAGATGTGGGTGACGTTCTTGGCGGCGTCGATCCTGCCCAGCCGTCCGATGATGTGAAATTCGACGATGTTCTGCACGTTCTTTCTCCTGATCGTGTCAGGCGGAATGTCCTGACGGACATTTTCAGGGCCGCGCATTGCCTGCGCGCCAGCCAAAAAACGGAGGCTCCGGCCATTAAATGGCTGGAAACCGTAGGCCAAAGGCCGGTTTTTTGCTTGCGCGCATAAAGGCGGTGCCAGCGGCCAATCGTCCGTTAATCAAGGACATCCCGTGCGCGGTCGGGCGAGCGAACCAAAGGCATCGCCCTTTCGCCTCGTGAGGCACTGTAAGTCGACCGGAATGGACTGCCCCATTACGCATTTCCTGCAACCCGACTCCGATTGACATTGTTGGCATATTTGACTACACAAACCCATGTCTCGCGCCACGCTCCGCACAATTTCATGGATCAAGGCAGCGCGAAAGGATTTCGAGGCATTTCCGGCGCGGGCAATCGACCGGGCGCTCGATGCGCTGACCATCGTGGCAGATGGCGGGACACCTGACGTTGCCAAACCGCTGGCGGGCTTGGGCGCTGGCGTTTGGGAACTGGCAATCAAGGAGCGCGGCGATGCGTATCGCGTCGTTTATGCGCTCCAGTTGGAAGACGACATCTGGGTGGTCCATGCCTTCCAGAAGAAATCGACCAAAGGGATTTCAACGCCGCGTCACGAAATCGACCTTGTGCGCGAGCGGATCAAACGGTTGAAGGAGATGCTCGGTGGCTGATGAACATAACGATCTCGAACTGGTGCGCGGTTCCGGCAATGTCTTTGCCGACTTCGGCGCTCCCGATGCGAGCCTGCGCCAATTTCGCGCCGTTCTCGCCGCCGAAATCGTCAAGACGCTCGATACCGAGCGGCTTACGGTGCGCGACGCCGAGGCGCGCACCGGCATTGCGGCGGCGGACTTCTCCCGCATCCGCCAGGTCAAACTCGACCGGTTCACCATAGACCGGTTGATGCGTATTCTCGACCGGCTCAATCGCGACGTGCGCGTCAAAATCTCTGTCGCGCCGCGTAGATTGCGCGGTCTGTCAGTAACGCCTCACCTCGCGGCATAACCAACTGAATCATCGACCGTGAATTGTCCGTTCGACTAGGAGGGGGTTGTCGTGCAGTTTGAAGGCGACCGCGCTGCCGTTGACGCATAAGTTAGTCGAATTAATGCCAACGGATCGGGTGATTACCGAAACAGACGCGCCGTTTGCCCAGTTCAATGGTAAGCCCCTAATGCCGTGGGACGTTACGAAAACATATCCATATTTGGCAGATATGTGGCAATGCCATTCTGACGATGTTGCCGCGCGAATAAAAGGCAATCTCAGGTCACTCCTAGCTTTCTAGATCCATTCTGTCGGTCATGCGGTTCGGGGCGGCGCTTAGCGCTGCTATGACCTGCTGCGAATGCGGCGCGTGGTCACGATGGATCTCTTTGCATCAGTAGCGATGGCCGAATCCCGTCCGGGATTCTGGTGGCCAGCATGACAGGCGTTCGGCTGTCATTTCGCGGGGAGCGGGGCGATGCCCGTTCGGTGCATTTCGCCCCAAGCAAACGATCAAAGTCCCAGTTCTGCGACGTTTTTGCTCGTTTGGAAAATGGTGCCTCCGGCCCGAATCGAACGGGCACTCCTCTCGGAACCGCATTTTGAGTGCGGCGCGTCTACCAGTTCCACCACGGGGGCACGCGAGTAATGTCCTTAGTCCGTGAAGCCTGATTAGCCAACAGCTTTGATCGCGCATGGCAAATAAAATCAATTTCGTGACCAACTGCCGAGTTATCGGGCGCGGCGAACATTGATCGCTGAAGCATCGAGCATGTTCTTGATATGCGACGCATAGTATTTCTCGATCATCTCGACGCTGGTGCGGCAGTTCTTGGCGACCTGATAGATGTCGGCACCCTCCATAAGCCGGAAACAGATATAGGTGTGCCGCAGGCTGTAGCTGGTGCGGGGGTTGCCCTCGCGGTCGTGCTTCATGCCGAGTTCGTCGAGCAGCGTGTTGAATAGCTCCCGCTGAATTTTCGGGAACAAGAGCTGGTTCGGCGCAAGGCTATGCCGCTCCTTCATCCGCTTGAACGGTATCACCGCACCGGGCATCGTCTTGCAGTATCCGACGCCGCGCTTGCCGCGCACGGCGATGTGCAGAATCTCCTCCTGCCCGGGTCCATCGGCAACAATGTCGATGTCGCGTATCTCGATGCGCTTTGCCTCATCGGGGCGAAGGCCGCTGTTGACCATGAACAGCACGTAGTCGTGCAAATCCTCACAAGCTGACCGCCAGCGTTCCTTTTTCGGGTTTTTGGCGCGCTCGCCGGTCGCCTTGTAGAAGGTCTTGTATTCCTCGGGCGAGAACCAAGCCCGATGGGCGATCTTGCCGGACATTTTGTAGGGTGCGGAAATGTCGGGCAGATAGGGAAGCCAGCCGTGGCGGTTCGCGGTTTTGAGGACGTGTCGCATGGCGATGATCTCGTGGTGCATCGTTGACCGCGATGGCCGCTTGGGTAGACCGGTCTTCTTGTCGATCCGCGACGTCATCCGGTGGACGCGATACTCCTGCACGAGTCCGGGGGTGATTTCAGTTACCACGCGGTCGCCCATGAAGGGCAACAGGTGGACGTTTAGCGAGATCGACAGACTCTTGATATATTCCTTGCTGCGCTCGCCCTCGGTGATGACCTCGAACTCCTTGACGAAATGCTCCGCCGCCGTGCGGAAGGTCACGCCTTCCTTCAACTCACCGGCACGGTATTTTCCCATCAAGCCGAGATACCAGTCGCGCGCGACATCCTTGGCGCGCGAGAGGCTTTCCTCTTTGGTCGAAGTGCGGCGCTGCCTTCCGGCAATCGAACACGAGCATTGCCAGTGCGGACTGTTGGGCCGCATGTAGAGCTGAACCTTGTTGTCCAGCAGCGAGTGCCGTGTCGTCATCGCGCCATCCGATGCCAATTTGTGCTAGCGGTGTGCTAGGTCACCTGGCGAGAAATATGGCTAAAAACCGACGTATTTGCAAGGATTTTATGATATTCAAAAGTTTTTGAGTCTGACGAGACTACCGACTAAAACCCGGCTTTTTCAGCGCTCAATTTCAGAGTCCAAACCTGATGCGACGAAGAGAGCCCTTTGACCACTGATTTGTGTGAGGAATTGTGCAATTTTCTTGCCGTAGCTGGAATGCTGAAAATTTCCAGGCAAGGCAGCGCTGCATCCTAAATGGTAGAACGTCAACTGCCCGGGCGCACGTCCGTTCCGGTACGCATTGCGCATCGCGCATCGCCCTCTAAATGAGGTCGTCCACGCGGGGGATTGCCATGGCACGACGACACTCCACCCTGTTCGTGCTGATCACGATCTTCATCGATGCCATCGGATTCGGGATCGTCATGCCGGTGCTGCCGCGCCTGGTCATGACCGTCGGCGGGGTCGACCTGTCCCATGCGATTTCGATCGGCGGGTGGATGGCGCTCGTTTATGCGACGGCGACGTTCTTCTTCGGTCCGGTGATGGGCAATCTTTCCGATCGGTTCGGACGACGCCCCGTGCTGCTGGTGGCGCTTGCCGGCCTCGCCGCCGACTATCTGTTGATGGCGGTCGCGCACAGTTTGCCACTGTTGTTTCTTGGCCGCGCGATCAGCGGCCTGTTCGGCGGCAGCTACGGCCCTGCGCAAGCGGCAATCGCCGACATTACCCTGCCTGAACAGCGGGCTAAAACCTTCGGCTATGTCAGCGCGGCCTTCGGCGTCGGCTTCGTCGTCGGTCCGGCGATCGGCGGGTTGCTCGGCGAAATCAGCGACCGGGCTCCCTTTTATGCGGCGTCGGCGCTTGCGGCCATCAATTTCCTTTATGGTGTCTTTGTCTTTCCTGAAACGCTCGAGACAGCAAACCGTCGTCGCTATGACTGGCGCCGCGCCAATCCGCTCGGCGCCTGGCAAGCGATGCGGGCGATTCCCGGCATGACGGGTGTCGCGGCGGTGCTCTTCCTGTGGCAGGTGGCGAGTCTGGTTTATCCGATGACGTGGAGCTGGTACGCGATTGCGCGTTTTGGCTGGTCGAATGCGCTCATCGGCGTATCGCTGGCGGCGGTCGGCGTCATCATTGCCATCAGCCAGATTTTCATCACGGGCCCGGTCGTCGCACGGTACGGTGAGCGCAGCGCGGCGACAATCGGTCTGGTGTTCGCGACGCTGGGCTTCGCGGCCTACGCCGCGATCGACCGGACATGGATGGCATTCGCAGCGATGGCCGCGATCGCGCTGCAGAGCCTCGTTCAGCCGAGCCTGACGGCGATGCTGTCGCGCCGTGCCACTCCGGCAACCCAGGGGGAGGTGCAGGGAATTTCGGGCATGGCAATGGGCCTCGGCTCGATCGTGGCACCGTTCGCGTTCAATCCGGTCATGGCGTATTTCACCAGTCCAGCAGCGCCGTTCCGGTTCGCGGGCGCGGCTTTTGCCGTGTCGGGCGTCGTGGCGATCCTCGCGCTGGCGCTGCTCCGCTCCCTGCGGCGCATGGGGAAGCAATAGCCGCGCGTTAGATGCCGCCCGGTGTCGTCTCGTGCCCCTTATCCGCAAGCCTGGCGACCAGATCGGCCATACATGCGTCCAATATCGCCCGCTCAGTCGAGCGCACCACGAAATTTGCCCCGACGCGGCCCTGGCGGAAAAATGGATAGCTGCCGATCTGGCAACCCTCGTGCGTCTTCTCCGTGATGCGAAGCAGGTCGGCGACCTCACTTTCTGCCACCCAGCAGCCGACCGTGTCGGACAGCAGCGGCGCCCCGCCTTCGAGCGTTCCAGCCAGCGCATCGAGCATCATCGCGGTGATGTGCGGCACCCCCGCCATGATGAAAACGTTGCCATAACGGATCCCCGGCGCCCCCGACATGCGGTTTTCGATAAGCGTGGCGCCCTCAGGTACACGCGCCATGCGCAGCCGCGCCTCTGTAATACCGCCACGCGTCGCATAATAATCTTCGAGGACCGCGCATGCCTTGGGATGCAGGACCACCGTTACACCCAGCGCTTTGGCAACGGCGTCGACCGTAATATCGTCGTGTGTCGGCCCTATGCCACCCGTCGTGAAAAGGTAATCGTTCCGGAGCCGCAGAGCGTTAACCGCTTCGACAATCGCGTCCTCCACATCGGGTATGACGCGAACCTCAGTGAGCCGAATGCCTTGCAAATTTAGCCAGAGAGCAATCTGGGCAATATTTTTGTCCTGGGTCCGGCCCGATAATATTTCATCCCCGATTACCGCGAGGGCGGCGGTCCAGATGCGCGTTTTGCTCATTCGACCCCCTTAGCAAACGACCCCACCTGCGCAATGGCGGCCTGTCACTTGCAAATGAGAATGAGTATCAATAGAAGATAAGAGAGTTCGGGGGAGGCGTTGGTGCGCAACTACTATTATTCGGTGATTTTGGCGGCGGCCCTATCGGGCACCGCGGCGGTGGCGGCGCCCGGCGTTGGCGACCCGGTTTACGGGGCGACAATTGAAAAGGGTATGACCGAATTCGAAGCCCGTTATGGGCGCCTGACGGGCGGAACGGCCGACAGTGAAGATGGCCTGATCTTCGAAGTCGAGCACGGATTTTCAAACCGGTTCGCGGCCGCTCTGCTGGTCGAGACGGATCGCGATCCAAATGGTGGACGAAAGGCGAATTCGGCCTCGATAGAGGCGATCTACACTCTCGGTCAGATCAAGCCACTGGCACTCGATGTCGCGCTTTATGCGGAATATAAGGCTGGCTTTCGCGCGAACGCCGACGCCATTGAAGCCAAATTGTTGCTGCAACACCGGCGCGGCGGCTTCGACGGCCGGATCAACCTGATCGCTGAAAAGGCGCTGGCACCCGGTGAGCCCGTCGAATTTGGCTATGCCGGATCAATCGACTGGCAAGTCGCCGGTGACGAAGTGAAACTGGGGCTGGCGGCGTTCGGCGACCTGGGGACGACGCGGTCGTTCGGGCGGCGACAGGAACATTTCATCGGCCCCGAGATGAAGTTCGAGATCGAGCATCTGGGCCCCGGTGAGATCGAAATCGAGACCGGGTGGTTGCGTGCGTTCGGCGCGGCGCGGGACGTCACCGACGGTCAGGCGCGGCTCCTGCTCGAATATGAGCTGCACTTCTGACGACCGCTCGCAATCTGCGGTCGCCGATCCTATAATCGGGCGATGACGATCTACATCGAAGCATCTGCCGACGCCCGTCCATCTCGGGACGGCACGATCAAGCTGCACGGCCCGGACGGGTTTGCGGGAATGCGAAAGGCGGGTCGCCTGTCCGCCGAAATTCTCGACTCGCTCGGGCCCCTGATCGTGCCCGGCATAACGACGCTCGAAATCGACGACCATGTGCGTCAGATGACGATCGCCGCCGGTGCTCTACCGGCGACGCTCGGCTACCGGGGCTTCACGCATTGCTGCTGCACCTCGATCAACCATGTCGTCTGTCACGGTATTCCGGGCAGCAAGCGCCTGCAGGACGGCGATATCGTCAATGTCGATGTCACCAGCATCGTCGATGGCTGGCACGGCGACACCAACCGCACCTATTTCGTGGGCACGCCCGGCATCAAGGCCCGTCGCCTGGTCGAAGTGACGTATGAGGCGATGATGCGCGGCATCGAGCAGGCCCGGCCGGGTAACACGATCGGTGATGTCGCCCATGCGATACAGTCCTTTGCAGAGCGTCACCGCTACGGCGTCGTGCGTGACTTTTGCGGTCACGGTGTCGGCCGCCTGTTCCACGATGCCCCCGAGGTGGTTCATGCGGGCCGCCCGGGCTCCGGACCGGAACTGCGCCCCGGCATGTTTTTTACCGTCGAGCCCATGATCAACATCGGGCGCCCGGATGTGAAGGTGCTTGAGGATGGGTGGACGGCGGTGACCCGCGACAAGACGCTGTCGGCTCAGTTCGAGCATTCAATCGGCATTACCGAAGACGGGTGCGAGATTTTCACCAAAAGCCCCGCCGGGCTCGATCAACCGACCTAGTGGTACCGAGGCTGGTCGGATGAACGATTCGTTCATGCAACGAACGCGCCGCCCAGGTCGTTAGCCGTCTGCGCAATTAGCCAAGAGGATTTTTATGAAACAAAAACTGGCCCTTATTCTCGCAGCCACTGCCAGCCTGTCGGCTGCCGTGCCGGCTGTTGCCCAGAGTCCTGCCGACGACGCGCGGCTGCAGCAGGCGCAGGATCGTTTTGATCGCGAAACAGCGGCGTACCGGGCTGCCGTTGATCAGTATCGCGCTGCTGTCCGTTCCAGCTCGTATCGCGATAGCCGCGGCTACAATAACAACGGTTACAACAACAACGGCTACAGCGACGACAACGCCTATTATGACGCGTCGCGGGATTACCGCGATGGGTCACAATATCAGGAGCGGACCCTGGCCGAAAACGACCGTGTCTACCGCGGCAACGACGGCCGTTACTATTGCAAGCGCAATGACGGGACGACCGGTCTCATCGTGGGCGGCCTGAGCGGCGGTATTCTCGGCAACATCATCGACGGCGGTCGTTCGCGAACCGTCGGCACGTTGCTTGGCGCCGCGGCGGGCGCGCTTGCCGGCAGAGCCATCGACAAGAGCAGCACACAGAACCAGATTCGCTGCCGCTAAGTCAGCCACATCTGCCCAAAAGATAAGCAAATGCCCACGCGCTGCCCAGCGCGTGGGCATTTTTCATGCGCGCGGTTGCGCCGTGCCGGAGTATTGTTGCACTGCGGCGACTGGCACGCTTATTGATAGCCATAACGGTGGGGACTCGGACACCATGAAAAAGATCGAAGCGATCATCAAACCGTTCAAGCTCGACGAAGTGAAGGAAGCGCTTCACGACGTTGGCGTCAGCGGCATAACCGTGACGGAAGCAAAGGGGTTCGGTCGGCAGAAAGGTCATACGGAACTGTATCGCGGTGCCGAATACGTCGTCGACTTTTTGCCCAAGGTGAAGCTGGAGATCGTTGTCGACGACAACCAGGTTTCACGCGTGGTTGAGGCGATTGCCGCGGCCGCCCAGACCGGGCGCATCGGCGACGGCAAGATCTTCGTGCTCCCCGTCGACAGCGTGCTGCGCATCCGCACTGGCGAGACCGACAGCGACGCAATCTGATCCATTACCTCAAGAGCAAGGGCGAATAACCAATGGCGAACACCGCGCAGACGATCCTCGACATGATCAAGGAAAAGGAAATCGAGTGGGTCGACGTCCGGTTCACCGATCCCAAGGGCAAGTGGCAGCACCTGACGATGGTGTCGGGCGTGATCGGTGAGGACGAACTGACCGACGGGCTGATGTTCGACGGCTCCTCGATCGAGGGATGGAAGGCGATCAACGAGTCCGACATGATCCTGAAGCCGGACCTGGACGCTGTGTACATCGACCCCTTCTCGGCAACGCCGATGATGATCCTGTTCTGCGATATCGTCGAGCCGTCGACCGGTCAGCTTTATGCCCGCGATCCTCGCTCGACGGCCAAACGCGCCGAGGCCTATCTGAAAACGACCGGCATCGGTGACACCGTCTACATCGGACCGGAGGCCGAATTCTTCATGTTCGACGATGTGCGCTGGGACAATTCCTACAGCGGCTCCTATTATCACATCGACGACATCGAACTGCCGACCAACACCGGCACGAAATACGACAGCGGCAACCTGGGTCATCGCCCACGTGCAAAGGGTGGCTATTTCCCCGTCGCGCCGGTCGATTCGGCGACCGACATCCGCGGCGAAATGGTCTCGACCATGATGGAAATGGGTCTGCCCTGCGACAAGCATCACCATGAGGTCGCTGCCGCGCAGCATGAGCTCGGCCTGACCTTTGGCACGCTGACGACGACTGCCGACCGGATGCAGATCTACAAATACGTCTGCCACAATGTCGCGCAGGCTTATGGCAAGACCGTCACCTTCATGCCCAAGCCGATCAAGGAAGACAACGGCAGCGGCATGCACACGCATTTGTCGATCTGGAACGGCAAGGAGCCGTTGTTTGCGGGCAATGGTTATGCCGGGCTGTCTGACATGTGCCTCTATTTCATCGGCGGCATCATCAAGCACGCGAAGTCGGTCAACGCCTTCACCAACCCGACGACCAACAGCTACAAGCGCTTGGTCCCCGGCTATGAAGCGCCGGTGCTGCTTGCCTATTCGGCACGCAACCGCTCTGCCTCTTGCCGTATCCCTTATGGTGCCGGTGCCAAGGCCAAGCGTGTCGAGGTTCGCTTCCCCGATGCGATGGCAAACCCTTATCTCGCCTATGCGGCTTTGTTCATGGCCGGCCTCGACGGCATTCAGAACAAAATCCATCCGGGTGAGGCGATGGACAAGAACCTTTATGACCTGCCGCCCGAAGAACTGGCCGAGGTCCCGACGGTCTGCGGCTCCCTGCGTGAGGCGCTTGAATGTCTCGCAGCCGATCACGCCTATCTGCTGAAGGGCGATGTGTTCACCAAAGATCAGATCGACAGCTACATCGAGCTCAAGATGCATGATGTCGCACGGTGGGAAATGACCCCGTCACCGGTCGAATTCGATATGTATTACAGCTATTGATGCGCATCGGCGCGCGGTCCGCCGCGCGCCGAAAACCCCGTGCAGCCGGTTTGCTGCTTGCGCTGACGCTCCTCCTCTCCGACAAGTCTCGCAATGAAACTTGAGTCGGGAGAGAGCGCGTGGACAGCTATTTGAAGCACTATATCGATGGTGCGTGGGTCGAAAGCATCGGCGGTGAGCGACACGCGGTAATCTCGCCGTCGACCGAAGAACCCTGTACCGAAATCACGATCGGGACCAAAGCCGACGTCGATGCTGCCGTGGTCGCCGCGCGCCGCGCGTTTGCCACCTTTTCCCAAACGACTGTCGAAGAACGCCTGGACCTCCTCGCGCGGATTGCCGCGGAACTAAAGAAACGCGTGCCCGATCTCGGTCGCTCGATGGCGATGGAGATGGGCGCGCCGGTCAGCTTCGCATCGACGTCGCAGGCCTATTCCGGGATCGCCCATTTCGGGGTCGCCGCCCAAGCTTTGCGGGATTTCGCGTTCGAAGAACGGATCGGCACGACACGGGTCGTGCACGAACCGATCGGCGTCGTCGGGATGATCACACCGTGGAACTGGCCGCTCAATCAGATCGCGCTCAAGGTTGCGCCATCGATTGCGGCGGGCAATACGATGGTGTTGAAGCCCAGCGAGGAATGCCCCGGCAACGCCGCGATCCTTGCCGAGGTCATGCACGCCGCGGGCGTGCCGGCGGGCGTCTTCAACCTCGTGCAGGGAAGCGGCCCCGTCACCGGGCAGGCGATCTCCTCGCACCCCGACATCGACATGGTCAGCTTCACCGGTTCGACGCGCGCGGGCATCTTGATCGCCAAGGCGGCGGCCGATACCGTCAAGCGCGTCCACACCGAACTGGGCGGAAAGGCCGCCAATGTCGTCCTGGCCGATGCCGATTTCATGGCCGTGTTGCCACCGACGGTGCAGGGAGTCATCGCCAACTCGGGCCAGAGCTGCATCGCGCCGACGCGCATACTGGTCCACAAGGACCGAGAGGCAGAAGCTGTCGGCGTCATCAAGGGGATAATGGATGCGGTGCCGGTCGGCGATCCGATGATCGAGGGCCCCCACATCGGCCCGGTCGTCAACAAGGCGCAGTTCGAGAAGATCCAGGGACTTATCCAGTCGGCGATCGATGAGGGTGCGGAACTCGTCACGGGCGGCACCGGCCGCCCTGCCAGCATGAACCGGGGCTTCTATGTCCGGCCCACGCTGTTCAGCGGCGTCACCCCGGACATGCGCATTGCGCAGGAGGAGATATTCGGTCCTGTCGCGACGGTAATGACCTATGATGACGAGGACGATGCCGTGCGGATCGCCAACGACACGCCCTATGGCCTGTCGATGACGATTTCCGGCGACCCCGCCAAGGCCGCCGCCCTTGCGCCAAAAATGCGTGCAGGGATCGTCACGATCAACACCTGGGGTCCGGACGCCAACGCGCCGTTTGGTGGCTACAAGCAGTCGGGCAACGGCCGTGAGAATGGGGTCTATGGCCTGCGCGAGTTCATGGAGACCAAATCGATCATCGGCGCGCCGGCCTGAATGGGTTTGTCCCATCGGTGGGCGGCACGGCGTAAGAACAATCAGCCCCTCAGATGAGGCGGTTGACACCCCGGCCATCAATGACGTCCCGCACTTTGCGCGCCATTTCGGCCATGCTGTAGGGTTTGGAGAGGAAGGCCACACCGACGTCGATCATACCGTTGTGAACGACGGCATTGCGGGTGTAGCCGGTGGTGAAAAGCACCTTCAGGTCGGGATTCAGGACCCGCGCTTCATCGGCGAGCTGTCGCCCGGTCATTTCCGGCATCACGATGTCGGTAAACAGCAGCACAATTCCGGAATGCTCCCGCAGCAGTTGCAAAGCTTCGGCCGGGGAGCTGGCGGCGATCACAGTATAGCCAAGTTCGTGCAGGGCATCCACGGCGAAGTGACGAACCCGCTGTTCGTCCTCGACCACCAGGATCGTTTCAGCGGCATTTCCCTGAGGCATTTCGTGCGGGGGGCTGGTCTGCGCGAGCGGTGAGTCGGAGCCGAGGAAGCGGGGCAGGTACATCTTGACCGCGGTGCCTTGTCCAACCTCCGAATAGATTGCGACATGCCCGCCCGACTGTTTGACAAAACCGAAAACCTGGCTCAGCCCCAGCCCCGTCCCCTTACCAACTGGCTTGGTCGTGAAGAAGGGATCGAACGCGCGCTCGACCACGTCCTCGGACATGCCGCTGCCGGTATCTGTTACACATAGCAGCACATATTGTCCGGCGACGACGTCAGCCCGGGACCTGGCATAATGGTCATCGATGTGCGCATTCGCGGTTTCGACGGTCAGCTTGCCGCCGGTTGGCATGGCATCGCGTGCGTTGATCGACAGGTTCAGAATGGCGTTTTCGACCTCGCTGGGGTCTGCATAACAGCGCCAGAGACCGGCCCCATAGATGCATTCGACCTCGACCGCCTCGCCCAGGGTACGGTGGAGCATGTCGCACATGCCGCCGACCAGCTTGTTCACGTCCAGCGGTGCTGGCGCCAGCGGCTGGTTACGTGAAAAGGCGAGCAGGCGCGCAGTAAGCGTCGCCGCGCGCGCCGCCCCTTCCCTTGCACCCTCGAGCAGGCTGTCGACCCGCTCCGGATCAGAAGTCAGCTTGCGTCGTGCGAGCTCGATCCCACCCATCACGACCGCGAGCATGTTGTTGAAGTCGTGTGCAATACCGCCGGTCAGCTGTCCCAGTGACTCGATCTTTTGGAGCTGACGAAGCTGGCCCTCGGCAGCTTCGCGGGCATCGACCTCGGTTTTCAACGCGATCAGCGCCGCTTCGGCGTCGGCGCGCGCGGTATCGACCTGCGCGAATTGTCGCCGTGTCTGGGACAGCCACAACAGGGACAGCAGCACGACCGAGGCCGCACCCAGCACCAGACCGACAGTCAGCCAGGCGATGATGCGGGACGAATCTTGGTTGATGGAGATACTCGTTGCGATCCCCCATGCCCGTTCGTGTTCGGCGATATCCCGGATTTGATCCATAAAATATTTGCCGCGGTTGGTCGCCACTATCCTTATCGCCACGTCGTGGTGCCCCGCTGCCTCGGCGTCGATAGTGGACTTCAGCTCGGCCATTTTGGCGGTCAGCAGGGGACGCAGCGACTCTGAAACCCTTTGACCACGGGCCCCGTGGCTGGCGATCCGTGACAGGATGGGCTCGATGCTGGCGAGGTTCGCGCGATAGGGGGCCAGGTAAGCCTTGTCGCCGGTCAGCAAATACCCGCGCTGGCCGGTTTCTGCATCGCGCATCGCAGAGATGACATCGGTCGTCGCCCGGCGATATTCCGATACGCCTACCAGGGCCTGCGTATTTTGCGTGAGTTTTATCGCCAGCCCGAGGCTGACCAACACCATGATCGCAAGCAAAGCGAACGACACGAGGACAGGCACGGGTAACTGCCGAGCGCGGCTCGTTGTCATCCGTATGACCTCGAACGGATTATTCTTCTCACGTCAATAATCCTTGGACACGCGGACACTGGCGCTCTGTCGCCCAATGGTCGAGACTGTCGAAAGTAACGACAGCCAGCGCGTAATCGCAAATTCAAGCCGCGTTGCCGAATATCCCTGACCGTCGGTGATAAGTTCGACGTAAGTACGCTTGGTGACATATTTCCCGACCGCGATTGCCGTCTTGTTGCCCACGCTGGCATCGGCAGGCACGAAACGAAGCCGATCGAGACCAATTGCCTTGCGCACGGCGTTGATCGGGTCGAGACCCGTCCCGCCCCGCAATGAGCCGACTGCGGATGCCAGTTGCAGCGCTTCCGGTGCCGACAGATTGGTGATCGACGTGCCGAACAACAGACGCGACAAGAGTTCGTCTTCAGGAAGCGCCGGCGTGCTCGCAAAATTGATGTCGGGGTGCTGGCCGGTGCCAGTCACGGTTATCGTCGCGCTGATCGACTGGACAGTGGCATTGGCGACGATGTCGAGCACGGGGTCCGGCGGAAAGGCCCCCTGAAAGCGGATGACCCCGCGTTGCAGTTCAAAGCGTTTCCCGGCGAACTCGTAACCGCCACGCACGACTTCGGTGCGTCCCAATATCTTCGGCGCATCGAGCGTCCCGCCAAGCTGGAGATCGGCCCGCCATTCGCTGTCGAGACCCAGGCCCGTCACCGCGAGCCTGTCGTCGGCGCGAGCCTTGACGTCGAGATACCATAAGGTCGGCGCCGCACGGACCCGCGGCGAACCGGCTGGCCGATTGATTTCGCGCACCGCAATCGTCGGTACCTGCTGGGCGGCGGTTGCCTGCCCAAGCTTGAACGACCCGCGATTGATCACGACGTTGCCCACGATGTGACCCTCGCCGCCGTCCGACTGGATATGAAGAGGTCCGGTGACGGTGGCGCCGAAGTCATCGCGTGAGATGAGCGTCGCTTCCTTGGTATCGGCGGCGATATCGATGCCAAAGCCATGAGCGGCAGCAAGGTCGAAAGTGGCCCGGCCCGAAACAGTCCCCCGCCCTGCCACGGCCGAAAAACTGTCGACGATCAGTTTCGACCGATCGAACCGTCCGTTAGCCTTCAGCCCGGTCAGCACCGTGCCACTCAGCGCACTTTCGAGGCGGAGGTTGTCCGTGCGGATCGAGCCGCGAATGATCGGATCGTTCAACCGTCCGCCGATGTCCGCTCCCGCCGCGACCGGCCCCGACAGATCGAAACTCTCGATGCCGGTCAGCCGCCACAGGGTATCTGCAGGTCCCGCATAACGAACCTGCGCGAACAGGGGTGCCGCGGCCAGCCGGTCATACAGCGAGCCGCCTCCCGAAAGCGGCGAAATCCGCGCCTGTGCTTGTCCGACCGTTTGTCCGTTACTTGCCGCGATCGCGCGGAAAGCGAGCCCGTGACCGTCGAGCAGAGCATTGATGCCGGCGTCTACCGGCTTCGAGGTCAGGACAAGCCCAGCCCGGCTGAGGCCCCGAACACGAAGTTGCGCGCTGCCGGTAGGTGACACGCCGCCTGCGGGCTGATGGAAGGCGACCCGCCCGCTCGCGCTGCCGCCGAGGCCCAGCGACGGATCAACGATGTCGAGCACGGTCAGCGGCATCCGCTCGATCGTCGCGTCGAGATCCGTTGCATCGCCCCCGAACCTCCCGCCGAGCGTCGCGCTGCCCCCGGCGAACGAGACATTGGCAGGATTCAGGCGCCAGCCGTTGCCCTCTCTCGTCACAATCGCGGGCGCCGAAAGGACGACCGGCCGACGGTCGATCGTGCCGGTCCCGCTCACGGCGAAGCGGTCGGGCGTGACCTGGGTAACGGTCTGAAACTCGAAACCTCGTCCGCGCGAACCAGCGAAACTTGCCCGCACTTCGCCGATACCGCCACGGAGCCTGGCGTTGGCTGCCAGTCGCGCCAGGGCGATATCACCCCGTCGCAACCCCTGACCGTTGACGGTCGCATCGATCGTCGTGCCGTGGGGATCGAGCAGCGCGACGGCATCGAGCTGCCCGCGCTGGATGACGAGCAACG
Source organism: Sphingomonadales bacterium (assembly GCA_038225385.1). Taxonomy (GTDB): domain Bacteria; phylum Pseudomonadota; class Alphaproteobacteria; order Sphingomonadales; family Sphingomonadaceae; genus Sphingomonas_O. The sequence goes on along the minus strand of JBBRRC010000037.1, from coordinate 4,762 downwards.
GCGGACCGATAAGCTTCACATCACGCGCCAGGATGTGCGCCTCAACACGCTGGATTCCGCCGGGGGCGGTGAGCGCGACCGTGCCCGACAGCCCGCCTCCTGCGATCGACAAGCGCCCCGCCGCCCCGCCGCCGACCAGCTGGAGGTTGCCGGATGCATCTATTCCCGATGCAGTCAGCGATACGATATTGACGACCGTCTGGCCGCCCTTTGGCAGCAGGATCGCCCCATGACCCTTGAACGCACCGAGGAGAGAGCCGCCGGCCGCCATCCAGTCATACCCCTGCCCCGTCGGGACAAGCTGAGCCCGGACGTCGGTCAGCCCCGCGGACGGCAATGGCCGTGCGAGCAACAGGTCGACCTTTGGCCGCGTGATCGGTCCGTCAATACGCACGCGCACGGGTCCGTAACGTGCCTGCCGCCCGGCTCCCTCAAAGAAGAACGTCCCGTCGATCCGACGATAACCGTTGCCCGTCAGCGTGAGCGCCGGGGCAACAAGTTTCAGGCCGCTGAAGTGGATAATGCCGTCCGGACCACGTTCAAGGCCGGTATCGATGCGTGGCAAGCCTCCGGCAAGGCTGGCAAGGAAACCATTGTCGAGACGACGCACCCACGCCTGCCCGCGTCCGACAATCCGCGTCCCCTTGCCGTTGGGTCCGGGGACGACCGTCAGCCTGCTCTGGACATCGACGATGCCGAGCCCGGGAATAAAATAGCGGTTCAGCCGGCCGGACAGGCCAACGTCATAATGGCCGCTCGCGATGTCCAGCAAAATCGATAATTCGCCGTTGAGCTTGTCCGAACGCAGTTTCAAACCGTCGCCCGTCACGAGTTTGGAAGTGACGCGCAGAAGACCATCGACGCTCAAATTCCCCAGAATGCCCCCCGCGACATCGCCCACGCCCGTCACGCGGCGGGCGGTCAGTCTGACGGGCACGATCACGGGCTGGCGCGACAGATGGCCGCGCCCGGCAACGCGAACATCCTCGAATCCGGTCTTGTCGAAGGCAACGCGGGGGGCGGTCACGAGATAGTCGAAGCCGGCCGTGGCGAAAGGTCCGTCGAGCACCAGCTTGGCGACGATGTCCCGTCCGGTCATATTGGGCAGCATCGCCTGCGGCTGCAGGAGCCGGGCATCCACCCGCACCGTGTCAAAGCTGCTGTTCGCCAGGTCGACGATGCCGTTTACCCCAACGCGGAGCGCGGGTGAGGCGATGCCAACATGGGTATCGAGCCGGCGATTCACCAGCACGGCATTGCCGGTCACGGCAAGCATGGGGGCCGTCAGCCGCTGAATCCGCCCGCTGGTCACCAGCGACGGCCGGATCACGCCGTTCAAGTCGTAGCGCCCCGAACGCGCCGTCAGCGCGAGCTTGGCAAGCTCGCCTGCCCCTGCCCTCACGACCAGCCCTCCCCGCCAGTCGCGCCAATGCCCGTCACCATCCAGCCTGACCGTGAACGGCAGATGTGTTCCAACGACTGCGCCGAGCACGCCGTTCGCGGGCGCATCGACGGCGGCGGCAACATCGAACTTGTCCCGGTCCGGCTCACTGTCCAGCGTCAGCGCAAGCCGGTCCCCGCCCGTCGCACTCGCGTTCAGGTCGACCAAGGCCCGCCCGTTGTGGATGTCGGCGCGTCCGCCCACGCGGGCGATGCGTGGTTGTCCGGCGACACCTGCACCAATCGTCAGACGCCCGATGGCGAACTGGCCGATGCGGACGTCGAACGATGGCAGGATGGGACCGGGCTTTTCCGAGGCGATCAATTTGGGCAAACGGTGCAATGTTGCCGTTGATGCAATCAACCGGTCGATATCGAGCCGGTTTGCAACCCATGCCGTAGGATACCAGTCCAGCGTCACGGTGTCGGATTCAAAGAAGACGCCCTGCGGATCGGCAAGACGGAGGCCCTTGATCCTTGTCGCGCCATAGATCGATCCCTCGATCCTGCCGACCCTGATCTTCAGGCCGTTTTTCGGGCTCAATGCTTCAATTCGATCAGCGATGAAGCGATGGCCGGCGCTGGTATCGGCAAGCCAAAGCAGCACAGCAACCGCGACGAGCGCCATGAGGATGAGCGCGCCCAGCCAGCGCAGGAGACGATTCAAAATGCCTGCCCCAGCGAGACCTGGACCGCGATCGGCGATTCGCCGGGACGTCGGCCCAGCGGCGTGCCCACGTCTATCCGGATCGGGCCGAAGTTCGAATAATAACGCAGCCCGGCGCCGGCACCGATCCGCAGTCCCTGGAAAGTGGGATATGAGCTTGCATAGATATTGCCTGCGTCGATGAACGGCACGACACCGAAATTGCCACCGAAAAAGGGCAGGCGCACACGCGCCTCGATCGAGAATTCGGCGAGCGAGCGACCCCCGATCGGCTGATCCAGCGCGTTCCTCGGACCGATCAGCTGATACCCATAGCCACGGACCGAACCGCCGCCACCCGCGTAATACAGGCGCGATGGGGCAATGCTGTCCCGCGAGGCACCAGCCGTCACACCGATCCTCACCCGCCCCGCAATGACAAGCTTGGCCCCGAGTGGCTGGTAATAGCTGCCATCGAGCTGAGCGCGAACATAGCCAAAGGCGCGGCCCTGGATCGATGCTTCGGGCGAAACGCGCCCCGCCAGGCGATAGCCTCTGGTCGGATCAAGCAGACTGTCCGACCCGTCATAGGCCAGCGTCAGCGGCAATGCGGCGATGAAGAAAGTGCGGCTGACGAGCGCACCGCGTGCCGGGTCGACGTTACGCTCGGCCGACGCAATCAGCTCTGCCCCCAGGCTGTAAGCCCACGGCTTTTGCCAGATGATGGTCGTCTGGCGTTCAAGACTTCCGGCAAGCTCGAAACTCGTCGCGTCATAAGCCGCGAGGCTGTCATGACTGGCGAGGACACGCGCGTTGAGGACTTGATCGCGTCGGCCGAAATTGCCCATTCGCAATGTCGCACCGAACAATTGCTCGCGGGTACCCGCGACGCCGCGAAAGGTGACGGCGCCTTCGGGCTGGATGAGGTTGCGATGCTGCCAGCTCGCCTCCACCCGCGCCCCCTCGCCCGTGCCATAGCCGACCTCTCCCGCAACGGTCCGAAAAGGAGCGGGGTCCAGCGTCGTGTCCAGATCGACCGTGCCGGGTGCCGAACCCTCGACGGGGTTGACCCGCACCTGAGAGACCAGGCCGGTCGCGACCACCGCCCGTTTGAAGTCGTCAACCAGATATTGGTCATACAGGTCGCCCGGCGACCAGCGGGCAATTACCTCGGCATGTTTGGCATTGAACGGCGGCTTGCCGCCATTGAGCCTGATCGCGCCAAAATTGCGTTTAAGGCCCGTAGTGACGTCGAGGTCGAGTTGCGCATTGCGGGTTTCGTGATCGACCACGACCGCAGGCTCACCGACTTTTGCAAAGGGATAGCCCGTCCGCATCAGCTTTTCGGTCAGGCTCGACTGGCCGGCGATAACTTCTTCGGCGACCACGGGCTTGTCAGCCATCACGCCATATGCCGCTTTATAGTCGGTCGAGGATGCAGCCGGGAGCCCATTGATCGTGACGTCGGAAAACTTGTAGCGCGGCCCGGGTGTGGCGGTCAGCGTTACCAGCAGGCGCCCTTCGGTCGATGACGGTCTGACATCTGTCAGGACCGTCGCGTCATAATATCCTTCCGACCGAAGGATGGTATCGAGCAGGTCGACGTCATCGCGTGCCCGCCGGTCGATCTGCGCGGCGTTGGCGGGCTTGCCATCTTCGCGGCGAAGGACGGACAGTCCGTCAAAGCGCTCCCGCACCTGCGGCAGATCGGCAACCCCCTCGAGAGCTACGGAATAGCGGGGATCCTCGCCCGTCGAAACATCAATTCCGGCGGGAGCGACTTCAAGCGGGTCACGTACGCTCAGATCAGGCCAGGCAACGCCGAGATCGGGTAAAGTCGCGAGGGGGGTTTGCGGATCAAGCGATGCCTCGCTGGCCGCCGGCTCCGTGGGCGACGCCACCTGCGCGGAGGCCGCGGTTGCCGCAAGCAGAGCTGCCCCGGTCACTGCCGTCATCCACTTTGAACGCAAATACATAAGGTAAACGCTAGCGGTTGCGACCCATTCTCGCCACCGTAAACCGCCTAATGGCGTGTTTGTTCACCACTTTCCTCGCGCAATATGGCGATCAGGCGTTCGATCTGGCGCCACCGGCAGAAACTCAGCAGATTGCCGCGGTCCCGACTGGCGACCGCCCGGGCGGCCGCGGCCAGCCCGGCCCCCTCGCCAAAATCATCAACCAGCTGCGCTGCATCGAGTGCGCTCTGACGATCAGCGACGAAGGGATGATTGCGCAATGTTGAGTACCTCGGTCAATGGTGCGTGACCCTAGCCACAATCCGGTTGAGACCAGACGCAGCTTATTGGTGAACACCCGTTTGACCACATCCAGACTGGCGAGCGGCATGGGCACGTGGCAAGGGGCGGCATGGGTAACAGCAAAAATCCGTTGGCAGGTGGTTTCGGGATCGCGATCGGCGCAGTCGCCGGGTCACTGATCGGCGCGCATTACGGGCAGATGTCGCTGGGGCTGGTGTCGGGGTTGGTCATCGGCGTCGTCATCGCGACGCTTGTCTGGATAATGGACAGCAGGAAGAACTAGAGCGTCGAGCGTTTAATCTGCAACATAGCCTGCGGCTTTGAGATAGTTCCAGCATTCATCCGGGGAGTAGAGGTCGCAGATCGACCCGACGGCTTTCCAGAGGTCATTGATGGTTCTGGCTTCGGCTTTGCGCAG
>JBBRRC010000036.1:0-20919 GCA_038225385.1 Sphingomonadales bacterium | reverse complement strand
GTAACGCCCGCCCGCGGCGAGATTTGATATGCGAACGCCCGTGCTCGCTCCAACAGCGTCTCGGGCGCGCCGGCAAGCAGTGCGAGCACCAAATTCTCCAGTGCGATGACGCGAACGCGCAGTTGCACCAGGTCAGTATTGCTCAGCTCCGGAATTGGCAGTTGCAAAGCCATCATTGCTTCCCCGGGCCCGCAAGGCCCGGCACCACCCTCGTTATCCCAAATTGAAATCTCCATGCGGCGGCGCTCCGGAGAAGCAGCCTTTGGCGCTGGATCAGACATGGCGCTTTCACTCCTGAGCGGGGTTAAACAAAACCCGGATTGGCGGGATGTCAGTCCAAACGATCGAGCCGATGGTTGAGGGCCGCGCCACCGCCGCGCGTAGAAGATGCATGATCGCGAGCCGTTTGCTCGACGCGAGCGTTCGAACTCGACGACCGAAATTGAATCGATCGGACCCGCTATGCTAATTCAGCCGATCGACTACTTCCTGCTCGTCTGGTTCGCGCTGGCGGCGGCCTCGACAATTTATGTGGCGGTCGATCAGTATCGCAACAATCCCGAGCCGGTGGTGATGAAATGGGGGTTCATCCTCGTCACCCTCTACACCGGACCGCTCGGGCTCCTCCTCTATGTTCTCGCCGACAAAGAGCCGCATCCGGGTACCCATGAAGAATTTATCAAGCCGCTGTCGAAGCAGGGCATCGGGTCGACGATCCATTGCGTCGCCGGCGACGCGACCGGGATCATCGCTGCCGCTGTGATCACCGCAACGCTCGGCTTGCCGATGTGGGTCGACCTGATCGTCGAATACCTTGCGGGGTTCGCTGTCGGGCTGTTCGTTTTCCAGGCGCTATTCATGCGCTCAATGATGGGCGGCAGCTATTTGGAAAACGTCCGCCGCAGCTTCGTACCCGAATTCATCAGCATGAACTTCATGATGGCGGCGATGGCGCCGACAATGACGCTGTTGATGATGGGCCGCGACATGCGGGCGATGGACCCGACGCAGCTGCTGTTCTGGGGCGTGATGTCACTCGGCATCATTGCGGGCTATATCCTGGCATATCCGTCGAACGTCTGGATGGTGGCGCGCTCGCTCAAGCACGGCTTGATGACCGAACGAAATCCGGGGACGAAGTTCGCGGCGGAGGCCCCGAAGCCCGGCGCCAAAAAGGCGGCCGACCCTCACGCCGGTCACAACATGGCGTCGATGAAATCGGGCAATGACGCGGGATCGAAACCCGCTGCCGCGGACGACATGAAGGCGATGGCCGGCGGAAAACTGGCCAAGGCACCGAAACGCTTTGGCCCGGCCGCGGCTGGCGACGCCGGCGGGCATGCGGGCCCGATGAAGACCGACGCGACGAAGCCACAGATCGTTGCGCTCGGCATGGTGTCGGTGGTGGCGCTGGCTGCAGGCATGATTGCACCGGCAAATTTCGTGAACATGCGGCTGTCATCGCGCGATGTCGGCGATTCGATTATGCCGCCGGGCATGATCATGGACCGCACGACGCCGGCCGACGCGATGCGCGACATGGCGGCAGCCAACCCAAACGATGTCAGCGCCAGCTACGGCCTCAACGTGCGCGGCGACCGCCCGCTTGCATTCCGGCTGGAGAATGGGGTCAAGGTCTTCGAGTTGACCCCGTCGGTGATCCGCTGGACGATCCTACCCGGGGTCACCGTCGACGGTTACGGCTATAATGGTCAGATACCAGGACCGCGCATTCGCATTCGCGAGGGCGACCGGGTTCGGATCGACGTCCACAACAGCTTGCCCGAGATCACGACGATCCACTGGCACGGGCTGATCCTGCCCAACCAGATGGACGGCCCAGCCTATGTGACGCAGGCCCCGATCCAGCCCGGTAGCAACTACAGCTATGCCTTCACCGCTGTCCAGCACGGCACCTATTTCTATCACCCGCACGCAAAACCCGATCGGACTCAGGCGCTCGGCCTCTACGGCGCCCTGATCATCGATCCAGCCGACCCCTCTACCGAGGTTAGGGCAGATCATGAATATGTCGTCCAGCTGCAGGAGTGGTTGCTACGCGAAGGCCTGACTTTCCCGTCGATGCCGATGGAAGGCGGCTTTCCGAACTATTTCACGATCAACGGCAAGGCGTATCCGGCGACCGAGACGATCGCGATGAAGGTCGGCGAGACGCTAAAGGTTCGCTTCATCGGGACCAACAACGGCGGCGTCCATCCGATGCACATCCACGGCGGGCCGTTCCAAGTCGTCGCCGTGGATGGCGAGACGCTCGCACCGGCGCAGCGCTATATGGCCGATACCGTGCTCGTCGGCCCGGGCCAACGCTACGATGTCGTGTGGCTTGCCCGCCGCCCCGGCAAGTGGCTGATTCATTGCCATATCCCCCACCACACCTCGAACAACAACGTCGAGATGCAAGGCGGCGGCGGATTGATGGCAGTGATCGACGTTAAATAGCGCCATGACCGAACCCGCAATTGAGCCGAAGGCGTCGGCGCAAACCCAAACGCCGAGCCGGTGGCGGCTCCTCGCGGGCCTATTCGCGCTGATCGTCTTCGCGCAGCTGGTCAGCTTTGGCCTTGGACTCCCGCGGGCTCCGTCGCCGCCGACACTGTTCGGCAATCCCGCGATATTCGCCGATGCCCGCGCGCCGACGCTTGGGCCGAGCACTGCCAACGTAACGATCTATCTTCTGTCGGACTATGCCTGTCCCAATTGCCGGGCCATGCACGCCGACCTGCGCAGTCTGGTGGCCGCCGATGCCCATGTCCGCATCGTCTATCGCGATCTGCCGATCCTCGGCGACCGCTCCGTTCGGGCCGCCCGCCTCGCGATTGCGAGCGGCGTCATCGGCAGCCATGCGCAGTTCGACGACGAATTGATGCGCCACGGCGGTCCGCTCGACGAGGCGTCGCTCCGTTCCGCCGCTGCGCGCGCCGGGATCGACTGGTTGATCCTCGAGCAGTCGCTCAATTGGCACAGATCGACCATCAACGGGCTGATCGCCGACACGAGGTTCAAGGCAAATTCGTTGGGACTCAACGGCACGCCGGTGCTGATCGTCGGGCCATACCTCGTCACAGGCCGCCAGACACGCGAACGGTTGCAAGAACTCGTCCGTATGGCCCACGGCGACAGATAGGCCATTTCCAAAGAAGCGCCTTATAGCTCGAAGGTTCGGAGCCGCAGTGCATTGCCGACGACCGAGATCGACGAAAGCGCCATTGCCCCCGCTGCAATCGCCGGAGACAGCAGCAGCCCCAACACCGGGTACAGCGCTCCCGCCGCAATCGGGACGCCGATGGCGTTGTAGACAAACGCCAGGAACAGGTTCTGGCGGATGTTGCGCATCGTCGCATGGCTGAGTCGGCGGGCACGCAGGATCCCGTTAAGGTCGCCCTTGACCAGCGTAATCCCGGCGCTCTCGATGGCGACATCGGTGCCGGTTCCCATCGCGATGCCGACGTCGGCGGCGGCGAGTGCGGGTGCATCGTTAACGCCGTCTCCGGCCATGGCGACGACCCTGCCCTCGGCCTTCAGGCGCGTCACAACCGCGCTCTTCTGGTCAGGCAGCACGTCGGCCTCGATCTCATCGATGCCAAGCCGACGAGCCACCGCTTCGGCGGTGGTGCGGTTGTCGCCCGTCAGCATGATGACGCGGATACCCTCGGCCTTGAGCGCCGCCACGGCGTCGGTCGTCGTCGCCTTGACCGGATCGGCAATGGCGATGATCCCCGCCGCTTTGCCATCGATCGCGACAAGGATCGCGGTCGCCCCGTCGCGGCGATGGCGCTCGGCGGCTTCGGTCAACGCCGCAGTATCTACCTTCAGCTCGGACAGGTAGGCCGGCTTGCCGATCGCCACCCGGCGACCTTCGACAGTGCCGATGACGCCCTTGCCAGTCGGTGCATCGAAGTCGGTCGCGGTCTCCACGGCAAGCTTCCGTGCGGCCGCCTCGGCGACGACAGCGGCGGCGAGCGGATGCTGGCTCGGGCGCTCGACAGCAGCGGCGAAGCGCAGAAGCTCGTCTTCAGCCACGCCGCCGAACGGCTCGATCGCGACGACCTTGGGCTTGCCCTCGGTCAGGGTGCCCGTCTTGTCGACGAGCAGGGTGTCGACCTTCTCCATACGCTCGAGCGCCTCGGCGTTCTTGACCAGCACGCCAGCGGCGGCGCCTCGCCCGACGCCGACCATGATCGACATCGGCGTCGCCAACCCGAGAGCGCACGGGCAGGCGATGATGAGGACGGTGACGGCGGCGACGAAACCGAAGGTGAAGCGCGGTTCTGGCCCGAAGGTCGCCCACACCGCGAACGCCAGTACCGCAACGCCGATCACGGCGGGCACGAACCAGCCCGAGACCTGGTCGGCGAGGCGCTGGATCGGCGCTCGGCTGCGCTGCGCGTCGGCGACCATCTGGACGATCCGCGACAGCATTGTATCGCGTCCGACCTTGTCGGCGCGCATCGCGATGGCACCGGTCTGGTTGATCGTCCCGGCGATGACCGTATCCCCGACCTCCTTGGTCACCGGCATCGATTCACCGGTCACCATCGACTCGTCGAGTGTGGTCTGTCCGGCGGTGACCGTGCCGTCGACCGGCACCGCCTCGCCCGGGCGGACACGCAGGCTGTTGCCCACTGTCACGAGTTCGAGCGCCACCTCCTCGTCCGAGCCGTCGGGCTTGAGTCGGCGCGCGGTCTTGGGAGCCAGGTCGAGCAGCGCGCGAATCGCGCCGCCGGTTGCTTCGCGTGCGCGGAGTTCGAGCAGCTGGCCGAGCAGGACGAGGACGACGATGATCGCGGCGGCTTCGAAATAGACCGCAACGGCGCCGTCCATCCGGCGAAACGCGGGCGGGAAGATTTGCGGCGCGACGGTGGCGACGACACTGAACGCCCACGCGACGCCGGTGCCCATCGCGACCAGCGTGAACATATTGAGGCTGCGGTTAACGATTGAAGCCCAGGCGTGCTCGAAGAACGGCCAGCCCGCCCACAGCACCACGGGTGTCGCCAGCAGCAGCTGGATCCAGTTCGACACCTGGGGTGCGATGAACCGGTCGAGGCCGAGCAGATGGCCGCCCATTTCGAGCACGAACACCGGAACCGCCAACGCCAGTCCGACCCAGAAGCGCCGCGTGAAATCGGCGAGTTCGGGATTCGGAGGAGTATCGGCGCTGAACACGGCGGGTTCGAGCGCCATGCCGCAGATCGGGCACGCACCGGGACCCACCTGACGGATTTGCGGATGCATGGGACAGGTGTAGATCGTCCCTTCGGCGACCGGCTCGTGGCTCTGAAGTTCGGCTGGCGTCAGATACTTGGCCGGGTCGGCTATGAATTTTGTCCGGCACCCGGCAGAGCAGAAATAATAGGGATGCCCGTCGTGCTCGGCCCGGTGCGCGGTCGCGTGCGGATCGACCATCATGCCGCAGACCGGATCACGTTCGGTCTTATCGGCCGATGCCTTGCCACTCCCGCAGCCGCAGCAACCGCCCGCTTCGGGCTTCGCCGAAGCGACCAGCGCGTCGTCGGCGCTGCGATCCTGATGATCTGCCATGATTATTTCCAAGCCTTGTTGTCGCGCTCGAGGCCAAGCACGATTGATGCAGCCAGTCGGGATCGCCTAGCGGGTGGAGAAGCGACCGGTCAGGTTGTAACCAACTGCCACCAGCGCTCCGGTCAGAGCGCCGAATCCGGCAGCGCTGGCGCCGCCGACCAGCAGGGCCTTAACGGACGCGATCGGCGCCAAGGTGAACAGAGCTACGAAGGCGTGACTTCCGACAATCCCTGCGGCGCCCGCAGCCCAGCACACCGAAAAAACGACGAGCGCCACGAACGCTCCGGTCAGGATCAGTCGGCTGGTGCTCAAGCGTGGTGCCACGATTGCAAACTGGTCGATCATAACGATCTCTTGGTGCTAGAGCAGCACACACACCACATTATACCCCAGTAGGGTATATTCAAGCGGCGATGGGAACGATTTTTATGCGCGGTTACACGGTCAACAAAGATGCGCTCGGCAAGCGGCTCGCACGCATCGAGGGGCAAGTGCGCGGCGTGGCAACGATGGTCGCCGATGATCGGTACTGCATCGACATTGTCATCCAGCTCAAAGCGACTCGTGCCGCGCTTACAGCAGTCGAAGCCGAATTGCTCAAAGCCCACATAAGCCATTGCATCACCGCTGCAGTCGCGAGCGGCGACAACACGGCAGCGCAGGAGAAGCTGGACGAACTGCTCCGCATCCTGCCGCGTGCCGCCGCCGACTGACGCTACTGCGGTGTCTTGCCGTGGCGCTTGAGCCACGACTCCAGCTCGGCAACGTCCTTCTCCTGCATGGCGATGGATTTCTGCGCCATCTGACGTGTCTCCTTGTCGCCTGCCTTCGCGACGGCAATTTTCGACATCGCGATCGCGCCACGGTGATGCTCGATCATCTGGCGGGTCCAGGTCTCTGAGGCATCGGCTCCGGTCACCATCATCTTGTGGTGCATGTCCATCGCGGCCTCGGCGTAGGGATTGGCGGGCGTATTCTTCATCATCGACATGTGGTCCATGCCCGACATGCCGTCGCCCATCTTCATGCCCGGATCCATCTTCATCTTGGGATCCATCTTCATGCCGGGGTCCATCTTCATGCCGGGGTCCATCGCCTGGGCGGCGAGGGGCGTGGCGGCCATTAGGGCCGTCAGGATCATCAGTTTACGCATCGCAGTCTCCTCGGGTTGAAAGGCGAAATTCGCATCGCGGCTAGAACCAGGCGTGTTTGCTGGCGCGCAGCGACCAGCAGCCGGGTACTTCACTTTCGAAACGCGTCGGCCGTGCAACTCCGCTGAACTTGCCCACGAAGACGGTGGCGAGCCGAGGCGCGAACTTGCGGCTGCACGACACCCTTTTGAGCCGCATCGTGCAGAATCGTGTCATTGGCATCACAGGACGTTCAAATCTCCGTACTCCATTACCGAGCTATACGCATCGTACAGGAACGGCCCTCACCTTCTGACACTGCCTGCTTCGGGCAGGCCAGGAACGTTGTCAGCGGGCTTGGTAACCCAAGGTAGCGCCGAGCTTGGCGCGGGCGCGACCGACGCGCGTCTCGACCGCCTTCTCGCTGATACCGAGTACATCCGCCGCCTCCCGCTGGCTCATGCCCTCGATCGCGGTGAGGACGAGCGGTTCCTTGAGCGAGAGGGGAAGCTCGGCGATGGCGTGTTCGGCCCGTCGCAGCTCGATCGCGTCGCCGGCGGCGGCCTCGGGCGACGGCGCGCCGTCGGCGATATGCGTCACGTCGTCTCCGGCCGGCAGCAGCGCGAAGACCCACCTCCTGACGGAGCGCCGCCGCGCCCAGTCGCGCGACTTGTTGATCGCGATCCGGCGGGCCCAGCTCTCGAACGGACGCTGCGGGTCGTAGCGGCCGAGCGACGACCACAACGCGACGAAGGTCTCCTGCAACAGGTCGTAAGCCTCTTCCGCGTCGCCGGTCAGACGCCGGAGGAGACGATACAGCGGTGCCTTGTGACGTCCCATCAGGTCTCGGAGCGCGCCTTGATCCCCGTGCAGGGTGCGGGCGACGAGCTCGCCGTCGTCGTCGGCCCCGGTCACGCCGGATCGGCGGTCAACGCCTTCACCACCGTCCGATCGAGCGTTGCCGCCTGCGTCGGGGTCAGCACCGCCCGCATCGCGAAGACGTGCTCAATCGTCTCCTTCTGCAGCTGACCCATCGCGGCATGAAAATGGTCGACCGCGGCGGTGACCTTAGGACCATAGCCGCGCTCTGACTGAATCGCGGCCGCCAACTCGGCGTTGGCCGACCGCATGGTCAGCTCCAGCAGGCGTTTGCGTACTGCGAACGTCGCCTCGAGCGCGTCGATCCGTGCCCGCTGCGTGGCGTCGAGGACGAGATCGTGATGCACGAGCTGGTGCAGCGCCGGCGGCGGCGCCCGTTCGAACATCCTCCCGCCGGCGAACGCGCCGACGAGGCCCGCCGCCAGCGCGATTAGACCCGTAGCGATCAGCTGGCGGGCCGAACGTGTCAACGACCGCCGCCGAGCAGGTTCGAAGGAGCCAGCGTCGCCTCGGGCGTAAACACCGACAGGGCGTCCGAAGGACGCGCCGCAGTCGCGCTGGTGCCGCCGACGACCGTGCCGATGCCGAGCGAGAGGACGACGGCGGCAGCCTGCCAACCGATGACCCCCACCGCCGGCCTGTCGTGGCGGGCGATCGCCGCCATCACGGCTGGTTCGAGACGATCCAGACGAACGGCGACCGGATGGGTCGAAATCGTCGCCAACAGTTCATCCAGCGTCTTGTTCATGGTGTCTATCCCGCCCCACGGTCACTCTCTCGATGATACGCGCCATTGTCCGCAAGCCCTCAGAGCCGGAACTCCAGATGGCGATGAGGGCCGGGTGATCAAAGCGCGTATAGTCCTGCAGGCGCAACGTGCTGACGGAGAAGACGGATGAAGACCGTACCATTGCTCGCGACACTCGCGGTCGCAACGCTTGCGTTAGCCGCAGCGGCGTCGGCGCATCCCAAGCTTCTCGCTTCCGTGCCGACGGCGAAGTCCAGCGTCGCGGCACCGTCGACGATCACGTTGAAGTTCAACGAGAAGCTGATGCAGCGGTTCACCGGCCTCGGCCTGACGATGACGTCGATGCCGGGCGCGCCGAACAAGCCGATGAAGATGGCCGGGTTCAAGATGGTTGTCGGCGGTGACGGCAAGACGGTGACGGCGCAGTTGCCGAAGCCGCTGACCACTGGCGCATACCGGGTCGACTGGCACGCGGTCGCCGCCGATACGCACCGGATGACGGGCGCGTTCACCTTCACCGTCCGCTGATGGCCGGTGCCGATCCGCTGGCGCTGCTCGTCCGGTTCGGCCTCTACGTCGTTTTGGGCGTCGCGTTCGGCCTACCGCTGTTCACGCTCTACGCACCGAGCGGAGGCGTAGCGGGACTGCGGCATACTGTGATCTTTAGCTCCGTCATCGGCGTCGCGCTCTCGATCGCCGCCCTCGTCCTTTTGGCTGCGTCGATGGCGGGCATTCCCGCTGCGTCGGTCGACCGGGCGGCGGTCGAGGCGATCCTGTCGCTACCGGCGATCGGCACGGCGGTTATCCTCCGGATCGGTGCGCTGCTTCTGCTCGCCGTCGCGGCCTTCGCCATCCGCCGATCGCGACCGGCGGCGGTCGCCGGCGTTGCGCTCGGAGGGACCGCTCTGGCCAGCCTCGCCTGGGCCGGACACGGCAACATCTCCGAAGGGTTCTGGGCGCCCATCCACCTCGCGGCGGACATCATCCACCTGCTGGCCGCCGGCGCCTGGCTCGGCGCGCTTGTCGCGCTCGTGATCCTCGTCATGCGGCCTGTCCGCAGCGTCGGGCCGGACCACGTCGCGCAGACCCACACCGCCCTCGCGGGCTTCTCCGGCGTCGGATCGGTGATCGTCGGCCTGATCGTCGCCACGGGACTTGTCAACTCGTGGACCGTGATCGGCCTAAGCAACGTCGGAGCGATGTTCACAACGGTGTACGGTTGGCTGTTCATCGCTAAGCTGGCGCTGTTCGGCGCAATGCTTGCGCTGGCCGCGGCCAACCGTTTCCGGCTAACACCGGCGCTCGAGCGGGCAGCCGGCGAGCCGTCGCGCCAGCTCAAGGCGCTTCGGACCAGCCTCGCGGTCGAGACTTTCTCCGCCGTGTCGATCCTCGCGCTGGTCGCCTGGCTGGGCCTGCTCGCTCCGCCCGGCTCGATGGGATGACTGGCGGACCGCCGCGCCTTGACGCTCGGCCCGGCCAACGGCGACGTGACGCTCTACCTGTTCGCGGATTATGCGTGCCCGTCGTGCCGGGCAATGGAGCCCGACCTGCTGGACCTCGTCGCGTCAGACAAGGGGGTTCGGATCGTTCTCCGCGACGGGCCGGTGCTCAGTCCGCTGTCGATCCGCGCCGCCCGCTTTGCGATCGTCAGCGCCGTCCAAGGTCGCCGCGCAGAATTCGACGAGGCCCTGATGCGCCACGGGGGGTCAGTCGACGAAGCAACACTGCAGTCGGCGGCGAGCCGTGCCGGCGTCGCCTGGCGCCAGTTGCTCGTCGACTATGCTTCGCACCGCAGCGAGATCGACGGGATCATCGCTGACTCAATGCGTTACGCGAGAGCGTTCGGCATCGTCGGCACGCCGACACTCGTGATCGGTCCGTACCTCATCGCCGGCAGACAGTCGCGGGAACGTCTGCGCCAGCTCATCGACCAGGCTCGAAAAGGAGCGAGCTAATCGATCGGAGCCAAGCTTAACGGCATATATGCGCGCCGTTCAGACGGCATGCACCCCGCGCAGATTAAAACATCGGATAACTTCACAAGAGGAGGATTCGGTGAGCTACAAGATGATTATCGCCGCATTGGGCGCTAGCGCCATTGCTGTGGCGCTGCCTGCAGCGGCTTCTGCGCAGACGACCTTCTACTTCGGCGTCCAGTCCGCCCCGAGCTACGGCTACTATGACGCTCCGCGCGACGATCGCCACGATCACGAGCATGAGTACCTCGACGAGCAGCATGGCGATGTCCACGACGAGCTGGATTATCAGCATGCCCAAGCCCACGAGGAAGGCCTGAGCCCGTGGGAGCACGCTCGGCTGCACGACGATCTCGACTATCAGCATGTCCAGACCGACTATCAGATCGCGCGCAAACATCAGCGCCAGCACCAGTACAGGTCGTGGCAGCGGAATTACTCGAACTATCGGAATAACGGATACTACCGCTACTGACCCGCGTTTCACGTACAGTTAAACTACGATCAGGAGATTTGACATGCGCAACCTGATATTTACGACGATCGGTTCGGTGGCGCTCGCCGCGTCGTTTCCGGCGCTCGCCCACCCCACGAATGGTCATCGCGCTCAACATGAACAGCTCGACCAGCAGCACGCCGACGTTCACGATCAGCTCGACCAAGCACACCAGGACGCGCACGAGCAGGGCCTTAGCCCTGACGAGCACGCCCAGCTGCATCAGGATCTGCGCGATCAGCACGCCCAGGCTGATCGGCAGATCGCCCATCAGCACCAGCATCAACATCAGCACCGCCGGAACTACCGTCGGTCGTACGACAACCGTTATTGATCGGAGCCGACATAGTCGAAACGCAATGGTGCCCCACGACGAGCGGTCGTGGGCACCGCCGTGCCGGCTCGCGGCGCTCTCGGCGGCGTGAGCGGTTCAGATTAACCGCGCCACCGGGACGGGGGGGTACTAACCGTCAGCAGGGCACATGAACTCCGGATACGTTCAAACTCCCTGCTAGTGCGAGGATCGGACCTGGCCGAAATCGCAACGCAGCCTTTGGCATTGTACCGTTGATTAAACGGCCGACCATGGGTGATGCGCTCCTGCATGGGTTGACCGGAGCGTGTGATCGCTCCGTAGGTGAGGGCCGCTCTGTCAGGCTGCGTATACTCGATGACGGCGGAAGTTTCGCGCGGCGACCTGGAGACCGATGCATGAGGAGCCCGAGAAATCGCGCTGCGGTGGCAGCTGGCGTTGCCGCGCTACTCTCGGGCTGCGCCACGGTCCATCCTGGACTCGATCCGCCGCAGATCAACAGGCTGCTTGCCGCGCGCGGCGCTCCCGAGCTCGGTTGGGAAAAGAACGCCAGCGGCGCCGACCAGGCGCTGGTCAGCCAGTGGCTCGCCGAGCCGATGACCGCCGAGCGGGCGGTGCGTGTCGCGATGCTGCGCAGCCCTAGATTGCAGGAAGAGTATGCGCGGCTGGGCCTTGCGCGTGCAGACATTATGGAAGCTGTGCAAATCGCCAATCCCCGCTTCATCGCGTCCCGATTGGCGGTCGATGGCGGCCCCGGCAATCAGCTCGCGCTCGGTCTGGCGATGCCGCTGGTCGATCTGCTGGTGTTGCCGTCGCGGATTCGCCTCGGGAAGTCGAACTTCGAGCGCGCCAAACTCGATATCGCAGCGGCGGTCCTGAACGTCAGCTTCGACGTCGAGCAGACGTGGTACGACTATGTCGGCGCGCAGCAGGTCGCCGATATGCGCGCCGCGGTGTCGAGCAGCCTTGCGACCTCGGCCGGACTGGCGCGCCGCTTCTACGATGCCGGCAATATTAGCGAGTTGCAGCTCAAGCGCGAGGAAGCAGCGGCGAGCGAGGCGAAAATCGGCGCGGCGCGTGCGTTGGTTTCGGCGCGGCTGGCGCGGCTGACGCTGAACACGACCGTCGGCCTGAGCGGCGCCGACGCGGACTGGAAGACCAGCGACCGCCTGCCACTGCCGGTCGCGAACGAGGACGACCCCGCAGCACTGGAAGCGCTCGCCAACGAAGGTAATCTGGCGCTGCAGGCGCTCAGCCGGGAAGTCGAGATTTTGCACGATGCAGCCGGAATCACCCGGCGCTTCCGGCTGCTTGGCAGCACCGAGATCGGCTTCGACCGCGAGCGCGAAGTCGATCGCTCGGTTATCCAGGGACCGACACTCAATCTCGAAGTGCCGATCTTCAACCAAGGCGGCGCGAAGGTCGCGCGGGCGGATGCACGGTTGCTCGACGCGCGTGCGCGGCTGGCGGCGCTCCAGCTCAAGACCGACAATGCGGTCCGGCTCGGGTCCGAGCGCGTCCGGGTGCTGAGCGATGTCGTCAAGGCGCACCGCGACTCGTTGATCCCCGCGCGTGAGACGATTGTCGAGCGCAGCCAGCAGCAGCAGAATTACATGCTGATCGGCGTTTTCGAACTGATTCAGGCGAAGACGCAGGAATACGACGCCTATCAGAGCTATCTCGAGGCGATCCGCGACTATTGGCTGGCGCGGCTCGACCTGATGCGCGCGGTCGGAGCGCGGCTGCCAAGTGAGAAGGAGGCGACCGAGCAAACGCCTAGCGTCGGTGAAATCCTTACTCCGCGTGGCATCGCGATGGACCACAGCGGTCACGGCGGCGCGGCATCGGGCGGCGACACGATGGCGGACATGCCGGGCATAAATCATGCGGCACCGGCGACTGCGCCGCCGCAGCCAATGGATCCAGCGATGAAAATGCCGGCTGCGCCAACGGAGTCGCCGCCGCCCCACCACCATCCGGGAAGCCCGTCATGATCGTCGATCGCCGTAACCTGCTGATCGGCACCGGGGCCGCCGCCGCTGCGCTCGCCGGATCGTCACGGGCCACCGCGCAAGGTCATGACATGGCCAATATGCCGGGCATGGCGCATGGCGCGATGCCGATGGCCGCTGCCCCCGCCGGCCCCGCACCCAAGGTGCCGCGCGATCCGCGCTTCACCCCGGTGCGGACGCTCAACGGCTGGACGCTGCCGTGGCGGATGGTCGACGGCGCGAAGGAGTTCCACCTCGTCGCCGAGGAGATCGTCCACGAGTTCGGGCCCGGCTCGAAGGCGACGTGCTGGGGCTATAACGGCTCCACGCCCGGCCCGACGATCGAGGCGGTCGAGGGCGACCGCGTCCGCATCTATGTCACCAACCGGCTTAAGGAGCATACCAGCGTCCACTGGCACGGGTTGATCCTACCGTCGGGCATGGACGGCGTCGGCGGTCTCAACCAGCCGGCGATCGGCCCTGGCGAAACCTTCGTTTACGAGTTCCCTCTAGTCCAGCACGGCACCCACATGTACCACCCGCACGCCGACGAGATGACGCAGATGGCGTACGGTATGATGGGACTGTTCATCATTCACCCGCGCGGCGGCGAGGCGGTGGCGATCGACCGCGATTACGCCTTCCTCCTCCACAATTGGGAGCTGACTCCCGGCACCTGGCGGCCCGACCCGTCGATCATGGTCGAGTTCAACCTGTGGACGTTCAACTCGAAGGTATTCCCTGCCATCGACCCGATGGTCGCGCGGACCGGCGAGCGCGTCCGCATCCGTATCGGCAATCTGTCGATGTGGAACCACCCGATCCACCTGCACGGCCATGAATTCCTCGTCACCGGTTCCGACGGGGGGCGCTGGCCGCGCAGCCAGTGGCGCAGCGAAGTGACCGAGACTGTCAGCGTCGGCCAGATGCGCGACATCGAGTTCGTCGCCAAGCCTGGCGACTGGTCGTTCCACTGCCACATGTCGCACCACACGATGAACGCGATGGGTCACGGCATTCCCAACACCACCGGCGTCGATCAGGACAGTCTCGAGGCCAACGTTAAGGCGATGCTGCCCGGCTACATGAAGATGGGCCGCGCCGGCATGGCCGAGCATCAGGAGCACACCGACGGCGGCCATCCCGGGCCGCCGAATACGATGGCGATGATGGTCGGCAACGGCCAGTTCGGCAATATCGAGATGGGCGGCATGTTCACCGTGATGAAGGTCCGCGACGACCTGGCGCGCGGCGATTACCGTGACCCCGGCTGGTACCGCTTTCCCGCTGGCACCGTTGCACGTCGAGTCAGTACCGACCCCGGCTTTGGCGCTCCCGTGCGCCGCACGGTTTAGGGACGGAGATTTTGATGATGATCCATTTCGTGACAACGATGACGGCAATCCTGCTGGCAACGGGCGCTAATGCGCAGGCTGCCGATCCGCATGCCGGCCACGGTGCAGCTGTCTCGACGCCAATGTCCGCTTCCGGCGCGATGCCTGGCATGGATCACGGTGAGATGAAGACGGCACCAGCGGCACCGGCCGATGGCAAAGCCGCAACGATGCCGGGCATGGACCACGGCGCGATGTCTGGCACGGGCAGCTCAATGGCTGGTATGAACATGGCGCCAACACCCAAGAGCATCACGCGGCGCATCAGCGGACCGGCGGAAGCTGCGCTGCAGGGTTTTTCCGATGCCCTCGAAGTCGGCAATCGTGAACTTGCAATCGAACGGCTCGCTCCCGAGGTCCGCATCGTCGAGAACGGGGCCGAGGAAGATTTCGCGTCCTATGTCGGCGGCCATCTCGCCAGCGACATGGCATTTCAGAAAACCGTCAAAACCATCCTGCTCGACCGCCAGGTGCGCAACGAGGGCAGCAAAACGACGGTCGTTTCAAAGTGCCGCCTGATGAGCAATCGGAGCGACAGATCCATCGACATCGTCGTCAACGAAACCGCGACCCTGGCCAAATCAGGCGCAGGATGGAAGATCATCAGGCTGGAATGGAATTCCGAGCCCTACAGGCGCTGACGCAGTTACAAAGCTTGGTGCGGGCAGGATCCGCGTGTTCGCAGTTGATGAAACTCGATGGGGCCGCGCACCGCGCGACCTCACCTCACGCTGACTATGCTGCTACATCGGCTTGTGTGACTTCATCATCTGCTTGTGAGCAGCAATTTCGGCCTTGGTGGCCGGCTTGCCGTCCTTGAGCCACTTGCCGTGCTTCATCGTGATGCCGTCGTCCATCGCCATGCGATGGTCCATGTTCTTGTCGCCCATGGCGTCATTGCTCATGGGTCCCGGCGTGGTGGCCCCCGACGGGTTTCCGCCCTGTCCCATTGGGTGGGTGTCGGTCGCCTGCGCCAGCGCGCCGCCCGTCGCGACCAGCATGGCTGCGGCGAATACTGATTTAATAATCATTTGAGATCCAAACGACGTCCTGATGACGTTTTGTATCAACAATCGGGGAACAGTGACGTTCCAAGGCGGACTCGCGCGAGTACTCTGGGTTCACTTCTGGCACTAAGATAAACTTCAACAATGGCTTGGGGCACTTGGCGGACGCAGCCACCATGATGCGCCGCTGTATTAAATCAAACGAAGTCGTGAGGGGGCCGTTTTCAGCAGGACGAACTTCGGACTCCCTCCAAGCTTCAGCGCTTCGCCATGGTGCTCGTCACGACCCGCCGCTTTTCCGCGGCGCGCCATGACGCTCGAGGAGCCGCACCATGTCCGCCAACGCCGCCGCGCTTCCGCCTCGCTATCTGCGTACTCCAGAGGCGGCGCGATTCCTCAGCCTCTCACATCGTACGCTCGAGAAGCATCGCTGCTACGGGACCGGCCCCCGCTACTCAAAGGTCGGCGGCCGCGTCGTATACCGCCTCGACGATCTGCAGGCTTGGGTTGATCGCGGCATCAAAACCTCGACCAGTGATCCCGGCATCGACACCGTTTTGCCAGCCAAGCGCCACGCCGCGATCGCGCCGGCGTATGTCGCTGGCAGTCGCTGAACCGCCGCCCCGTGTCGCACCGCTTGCAACCGTCCGAGCGTAATCAGCTCGAACTGTTCCGCCCAACCTCGCGTAACATCGCTCCGCGCGATGCGCAGGATCTCATGGCCTATCCCTTCTTCAGCCTGGCCAAGTCGAGGCGGACCAAGCCGATCGACTTCCGCGCCGGTGACATAAGCGTCCGCGTCGATGCCGACCACGCCTACGGCATGGCGACGATCTGGGACGCCGATGTCCTCATCTGGGCGGCAAGCCAGATCGTCGATGCCCGAGACTGCGGCTTTCCCACCTCACGACTGATTGCGACAACGCCGTACGAAATTCTGACCTTCATCGGCCGCGGGACGTCGGTGCGCGATTACCATCGGTTGAAGGCCGCGCTCGACCGACTGCAGGCGACAACGATTGCGACGTCGATCCGCCAGCCGACCGCGCGCCGCATGCACCGCTTCTCTTGGATCAACGAATGGAAGGAGCGCGCCGACCGCCAAGGCCGCGTCACCGGCGTCGAACTGATCCTGCCTGACTGGTTCTATTCAGCGGTTCTCGACGATGCGCTCGTCCTGACCATCGACCCGGCGTATTTTGAGCTGCTCGGCGGGCTGGAGCGCTGGCTCTACCGCGTTGTCCGCAAGCATGGTGGCCATCAGCGTGGCGGCTGGCAGTTCGATCTCCGCCATCTGCATCTGAAGTCGGGCAGCCTGTCGCCGTTGCGCCGCTTCGCCTTCGAACTGCGCGATCTTGTCCGTCGCCAGCCGCTGCCAGGTTACCGTTTGGGCCTCGTCGTAGAGCCGCGGCGGACCCTGCTGACCTTTGCTATTGCCTGTGAACAGGCTGTGGAACCGCTCGTGCTATCGGGAACATCCGGGCACGTGCTATCGGGAACACACGGCTCGTGCTATCGAGAACAAAAGTCGGGGTTAAGCCTCGGATATCATGCGGCGATTTCGCTCCGTAACTTAGAGTCTAACCAAGAATCTAACTTGGTTGTAGAGCGCGGTCGATCTGGGAACGGTTCGCCAACTGTCGCCTCGACCCGCCGGACCACGCGATGATCGTCGCCGTGCTCAACCAGAAAGGCGGGGTCGGCAAGACCACGCTGGCACTACATCTTGCGGGTCGATGGGCCGGAAAGGGAAGGCGAGTTCTCGTCGTCGATGCCGATCCGCAAGGGTCGGCGCTCGACTGGTCGGAGCAGCGCGCGTCACTCGGCCATCCGCGCCTGTTTGGAGTTCTGGGGTTGCCGCGCGAGACGCTGCATCGCGAGCTTCCGGCAATCGCTGCCGATGTCGATCACGTCATCGTCGATGGTGCGCCGCGCATAGCCGGCGTCGCACGGTCTGCATTGCTCGCCGCCGATATCGTACTCGTTCCGGCGACGCCGTCTCCGCTCGACGGCTGGGCTTCCGCTGAGATGTTGCGGTTGCTCGAAGAGGCGCGTGTGTTCCGACCCGACCTCATTGCGCGAATGATACTCAACCGCTGCGCCACCCGGACCGTCATCGCCCGCGAAACCGCCGAGGCGATGGCCGACCAGGAACCGCCGGTCCTGACCGCGCGGGTCGGCCAGCGGGTTATCTTCGCCGAAGCCGCATGCACCGGGCAATTGGCGCACGAACTTGATCCCGGCAGCCTCGCCGCCGCTGAGATTGCCGCGTTGGCCAAAGAGATCGATGGGCTGAGCCGATGAGCGCTCCCCGTCAATCTGCTCGCTTTGCAGCGCGACCCGGTAAACCGGATGCCTGGGTCACGGCCAGCGGACCTGATGCTCCGCCAGTGAAGCCCGATCCGTATGATGCTCGGCTGACCGTCGATGTCGCGAAGGCGCTACGCGGGCGGATCAAGGTCGCCGCGTTCAGTCGCGGCCTGACCGTCGCCGATATGCTGCGGACCCTACTTGAGCGTGAGTTCGGCCGCGGCGGCGAGCCGTTGCCATGACCAATATCACCGAGGTCGAGCTGACCCACATTCCCGGTCAGATCGAGCGCTGGCTCAGGTTCGGCAATCCGGTACGGGACCGGATCGTCGACCGTCGCCGGCGCATTCTCGAGTTTTCGCCAAATCAGATCTTCGGGTTTGTCCGCTGGGCAGCGAACGACCATGGAACCGTCCTCAGCCGGATCGAAATTGCCCGTACGGTAGAAGCAGGCGAACCGTCGACCACAATCCCCTATGTGCGACCGGGTGGCGATATCCTTTTACGCCTGTCGGGATGGCCGAAAGTCCAGGCGGTGCTCGCCGCGATCGACGCCGCCGATAAAATAACCGCGGCGACTGACGTCTGCCCGGACCACTGGCGGCATGTCCATAACCGGCTGACGGCCGGCGAACCAAGCAGGGCCTATTCGCAAGGCCAGCATCGCGCGTGGGTACTCAGGCAGCGGGTCGGACCATGAACCGCTCAGCGCCATGGGCTGCAATCGCCGCGACGATGTTGATCGCAGTTGCGGTGATGGCGACGGTCGCGTGGAAGATGCCACCGCGCCTCGTCTGGAACGTGTCGGCTAGCGTACCGATCGGGCTGTACCTGGTCCGCCCGGCGCTCAATCTCCAA
Organism: Sphingomonadales bacterium; assembly: GCA_038225385.1. Taxonomy (GTDB): domain Bacteria; phylum Pseudomonadota; class Alphaproteobacteria; order Sphingomonadales; family Sphingomonadaceae; genus Sphingomonas_O. The sequence goes on along the minus strand of JBBRRC010000036.1, from coordinate 2,255 downwards.
CCTTACGAATTGGTCACCGCGATACCACCGCGAGCACTGGCATCGTTCATGGCTACGCGTCGCTATCTCGGGGTCGGTGTGCCGATGCTAAAGCATGTCGCCGCGCTCCCCGGCCAGACGGTTTGCCGATCAGGGCGGCGGATTGGGATTAATGGACAATTTGTGGCGACGGCACGGCGCGTGGACAGCCGCTCGCGCGCCTTGCCCGTTTGGAGAGGCTGTCACCGGGTCGCCTGGAGCGAGGTTTTCCTGCTCAATGCCAATGTCGGCGACAGTTTCGACGGCCGCTATTTTGGGGTGCTGCCACGCTCATCGGTGATTGGTCGCGCGGTGCCGGTGTGGACCTCGAAGCGCGAAGCATGACGCGGACGGGCCGCCCCATCCGATTCAGCAAGATTGCCATCACGGGTATCCTGGCCGCCGCGGCAAATGCCGGGGCTTTGCCGATCCGTCCCACATGCAGCGACTTTATTGCTGAAGCCGCGAGGACGGCGGGGCTTCCTGAGCCGTTGATAGCGGCCGTGATGCGCGCCGAAAGTGGCGGCGATCCGAACGCCGTCTCATCTGCGGGCGCTCGGGGCTGCATGCAGGTCATGCCGTCGACTTGGCGCGATCTCGTGAGCCGCGGCGTTGCAGGGTCGGATCCATTCGACGCCCGGACCAACATGATTGCTGGCGCGATCTACCTGCGCACCATGCACTATCGCTACGGTTGGCCCGACGCACTTGCCGCCTATCACGCCGGTGCCGGTCGATTTGAAAACTATCTTGCCACTGGACGGCGGCTGCCATCCGCGACCTTGGTTTATGTCGATCGCATCTCGTCCTGGCTTGGTCAGGTGGGGACGGCGACGGCCATGTCACCGGCCGTTCTTCGCTCACGACCATGGACTGAAGCTCCGATTTTTATCGCCAGCACCACCCTTCGACAAAGCGCTGACGGGAAGCAGATCGGGCTAAGCAAATCTGTCCCGCTTGCCGATGATGTCAACGAATTACCCCTCGAGGGGACCGGGAAAAGCTCTGGAAGCCCGATCTTTGTAGTCAATCGCCCATGATCTGCCCCAACGAGATCGATCGTAGGATATCGCAAACTGGAGGGCTTGTGTGTGGGGTGCAGCTCATTGGAAAGGCAAGGATAAGTGAGGGCAGGATAAAAGCCGCAAGGTGCGGGGCGGTCGGGAAGTCATTTTGCGCAGCATTTTCAAGGCGCGCTCGCACATTGCGATTGATCATCGCAATGTTTGATAACGCGGAAAACGTCGGCGTTCCGCCATTTGACGCACCTTGCGTCGAAAATTCACATGTCGACTGACGACGAACTTCGCATTCGCCCTGGACGCGTCAGGGCCGATGGCCCTCGTATCGAGTCATTTCTGAACAAAGCCATCCGGGCCGCGCAAAAGGCGGGCGGCCTTCGCGCCGGGGGCGGCAAGACCAGTCGATTTGGTCGCGGCCGCTCGGCGACTCTCGCCGCCACGTATCGGCTCGGTGACCGGTCGCGCGGTGCGGTGATCAAAGCGCGGGTCGTGCGCCAGATGCGGACGCCGGGAGCGCTGGCCGCCCATCTCCGCTATCTCGGCCGCGACGGCACAACCCGTGACGGCGAAGCTGGCCGCCTGTTCGACGCGCAGGTCGAAACGGCTGATACCCCTGCCTTCGCCGACCGATGCGACGGCGACCGCCACCACTTCCGCTTCATCGTCTCGCCCGACGACGCGACCGAGCTCGCCGATCTGAAGACATTCACCCGCGAGTTGATGATTCAGGCTGAGCACGATCTCGGCACAAAGCTCGACTGGGTCGCGGTCGATCACTGGAACACCGAGCATCCGCACATCCATGTGCTTGTGCGCGGTCGCACCGACGCGAACGAGGATCTGGTCATTAGCCGCGACTATATCAGCCGAGGCCTACGTGCCCGTGCGGCCGACCTCGTTACGCTGGAGCTCGGTCCCCGTACCGAACTTGAACTGCGTCGCAGCCTAGACGCGCAGGTCGACGCCGACCGTTGGACGCGGCTCGATCGAGCGCTCGCGACCGATGCCCGCGATGGAATCGTCGATCTGCGGCCAGACCCGTTTGCCGTTCCCGATGCACTGCGCGAGACCAAGATCGGGCGGATGCGCAAGCTCGAACGCCTCGGGTTTGCCGAACCGGCGGGCGTGGGTCGATGGCAACTCGATGCTGAGGTCGAGCTGCGGCTGCGCGCGCTCGGCGAGCGCGACGACATCATCAAGCGGTTGCACCGCAGC
>JBBRRC010000035.1:0-23063 GCA_038225385.1 Sphingomonadales bacterium | reverse complement strand
GATTTTCGCCATAGCGTCCAACACTATCGATAAGGGGTAGTTATCGATAAGGCAGGCCAGTGCTGGATCAGCTTTCAGATCCCCGACTCAACGTCGGTGTTGGTAAAATCCGCCCCCTTAAACAGCAGCGGCGCATCATGGTTTTTCGCGATCGCATAGGCAAAGCAGTCACCGAGATTGAGTTGGGCGGGGTGACCACGCCCCTTGCCGTAGCGGGCAAATGCTGTCAGCGCCGTCTCGGCATCCTCCGCGCCGATCGCCACGACATCGACGCGTCCGACCGCGAGGAACTCGCGGACGTCCTGCAAGGCTTCCTCAACGCTGGCATGCCGTTTCCGGCAAACGCCCAATGTCGCTTCAAAAACGGCAATAGGCGAAGTGATTGGCGCGTCGGCGGTTTCCAGCGCATCCGCCAACTCATCGGCATCCGTTTCGCGCGTCAGGATGGCCACAATCGCCGAGGCATCGACAAACATCAGATATCACCGCCGCTCAGCTCGTCGTAGAACGCCTTGTCGGCCACAAAACCCGTCGCCGGCCGTGCCATCACGCGGTTCTGCAGCGGGCGGAATCGCTCCCGGAGCGGTACCGCCTGCTCCGCGCGGCGCAGTTCGTTCTCCAACGCCAGTTTGACGGCATCAGTCTTGTTGATACGCTTGATGGCAGCGAGCCTTTCGGCAAGCCGACTGACTTTTTCGCTACGGATATTCAATGCCATGCCAGCCTCCTTGTGTAGACACAAAGATAGAATTGTCTACACGTAAAGGCAAGGGCGATTTTCCCCGCGTCTAGCCCACCACGCAACAAGGGACGGCGGCGTCCTATTACAGCCCGGACGCCTTGGTCAGATTGACGCGGAAACGGTCGCGGCGGCGCTGATAGCCGCGGGTCATCTCGGCGCTGGCGTGGCCGAGCTGCTTCTGGACATAACGCTCCTCGACCTCGGCCGAGGAGGCGAGGCCGGCGCGCAGCGAATGGCCGGCAAACTTCTCTTCCCGGTCGCCTTCGGGGAGGTCGCCGCGGACGCCGGCGGCAAGCGCAGCCCGCTTGACCAGCCGCACCACCTGCTTGTCGGTCAGCCGGTCCGGACCGAGGTCCTTGCCCTCGGCGCGCACCCGGCGGAACAGCGGCCCGTGGCCGATGCGGCCGAGTTTAAGCCAGGTTTGCAGCGCGACGACCGGGCAGGTGGCGTCGGAGGAGCCAAGGCCGATCTCGACCTCGCGCCAACCGGTCTTGCCGCGCAGGGTGACGACGATGCCCTTGTCGAGGATCTCGATCCAGCCGACGCCGTCCTCGGTTTGGTCAGGACCAAGGTCAAGGCCGACGATCTCGGAGCGGCGCAAGCCGCCGGCGAAACCGATCAGCAGCATCGCCCGATCGCGCAGGCCGCGCAGGGTGCCGCGATCCAGCGTCTCGAGCATGGCGATGACGTCCTCGGGCAGCACGGCATCCTTTTTGACCGGCGGCCGGCCGTGGGTGCGGCGGATGCCGGCCAACACCGTCGACACGTGACGATCGTCGCGGTCGAAGCCCATGCCGCGCTGCCGGAACTGCCAGCCCAGCGCCGACAGCCGGCGCTCGATCGTCGACACCGCGTCCGCTTTGGGCCCGGCCTGGCCGGCGGCGCAGGCGGAGATGTAGAGGCCGAGGGTCCGGACATCCGGGGGCAGGGCCGGGAGGTTTTGGCGGCGGCACCAGGCGTTGTAATGGCGCCAGTCGGCCGCATAGGCGCGGCGGGTGTTCTCGGCGCTGGCGGCCTTGATATAATCCCGCGCCCGGTCGGCGAGCCCTTCGAGGTGCGCCGGCAGTGCGGGCGACGCCGCCGGACCGGTTTCGACGACGGCCGGCAGCAGGGCAGGGGACGGCGCTGGGCCCACATTTGGGCCTTCCTGGGCATCGCTTTCGGGGCTGCGCGGGGCGTCAGGGCTCATTTGCACTATCATGAAGGGAAACGTCCGATAATGCAACATTATCGAACATAGTTATTTCCCGACAGGCGCGGCGGTTTCGAGCAGATTTTGTGGTGTAAACCGCCGCGTCGCGTTACCTTATCGGATGGCTTCCCACGCCCGAATCAGCTTCGAACCGCCGCCGACCGTTGCCCCGGCGCCGACCTGGCTGCGCCGGCGCGCCCCGCCCGAGACCGTCACCGAAGCCGTGTTTTACGCCGGTGCAGCGCTCGCGGCGCTGCATCCGATCGCGCGCGATGAGCATCCGATCGGCATGCTCTGGCGTCAGCGCCTCGCGCTCTCCTGCGCCGCCGCGCTCGCGCGCGACGGGGGCCGCACCGAAGACGAGGCGGCGTTGCGCGACCACTGGTATCTGCGCCGCGAGGGCGACGATCCGGGTCCGGGCGGCCGCATCCTCGCCGCATGGCGCAAGCTCGGCGAGCCAGCGGACGGTGACGTGCAGGCGTGGGTGTTTGCCCTGGCGACCACACTCGGCCATCCGCTGAACTCGCTGCCCGACCAGATCGTCGAACTCGCCGGCCGCCACGCACAGCGGGAGCACGCCATGCCGGTGCTGGCCGCGGCGGAGATCATCGCGGCGAGCGTCCGTCTCCTTCCGAATGACGAGTTGGTGCCGCTGTGGCTCGCCGACGCGGTCCTCGCGCACCAACTGCGCTGGCCGGCCCCGGTGCCGCTGATCGCCGGCCGTTTCCGCCGCGGCGTGTTGCGGCGAGCGCCGCAGCATCTCGACGGCGACACCGCCTTCATGACCGCGTTGTGTGCGGCTTACGCGACCGCCGCCATCGCGGCGATCGATCTCTATAGCGACCTTGCACGGCGGGCGACGCGTCTACTCGCGGTCGCGCCGAAGCTGCGCAGCAAGGACGCCGACGACACCGTGTCGGTGCTGATGCTCGAGGACGCCCAGGCCGCCGAGGAGGGAAAGTCGGCGAGCGAGCGATCGAGCCGGCGCCTGTTCGAGCGCCTGGTCTCGCTTGGCGTTGCACGCGAGCTGACCGGCCGCGCCACCTTCCGACTGTACGGGCTCTGACATGGGCCGGCGCGCACGAGCGAAACAAGGGCTCGATACCGAACTCGCCGATCTGCCGGCGGAGATGCGCTGGCGCGAATGGATGGGCCGGGTCGAGGCGGTCATCTTCGCCTCGCCGGAGCCGGTGACGCGCGAGGTTCTGACGCGCGTCGTCGGACCCGATTGTAATCTCGATCTGATCATCGATGACATCCGCGACGAGCTTCGGGGCCGGCCCTACGAGCTGGTTGCCGTCGCCGGCGGCTGGCAGCACCGCACCCGGAAAAACTTTGCCGAAGCGATCCGAACCGCGACCGGTCTCGGCGACCAGGTGCGGCCGCTCTCACAGCACGAGAGCCTGATCCTGATGTGCATCGCGTACTACCAGCCGATCACCCGCGGCGAGCTCGGCCGGTTCTTCGGCAAGGAGGTCAGCCGGGATCTGATCGGCCACCTGCGCGGGCTCGGGTTCATCGCCTCGGGCCCGCGGTCGCCCCAGCCCGGGGCGCCCTACACCTACGTCACCACCAATGGCTTCCTGTCGCACTTCGGGTTCAACACGCTGCGCGACCTCCCGGACATGGAGATGCTCGAGGATGCCGGCCTGCTCAGCAAAGAAAAGCTGTTGGCGGGCGACATGCTGCCCGTTGCCGAGACGACCTCGGCTGATGACGACGATATGGTCTGAGCATCATCATGTCGTTATTGGCCGCAACTCAAATCCCGAAACCAGCCGACGAACAGGCCTTCGAGCGGGCATGCGTGCCGCTGTGGTGCGGGCTCCTGAAGGATCCCAACGTCCAGCGAAATGCAAGACGCGGGCAGGGGCAGGATGGTGTTGATCTTTACGGGATGCGGGATCGTGACCCTGACCAGTATGTCGGCATCCAATGCAAACTGAAGGGAGACGGCAAAGAACTGTCGGAGAAAGAGGTTCGGGCGGAGGTCGACAAGGCGGTCAAGTTCAAGCCCGCGCTGCAGGAATATTTTGTTGTCACCACGGCTCCCGATGACGGCGAGACGCATGAGCTTGCGCGCATCGCCGTTGCCGTTGACCAAAGTTGCACCGCAAGCAGCCAGCGACTTTTCGCCAGTCGCGGTGAAATGCTGATCCAGACCGCGCATCAGGCCAATTTCGCTTCCGCCCTCGCACACCACAATGGACGAGGCGAGCAAGGCGTGGGCGTGGGCGCGGATCGTGCCCTGTACATCCCCGGCGTCGCTCGCGCGGCTGACGGTATGCTGCCCGCCGTTGCCGCGAACGATATGAAGCTGATGTGCGTTCAACTCCGCGACGGCGATCGGCGAGTGGCTCGTGGCAAAAACCTGAAGCGGCGGCAATTCTTCCTTGGCGCCCAGCGCACCGAGCAGGCGGATGATCCGATGTGGCTCGAGCCCATATTCAAGTTCGTCGATAAGAAATGTCGTTGCCTTGTCGGCCGCCTGCCGCTGCAGGGCAGCGATCAGCAGCCGCGACGAACCGAGACCGAGAGCGCGTAGCGGCACACCTTCTTCATCATGGAGCGAGATTGTGCCGCCGGTGAACGTGACCGAACCGGCATCAATCAACGCCTGTACGGCCGCTCCGACGGGTACGCCCATGTCGCGGGCCGCTGCCGCGACGATCTTAAGCGGCTCGTCTAATTCTTTGGGTCCCTTTTGGTCGAAGGTGTCGCGCATCTCACGAGCCGCCCGCGTCAATTCCTTTGCTGCGTCGGTCTTGCCGTCGGTGAGCTTGGTGAGCACCGACCCCCGACGCCACGTCAGATGCATATCCCCGGTGACGCCAAGTCTGGCAGGAGCAATACGCGTACGGTCGGCCCAGTTGAGATTGCGCGTCCGCCCTGCGGCTTGGGCACGTGGTGAGACAAGTGTCCATTCGGGCTCGAGGTCACTCTCCACAGTGATTTGCAGCATGAGCGCAGTCTCGAGTCCGGCGCCGGGCTCCGGTTCCACTAATCCGGTGGCCGCATTGAAGCCCACCAGGAAATCACCATAGGAGTCGATGTTCTTCAGCTGTCATCGAGGGCGCCAAGGATCAGCGCAATTCGGATCGGCAGACCGAAATCGAGGCCATGGAAATCGGCATCCGTGAAAGTAAACGACCGGCGCGCGCCAAGACAAAGATCGATGGCATCGAGGACCGTTGACTTGCCACTGTCGCCAGGGCCGATCAGGCAGTTTACCCCCCCGGACCAGGCAGCCAGCGAAGGCCCTTGACCGCTCGAACGTTTTCGATCTCAAGCACACGGATCAGCGCCATACTACTTCCCCCGATCGTTCGTCGCCGGGAGTGCCCACCGAGTAGGTGGATATCAACTGCCCGTTCGCCCCCGGTGTCAGTGCGGACGACTCGGCTGAGCTTGACTTACAATGCAAATGCATTACATAGATGGCATGACGACGCAAGGAGCCGGTTATGGCCAAGACCGCTGAAATCCTCGAGATCCCCGCGACCATCACGGACCGCGGCCAGACGACCGTGCCCGCCGCCATTCGTAAAATGCTCGCCCTTGGCAAACGCGACCGGGTCGTGTTTCGCGGGCTCGCCGACGGAACCGTCATGATCGCGAAGAAGCAATCGAGCGTCGACGGCGGTGATCCGGTGATCGGCACGTTCCTCGCCTTCCTGGCCCGCGACATGGCGAACGAGCCGGCCCGGATTCGGCCGGTGCCGAAGTCGCTGGTCGCGCGCGGCAAGGGTCTCGTCAAGGGCATCAAGATCGATCTCGACGCAGCTCTGCCGGAAGATGATGCGTGAGCGACGCCACCTTCGAGGTCAACGGTTGGACGATCTATGCCCATCCGCTTTTTTTAAACCAGCTCGAGGCTATAATCGCGACGGTCGAGAAGGCGCGCAAAAAAGATCCTAAGGGATACAGGAAGAAGCGCGCCGCAAAGCTCCTCGCGGCTGTGTTGAAGGTGGCGTTTGAGGATATCCCCGGTAACCCGACTCGCGACGTCTACCGGCAGGGAAGCACGCTTGGTGATGACTACAAGCACTGGTTTCGCGCGAAATTCCTGCAGCAATTCCGGCTGTTCTTTCGCTACCAGCAATCGGGAGACGCCAAAATAATCGTGCTCGCCTGGGTCAACGATGACTCTTCGCTGCGCGCCTACGAGAGCGCGAACGACGCCTATGCGGTTTTTCGGAAGTTGCTTGATCGCGGGAACCCGCCTGATACTTGGAGCGATCTTCTTGCCGTCGCACGGGACGCCGGCGCAGCACGTCGACTCGCACGAGTTGCGCGCGAGCGCTAATCCAGAGAAAGCGGCATGATGATCGCGCCAACAAAGCTCGCTCGGTTCGATGCGCGCATCCGAACCTTTCTCGCGCAGCACTTCAAGAACAGGCCACCCTCGCTCGCGGAACTTACCCGCCTTTAGGAGACCTACGCGCGCTTCGGCCTTCCCAACGAGGATTTTGTCGCTGAATTCACGAACGGGAAGCCGGCGAGCTTGGCTCAACGCACGTGGGAGCTTCTGCTTGCGCAGCATCTGCATGACCAAGGTCACGACCTGACCTGCGTCGGTGATGGGCCGGATCTGTGCCTTGAACATAACGGTGGGAGGATTTGGATCGAGGCCGTCTGCCCTGAGCCCAAGAACCTTCCCGCCGATTGGCACGAGGAGCCGAAGCCGGGCGAGGCGAAGGTCTATACATTTCCCGCGAGCAGATCTTGCTGCGCTGGACGACCGCCTTTGAGGCGAAAGTCCACAAGCTGAAAAAGTATCGCGAAAAGGGAACCGTCTTGCCGACCGATGCATACATCATCGCGATCAACGGCTGCTAGTTGGGATGGACGCCCGGCGCGCGTGGTATCACGCAGATGCCGTTTGGCGTCGAAAGCGTTTTCCCGGTGGGTCCGCTGCAGTATGCGATCAATCGCGAAGACAAGAAAATGCGAAGGCGCCTCGATCGCACTACGGTTTTCCATCACCAATCATCGCCGCGATATGTCTGCGATCAATGCCGCGGCGGTTATAGCCTCGGCGATCGTCGGATAGGTTTCCTCTAGATTGTAATCGTGATGAAGCAACAATGGTTAAGGTAGTAATCCTCCGCGGACAGCAATGGCGACCGCATGTGTTACAGTTGAGGCGCCAAGATTCCTGCGTGCGTTATCCAGATGAAACTTTATCGCACGCGATGTGACATTGAGGATCATTGCTGTCTCTTCCATCGTCTTGCCTCGTGACGCCCATGCGAGGCATTGTCGCTCTCGTTGGGTCAAGGCAATGCCGGATTGCTGAGTTAGTGGCGCATCGCTGGCTTTCGCATCGACGTGAGCGTGATAGGTCAGCCCGATCAGTTGCAAGAGATCCGTCGTGTTCTCGATCAGGCGATCCAGCCCCGGGGTGCGATCATCGACCGCGAGCGTAAATGCCGCAGACCGCCCATAACCAGCAGCAATCGGAACCGTTAGGCCTGTCCTGATATTGAAAGTCAGCGCATCGTCAAACAGACGTCGTTGTTTTGACGATCGCGCAGAGCGCGCCTCTCGACCATCCCATTGGAACGAGCGGCATGATGACGGCGCGCGATTCAAGACCGGATCGACATCATGATACCCTTCGCCAAAATAATGGTCAGTCCAACTCTTCGGATAGGATGAGATCAATATCGGGGAGCGAGCACGCTGTCCAAAATAGGCAAACCAGCGAAACCCCATCGCGTGAGCGGCCCGCTCGGCGACACGCTGAAGATCATGGCTGGTAATTGCAGTGTGAACGCCATCAAAGAAATCATGGCAAGCCTGTTCGACATGTTTCATTCGTCCCCATAGTTCGTCAGTTAGATTTGTCCCCAAACCCACAACCGCCGCGAGCGATTCGCTTGTCGCGCAACACCGCGTCTATTGCCGTCTTGCGGCAACTTTGGGGCACCGCGGAACTGACCAGGGCCCTGCCGATAGTGACAGGTCACAGTCACAGCCGCGCCTGCTTCTTTGATCTCGGAATTACAAACGGAGATCACGAATGAAGGTTGTCGCACTTTCACATTTCGCGCTCAGGAAAGATTTCGGACTGGCGTTCGGGATGCACAGCTTACGACGGCGCGTTTTCAAAGATAGGCTTGACTGGTCGGTTTCTATATCGGCCGGGTTGGAGATCGATCAATACGACCTTCTCGCGCCGACCTATCTTTTGGTTCTTGAGCACCGCGAGGTCATCGGCTGCGTGCGGCTTTTGCCCACCACCGGCCGCAACATGCTGGCTGATACGTTCTCGTCCTTGCTGCAGGGTAAAGCAGCGCCGTCAACCCCCAGAATCTGGGAAAGCTCACGCTTCTGCGTCGATCGCGAAAAAGCCGATGCAACTGCGGAGGGCGGCCTTAAACAAGCGACACTCCTGTTATTCGCCGCGATGATCGAATGGGGTCGCTATCACCGACTTGACGCGATCGCGACCGTCACCGATCTGCGCATGGAGCGAATCCTGCGCCGTGCCGGCTGGGGCCTAGCGCGTCTCGGTGAGCCGCAGCAAATCGGTACGACAAAAGCTGTCGCAGGGCTGTTGCCGCTCACCGACAGCGCGCTTGCCGCCGTTTGCGCTGCGGGGACGATTTCAGGGCCGGTATACGAGGATCACACCCGCTTGGCGGTCGCGGCGTAATGGCGTTCTCGCTTTCTTCTTTCTTAGACAATCCAACACGGGGATGATCGCCGATGGATCCAACCGCTTTCGTCGCCTTGGTCGAGCGATGCGCGCCCGGGGCCGCCGTCGAACCGCTCACCGCCATCGTGCGTCAAGCGAGTTCGTTCGAGCCACTTCTGATTACGATCCGTGGGCGCAAGCCGATCCCTATTCAGGCGTCGAGCCGTGAAGAAGCAATCCAGCTCGCTACCGAGGCTACAACAACGGGACAAACGGTGCTGGTTGGACTAGCGCAACTGCGCCCAGAAGACATGAAGCTGACGGGATTGACGATGTCCTCGGCGTTTGACCCCTGCAAGCATGTTGCCGCAGTTGGCCAGTTGTTCAATGCCCAGCTTCAATCCGCGAGAGCCAACGGCCGCGATCTAGCGAGCGCAACGGCATCCGCGATTGCGCGCTTCGCAGTAGATTCCACGCGTCCCGTTTCAGACCCGCCGCCGGAGCAAAATACGCTCACACCGAACGTTGCCGACGAGGCGCTCGACGAACGATCGCCGAAGGAGCGCGCAAACCTTGATGTCTATCGAACAAAGCGTGGGGCATCGATCTTCGTTTACGGCCGGTGAGAGCGGTTCGCTCGGTCCATTTTCTTCACTGCAGTTCGGGCCGGTCCGAACTGACATCAATTGGGGGCGCTATTGTGACTTCTTCCTTTCGGAAACCTGCTGCGTTGCTTTGCATCGCCTTTGTGCTCACCATGGGCCTCGCCGATCCGGCGCTGGCACAGACCGCCAACATTGAAGGCGTGCTTCAGAACATCGTCACGATGTTGACCGGCAATGTCGCGCGGCTGTTGGCGACATTGGCCGTCATCATCGTCGGCATCGCCTGGATGTTCGGTTATCTCGATCTCCGCAAGGCCGCCTATGTCGTGCTTGGCGTTGCCATCGTGTTCGGCGCGTCCGAGGTGGTGACGACGCTGACCGGAGGCCATTGATCGTGGAGCCGGTACGACCGACGGAAGACACCCTGTTCCTCGCCTGCACACGACCGGCGACAATCGCGGGCGTCACCATGGAGGCCATGGCCTTCAACGTGATGTTTTCCTGCATCCTGTTCCTGGTCGCCGGAAGCATCCTCTACGGACTGGTCGCGATTCCAATCCACGGTCTCTGCCGGATGATCTGCCGGCACGACCCCAATATGTTCCGGATCTTGCTGGCCTGGATCGAGACCCGAGGACGTGCACGCAACGTCTCCCTGTGGGGCGGTTCGTCCTGCACGCCGCTCAAGCTCGTCCACCGCTACCGATCGAAAGACCTCAGCTATGCGTGAAACGGCCCTCAAAGCCCGCGAACTCGAGCCGGACGTCTACCTGCCATTCGTCCGACACGTGACCGATAAGGCAATCAGCCTTTCAACGCGCGCCTTGATCACGGTAATCAGGCTGGACGGCGCCTCGTTCGAGACGGCCGAGACGGCCGACCTGAACGATCTTCATGCCAGGCTCAATTTGACTTTACGCAATATCGCGGATGATCGTCTGGCGCTTTGGACTCATCTGGTGCGCCGCCGATCGTCAGACTACCCGCGGGGTGATTTCCGCTCGTCGTTCGCCGCAGAGCTTGATGCGCAATATCGCAACCGGCTTCAGAACGAGGATCTGTTTCGCAACGACCTCTATCTGACGCTGGTCTGTCATCCCGGGCGGGCCACCACCGACGCCGCCGCGGCGTTTTTCAGGAGGCTTGGCCGCGCCTCTACAGCGGCCAAAGAGGTCGATGCCGACGCCTTGAAGCGGCTGAATGATGCGGCACGCGATCTGGTTGCCGCGCTTGAACGCTACGGCGCCCGCGCAATTGGATTGATTGAACGCAATGGTATTGTGTTTTCAGATACCATCGAACTGCTTCACGGCATCGCGTCCGGCGAGTGGCTTCCAGCACCTTTGCCTCAGGGACCGATCGGACCGGCACTCTATTCCAACCGCATCATCTTCGGGCGTGAAGCCCTCGAAATCCGCCGTGCCGGTGGATCGCGTTTCGCCGGCATGTTCGGCATCAAGGAATATCCGGCATCGACCAGGTCCGGCCTGTTGAACGCGCTTCTATCCGCGCCTTTCGAACTGATCGCGACACAATCGTTCGCCTTCTTGTCCAAGGCGGATGCCAAGACGGTGCTGACCCGCAAGCAGAACCAGTTGGTATCGGCGCAGGATCCCGCTGCCTCGCAGATCGACGAACTCAGCGACGCGCTCGACGATCTCGAATCGAACCGGTTTGCACTCGGCGACCATCATCTGTCGTTGCTGGTTTACGCCGACGCGCCCCGCCAGTTGCTCGATCACATGAGCGTCGCGCGTCGCGCGCTGGCCGATGCCGGCGCGGTCGTCGCCCGCGAAGATCTGGGTCTTGAGGCGGCCTATTGGGCACAGCTACCGGGTTTGTTCAAATATCGGGCCCGGTCGGGCGCGATCAGCTCGCGCAATTTTGCCGCCTTCTCTCCCTTCCACACCTATCCGACCGGCCAGCCCGACGGCAATCATTGGGGGCCAGCGGTAGCCATGCTGAAAACCGTGTCGGGCTCCCCATTCTACTTTTCTTTCCATCATGGCGACCTCGGCAATACCTTCATTTGCGGACCATCCGGGTCGGGCAAGACCGTGGTGCAGAATTTCCTGCTCTCGCAGGCCGAACGGCTCGGCGCATCTTACGTGTTCTTCGACAAAGATCGTGGCGCCGAGATTTTCGTGCGCGCCGTCGGCGGCACCTATCTGATGCTGCGCAATGGGATGCCGACCGGCTGTGCGCCGCTTAAAGCGCTGGAGCTAACGCCGGCAAATCTCGCCTTCCTCGGCGAACTCGTCCGCAAGCTTGTAACGCCGGAGAACCGCCCACTCACCGTCGCCGAAGACGAACGGATCGATTCCGGGCTGCGGGCACTCGGCCAACTCCGGCAACAGGAACGCTCGTTCGGAGCGCTACGCGCGTTTCTTGGGCAGCAGGATCGCGAGGGCATAGGCGCCCGTTTGGAGCGATGGTGCCGCGGCGGGCCGATGGGCTGGGTGCTTGACGGCGAGCAGGACGAACTCGGGCTCGACGCACGTTTCATCGGTTTCGACATGACCGATCTGCTCGACCATCCGGCGGTGCGGACGCCACTGATGATGTACCTGTTTCACCGGGTCGAGCGCCTGATCGACGGCCGGCGCCTGATCATTGATATCGACGAATTCTGGAAGGCGCTCGGCGACGACGCCTTTCGCGATCTCGCCAATAACAAGCTAAAAACCATCCGCAAGCAGAACGGCGTCATGGTATTCGGCACCCAATCGCCGCGGGATGCGCTGGCTTCCCCGATTGCCCACACCATCGTCGAGCAATGCCCGACCCAGATTTTTCTGCCGAACGCGCGCGGCACCAAGGCCGATTATGTCGATGGCTTTCACCTGACCGATACCGAGTTTCGGCTGATCAAGGATGAACTCACGCCTGAAAGCCGGCGCTTCCTGGTGAAGCAGGGCCACAACTCGGTGGTGGCGGAGCTCAATCTCGACGGTTTCGATGACGCTCTCGCCGTGCTGTCCGGACGAACCGAGACCGTCGAACTGCTGGACCGGATTCGCGCCGAGGTCGGCGACGACCCCGCCATTTGGCTGCCGGTCTTCTACGCCGAACGCAAGGTTACTCGATGATGCTTCGCTGCAAATCATTCTGCCTCGCGGCCATTGTGATGCTTCCGCTCGCTTCATCAGCGGCGGCGCAGATCGTGTTCGATCCGAACGTATTCGCCCGGCAGTTCGAGCAGCTGACGGAACTCAAGAAACAGGTCGACACGCTAACCACGCAGCTCAAGGTCGCACAGGATCAGTTGAGCCAGGCGAAACAGCTCTATGACAGCTTTAACAAACTGACCAACGCGAACGATATCGGATCGCTGCTGAATACACCTGAATTCAGAAAAGTTCTGCCGCAACAGTTTTCCGATATTGAAAAACTCGTAAGCGGGCAGGGCAGTGGCAATTTCGCCAATGCCGTCAACTCGTATCTTACCCAGAATCGCGCTTATGCGGGCAATAGCGCCAATTCCTATTACCAGAGCGAACTCGACCGAATCGCCCGCCAGACCGGCGCGAAGCACTCACTCGGACAAGCCGTCTACGACACCGCCTCGCAGCGTATCGACGCGCTGGAGGAGTTGCGAAAACGCATCAGTTCGGCCAGCGACGTTAAGGAAACGCTCGATCTCTCCGCGCGCCTTCAGGCCGAACAGGCCCTTTTGCAAAACGACGTGCTGCGTATGCAGGGTCTCGCGATGATTCAGCAGGCCCGCGCCGACATGGACGGCCAACGCGAGCGTGAGAAACAGCGTCAAATCGTCGATGAAATGAAGGCAGCCCTTCAATGAAGCCAATGTGCGCCGCTTTTACCATCCTCACCGTCATTGGTGTCGCGGGATGCAACGAATCCCAGCCTACCGGCGAGAAATCTCAAGCCTCTTCTGCCGCTCGACCATACTCGCCACCAACCAAGACAGTGACATGGTTCATCGATCATCGCGGCGATCTGGAGGCAATCCTCAACGGGTGTCGCGACAACCCCGGTCTACTCGCCAAAACGCCGGATTGCACCAACGCCAATGAGGCCCGCAACCGGATCACGGTGCAAGAGATGAAAGACGCGCTGAAGTAAGGATCGCCAGAATGACCGTGAATGTCTTCGATAGTTTTCTGCACCAATTTGAGCAGCCGATCACGACGTTCGTGTCCAGCTCGGTTTCCAATCTCGCATCCTGGGTCGACGGCCCGCTGCGGGTTGCCGTGATGCTCTATGTGATTCTTTACGGCTTCGCGGTCATGCGCGGGGCAATTTCCGAGCCAATTATGGAGTTTGCCTGGCGGGCGATGCGCATCGTGGTCGTTGTTCTGTTGGCAACCAATTCTGCCACCTTCCAGCAATATGTCAGCGGATTATTTTTCGATTCTCTGCCAAAGGAAATCGGCAATGCGCTGGCAGGCTCAGGGCTGAATACCAACTCCGGCGCGCCATTCGATCAGTTGCTCTCAAAAGGCATCGATGTCGCCAACAAGATCTATGATCAAGCCGGCCTGACCAACATCGCACCGGCGTTGATCGCGGCAATTCTGCTGGTTTTTGTCGCCTGCGGCGCTTTTCTTCAGTTCGCGATCCTTCTTTACGCCAAGATTGGGCTGGGCGTCGTGATCGCGCTTGGGCCGGTTTTCATCGCGCTGGCGCTGTTCGAAGCCACCCGACCGTTCGCGGAGGCCTGGCTTCGTCAGGTCGCCAATTTCGTGATTCTTCTCGTGCTTGTCGTCGCACTGGTGGGGCTGATGCTGACCACGATCAGTGGCTTTGTCGACAAATATGGGGCGAACGCAGGTTCGACCGGCGAAATGCTGGTGGCAGCCGTGGCTATCAGCGCCGTGCTGGGGCTCGCCGGTTATATCGCGCTTCAGTTGCCGACCCTGGCCGGCGGGCTCGCCGGCGGCGGCGCATCGCTGGCGAGCCGATTAGTAACGAGCACGCTGATGTCAAATGCTGCGGCCGCAGCCGGCGGTGCCTATGCCGGCGCGCGCTGGTCGGCCGGCCGGGGAATGGCGGCGATGCGGGCCAGCCGTCAGGGCGGCAGCATGCGACGCACACAGCCGCAATCAAGCGCGTAACCGCGAGACAAGTAGCTGACATTCAACTGAAGCGTAACACCACGGGGGAATCAAGAAATGTGGCGGCAATTGCCAATCATAGGCGTGCTCGCAGTGCAGCTCGGCGGCTGCGCCGTCTGGTCGAAAGCCCCGCCGTCATGCGACGGCCTGGCGCGGCGGCCGCTCAATCGATCGCTTTGGGATTGGGACAAGGGAACGCCGCTGGCAGGTCCAGAAGTCCCAGCCCCGTCTTTTGCTTCACCTCCGCCTGTCGTCCGCAAGGGCGACGCCGGCTCAGCCGCGCCATCGGCGGCTCTCGCGCTGACGACCCGATCAGGCTTGCAATCAATCCCCCGGATCGATGTCGCCGCCTCCTATCGCCCTTGCGGCAAGGAGACCTGAGATGGTGGGTCAGGATGATCTGAAAGCCTATTTCGCCAACGCGCGCCGGTGGGAGCAGGATCTGTTGTTATCCGCGCACCGATCGAGGCGCGTCGCCTGGATCCTTGCAGGCGTCGCCTGCGCCCTGGCGGTCGTCTCGGTGGGCGCCGTTGCGGCACTGGCGCCGCTCAAGACGGTCGAACCGTTTGTGATCCGGGTCGATAACGCGACCGGGGTCGTCGACACCGTCTCAGCGCTCACATCGACAGCTTCGAAATACGACGAGGCGGTCACCAAGTATTTCCTCGGACGCTACGTTCGCGCCCGTGAAGGCTACAGTTATCCCGAAGCCGAGACCAACTTCCGCACGATATCGCTGCTGTCGGGCCAGGGCGAACAGGCGCGGTTCGTGGCCTGGTATCGCGGCTCCAATCCGGAGAGTCCGCAGGTCGTTCAGGGGCGCTTTGGCGTCGCCACCGTTAGGATCAAGGCGATCTCGCTACTGGCAGACAATGTTGCCTCGGTTCGATTTATGAAGGAGAGCCGCAAGGGCGAGGAAACCCGCATTACCCATTGGGTCGCGACGCTAACATTTTCCTACGTCAATGCGCCGATGGCCTCGGCCGACCGCCTGATCAACCCGCTCGGATTCCTCGTTTCCGAATACCGCGCTGACCCGGAGGTGGTGCCATGAACCAGATCGCCCGTCTGATGATGATCACCGTGATGATTCTTGCGCCCGGGCCAACGCCGGCGTTGGCCTTGCAGCAACCGTCGCCAGGGCAGCGCGATGCACGGGTGCGAACTGTGACGTATGACGCGGCGAACGTCGTCAAAGTCAACGGTGTGATCCGTGCTTCCACACAGGTCGTCTTTGCCGATGATGAAGAGGTCGCGCATGTCGCGATCGGCGACTCCGTCGCCTGGGAAGTGGCGCCGGCTGGATCAATCCTGTTCCTGAAACCCCGCGAAAAACACCCTCCGACCAATTTGCAGGTCGTTACCACGCGGCCCGACGGACGCAAGCGTTCCTACCAGTTCGAACTGTCGATATCAGAGACCTCGCTCGCCGACAGCTATTTTGTGGTGCGCTTCGCTTATCCCGGCGACGAGTTGGAGCGCCGGCATGCCGAAGCGGCTGCCCACGGCGCCGAGCGCGAGGGTGCCCTGATCGAGCAGACTTTCGACCTGCATCACGCCTATGGCGCGCGCAATTGGCATTTTTCCGCCCAGGGTTCGATCGACCTCGAGCCGGAGGTCGTGTTCGATGACGGCAAGGAAACCACGTTCCGTTTCGCCGGCAATCGCGAAACTCCATCGATATACCTGATCAACTCCGATGGCTCGGAAAGCCTGGTGCCGAAGGATGTCCGGGGCGAACTCGTCGTCGTCCATGCGACAGCCCGGGAGTTTCGGCTGCGCAAGGGCGGCAACGTTCTGTGTATTTACAACGAGGCGTTCGACGCGGTCGGGATCAATCCGGGCACCAACACGACGAGTCCATCGATCGCGCGGCTGCCAAAGACGCCAGCGCCACCAGCGAAGCGGCATTGAGGGGGATCTGATGAGCGAGATCGAAAACGATATCCTCGGGGACGAGCGCAGCATCACCCCGGTAGCGGGTGCAACGGACACCGCCCGCAAGGCGATGCTCAAGCGTGGCTTTGGAGCCCTGGCGCTGATGACTTTCGCTGTGCTGATGATCTGGGGGACATGGAAAGGTGACAAGTCACCAACCGATCCAAATGCCCGCAAACTGCTGATTCGGCAGGCGGCGGCGTTCGAACCCGCCCGGGAACCAGCAGCGCCGGCGGCTCCGGTCACTACCGCATCCCTTCCGGCCGCGCCCGCGGCATTGTTGGCGCCTTCGTCGGTGCCAGATAAACTGCTCGAAAGTGCAAGGCGCGCGCCGGTGCTTGCCTATAACCGTCCGTCACAGGCCGGACATCCCGCGCGCGATGAGGTGACCGGCGGCATCGGTGCCGATCCGTATGGCTTCGGACGGGCCGAGCCGCGCAACGAACTCGCCGACAAGCTCAAAGCCACTCCGCTGGAGGGCGTGCGCGCCGCGCGGTTACCGCATCGCGACTTACTGGTCACCCAGGGCACCTCGATTC
Source organism: Sphingomonadales bacterium (assembly GCA_038225385.1). GTDB lineage: Bacteria > Pseudomonadota > Alphaproteobacteria > Sphingomonadales > Sphingomonadaceae > Sphingomonas_O. The sequence continues at coordinate 6,326 of JBBRRC010000035.1, read as the reverse complement.
CTTGCGTGCTGGAGACCGCGATGTCCTCTGATGTGGCGGGCTTTGTGTCTTGCGTGGTGCTGCGCGACGTGATGTCGGATACCGGCAATGTTGTCTTGATGGAAAAAGGTACGCAAATCGTCGGTGAGTATCGCGGCAATGTGCAGCGTGGGTCCAAACGCATGTTTGTGTTGTGGAGCCGCGCGAAAACACCGACCGGCGTGATCGTGGCGCTTGCATCGCCGGCGACCGATGCGCTCGGCAGGGCCGGGTTCGATGGCGACATCGACACTCATTTCTGGGAACGGTTTGGCTCGGCACTGTTGCTTTCCATCGTCGGCGACGCCTCCGCCTATGGCCGGCAGCAACTTCAAAGCGGCGATATCCAGATCAACAACACCGCCGGCGCCACCAACACCGCTGCCGGCATCGCCGTCGGGCGCTCGATCGACATTCCACCGACCCTGAACAAGAACCAGGGAGAGCTGGTCAATATCTTCGTCGCGCGCGATCTCGACTTCGCCTCGGTTTACCAGCTGCGGCGAATCGAGAGCCGCACCCAGATTCTTGACCGCACCGTCCCCGGCGTGATCGTGACGCCCGCGATGGTGACGAAATGAACGCCGTTGCACAGATCGAACGGGGCGGCGCCCGTCTTGTGCTGGAGCGTTATCTGGAGCCGCTTGCGCCCTATTTGGCGGACTCAACCCTGACCGAAATCGTCGTCAACCAGCCCGGCGAGATTTTTGTGGAAGGGCCAAACGGCTGGAGCCGGCATGAGGCGGCGGCCTTGACCCACAACCATCTCAAGCATATTGCGACCGCGGCCGCTGGCTATACGCGCCAGGACATCGGCCCGGAATATCCGGTGGTGTCCACGAGCCTGATTGGTGAGGAGCGCTGCCAGATCGTGGTGCCGCCGGCGGTGCCATCAGGCACGATCAGTCTCACGATCCGCAAGCCGTCCTCGCTGACCATGACGCTCAAATCACTGGAACAAGCCAAACTGCTCGACGACGTCAGCGCCGCGACGGATGAGCTGTCGGCCGATGAACACCGGTTGCTGGCCTTGAAAGAAGCCGGGGCATGGCGCGAGTTCCTTGAACAAGCGGTCCTGACCCGCCGCAATATCCTGATTTCAGGCGCGACCGGTTCGGGCAAGACCACCTTATCCAAGGCGCTGATCGCAGCGATCCCGGCGCATGAACGCCTCATCACGATCGAGGATACCGCCGAGCTTACAGTGCCGCATCAGAACTGCGTCCGGTTGCTCTACGCCAAGGACGGGCAGGGCCTAGCCAAGATTGGCCCGCGCGAGCTGCTGGAATCCTGTCTGCGGATGCGACCGGATCGCATCCTGTTGCAGGAGCTGCGGGATGGCACGGCCTTCTTCTATCTGCGGAACGTGAATTCTGGGCATCCGGGCTCGATCACCACAGTTCATGCCGACAGTGCGCGGCTTGCCTTCGAGCAACTCACGCTATTGGTGAAGGAAAGCGCCGAGGGACGCGATCTGCATCGCGACGACATCCGGTCATTACTGCTGTTGCTGGTCGATGTCGTCGTCCAAATGCAAAAGCGCGACGGCCGGTATCGCATTACGGAAATCTACTATGACCCCGTTCGCAAACGCGACCACGCCCGTTAAGGCCGCTTTCGGCACGGTGCTGGCACTCGGCGCCATCGCGCTGTTCCTACTGGTGGCTTCGAACATCCTATTGCTCGGGCTTCGGCTGCACGACGGAGGTTTCCACTGGTCCGAAATCGCGACGGGCTATCAGCGATATGGCGCCGACAACCGGTTCGACCGTTGGCTGACGATCTCGACGCTCGCTGGCCTGGTTGCCTGCTTCGGCTTGCTCGGAACTGTTCTGCGTCATCGTCCCGCCGCGCTGCACGGAAGTGCGCGTTTTGCGACCGAGCGCGAAATCAAGGCGGCGGGCTTGCGCTCGTCCCAAGGGCTGCTGCTCGGCCGCAAGGACGGCGCGATGCTCTGTTTCGGTGGTTCCGAACACGTTCTGGTCTATGCACCAACCCGTTCCGGCAAGGGTGTCGGCTATGTCATTCCGAACCTTCTCAACTGGCCGGATTCGGTCGTGGTGCTGGACGTCAAGAAAGAGAACTGGGATCGCTCGGCGGGATTTCGTGCGGCGCATGGCCAGGACGTCTATTTGTTCGACCCGTTTGATCAGAGTGGTCGCACCGCGCGCTACAATCCGCTCGGCTATGTCCGCAACGATACCGTCGACCTCTACGATGATTTGCAACGCATTGCCGTGATGCTGTTTCCGGCCGAGAGCCGCGGCGATCCCTTTTGGTTTGAGGCCGCGCGATCGGCCTTTGTCGCGATCGGCGGCTACGTCGCGGAAACGCCGGGGCTTGCCTTCACCATCGGCGAAATCCTGCATCAGCTGTCCGCAGCCCACGACCTGAAGGCACATTTCGAGAAGATCATCGCGGCGCGTAAATCTGGCCAATCGCCGCTGTCTCGATACTGCCTCACTGCATTGAATGATTTTCTCGCCGCATCGGAAAATACCATGAATTCGGTGCGCAAGACCGTCACGGCACGACTTGGTCTTTGGCTTAATCCGCGGATCGATGCGGCGACGGCCACGAATGATTTCGATTTGAGGCTGCTGCGACAAAGGCCGATGACGGTGTATCTGGGCGTCACCCCTGACAATCTTGACCGCATGGCGCCGCTGCTGAACTTGTTCTTCCAGCAGGTGATCGACCTCAACACCCGTGAACTGCCAGAACAGAACCCAAAACTGAACCGGAAAGTCCTGCTGCTACTCGATGAGTTTCCGGCGCTTGGCAACGTCAACGTGCTCGCGAAATCCGTGGCCTTCCTGGCCGGCTACGGCATCCGCCTTCTCACGGTGATCCAGAGCCCCGCTCAGCTTCGCGCCGTCTATGGGATCGATACAGCTAAAAACATCATGACGAACCACGCCGTCGAGGTGGTGTTCGCCCCCAAAGAGCAGGACGTGGCCAACGAGCTCTCGGAGCGCTTCGGTTACGATACCGTGAAGGGGCGCAGCCGGAGCGGACCGAAGGGTCTTGCGATGCGGGCGACCAGCGAGACCATCTCCGAATTTCGCCGCGCCCTGATGCTACCCCAGGAACTCAAGCTGCTTGCAAAATCCAAGGCCATTATCCTTGCCCCCGGCATTCCGCCCATTATCGCCGACAAGATCTTGTACTTCCAGGACAAGGCCTTTCTGTCGCGCCTGCTGCCGGCTCCGCGCCCGGACTTGCCCAATGGTCGCTCCAATGCCTTGCTCGATGCCGACATCAAGCAGCTTCGCTCTGAGGTCGCGGAATTGCAGGCGGTATTTCGAACGCGGCCAATGACCGACGAGGAAGTCGCCGATCCTTCGGTAATTCCAGCCGACGCCACGTTCGATTTCGGGGGCATCGACGTCGACCTCGAGGGTCTCAGCGAGGACGAAATGAAAGCCTGGACCCTTAACTTTATCGACGCCCAGGTGATCGCACCGGCTCGGCGGCCGAGTCGGAAGCAGAACGGAATGCAGCATGAACGACACGCCTAACGGCAGAGGGGAATTCATCGTCGAGCGGCGTGATCGCTCTGGGCGCGATTCCAGCGTGGACAAGCCGGGCGCGGGCAAAGCGGTCAACGAAGCAGAGAAGACGCCCCTCGCCACGATTGATAGCGATGGTGTCCCCGAACGGATCCGCCGCAAATACTATGTGGTCAGCACGGATGCTGGGAAGGATGGGGCTCAAGACGCGCGCATCTACGCCGATGAGCGCGGCGAGTACCTCGTCTTCAAAGTCACCGAAGACCGGCTCGTGACCCGCCTGGCTGCGGCCGAAATCATTCGCGACATGGTCAGTGTCGCCCAGCATCGGCAGTGGGAAGCGGTTCACTTGCGTGGCTCCGTGGAATTCCGGCGCGAGGCCTGGCTCGAAGCGAGTGCGCGCCGCATCGAGGTCCAGGGATATCAACCCAACGAACTCGACCGGCAGGCGCTCGCGAGCCGGCGAAAGGCTTGGGATCAGGTGCCTTCGCGACCACAAGAGGTGGATGGCCATCCGGCTTCAGAAAAACGCGCGAACTCGACGAAGTTCGACTACGACGGAGGCATCTCCGGACGCCTGATCGAGGTTGGTCGGGCACCTTACCAAAATAGGCCCGACGCCGAAGCCACCGCCTATGTGACGCTTGAGCTCGACAACGGTAAACAACATCAGGTTTGGAGCGTCGGTCTGGAAAAAGCTGCCGCCGACAGCAACGCAAGGCCGGATGATCGTATTCATGTGCGTAGGAACGGCGTCGAGCAAGTCTCGAAAGACATCACGGTGATCAACGACGTGAGCGGAAAGACACGGATCGAGCGGCGTCAAGTACCACGGAACCGCTGGAGGATAACGGCGGAGAGATTCCGCTCGGCCGATCGAAATGCAGCCTCCCGCGATGCCGATCTCGTCACAGCGCAATCACAAATGGTGATCATCGAAAAGGCTGCTGAGCGGGCATTCCCACAAAACGAGCGGGCGCGGCGAAGCGTCATGGAAGCTGCGAGGGAGCGAATTGCACAGCACCTTGCGCAGGGACGCTCCTTTCCTCGCGCGACGGTGAAGGAATTCGTGCAGGAACAGAATCGATCGAAATCTGGGAAGGATGATGCCCGCCAGAATCACAGACGGGACAGAATTCACGAAAACGAAAGATGACCGTTTATCTCGCGGTGCTTCGCAAGTTAGCGATTCCGACGCCGCGAGGCAGGCTTCCTTCGAGGGCGGCCTTGACGAGGGCTGGAGCGAGAAAGGCCATCGAGATCGTCCTGCTCACATGACGGATGCTGCAGTTTCGCGCTTTGCAATCTTTGCGACATCCTCGTGGTGCCAGCGATGATCTCGTCCAGCCGGGCGCGGCCTCGGGCGATAGACCTGATCAGATCGGTCCGCCGCTCGGCCCGAATGGGTCGCATCTGAAGTACGGACGCTGTAGCGGGCAGCAAGATTGCTCGAGACGCCTTCGACGGTGGTTTGCGCCACGGAATCAAAAGCAAGGTGTCGCTGCGGTCTTTGTTTAGCAATGCTGGATCGCGCTCGACGCCTTGATCCAGATCCACGGATTCCGTCATGCCGGGCGACTTGAAATGGACAGCCAGCTGGCCTTTGCGGACGTCGATGCGAGCGACGTGCGCCAGGATCGTGTCGCGGTCGATTTGGAAATGTAGCAGCTTGGGTTGGCTGGGGTCGTCAAAATGGGCAGCAAGCGCCTTAATGATGGTGCCTTCAATATCTGAGGCTGGCACCCGGGAAATAGAGCGCAGCGGCGACTTGGACGGTCCGCGAAGAAGACGTTCGGATATGTAGTAGCGATACCGCACCCGGTTTTTGGTGGCATGCGTCGCCACCATGCGGTGGCCTGCATCGTCGAACAATACTCCCGCCAGAAGAGTTGCGGACTGCGTTCGCGCCACCGTCCGATGCGACCATTGCTCGGTCAATTTGGTCTGGACCGCATCAAACAGAGCGCGATCCATCAGTGCAGGTTGCGGGCCGGGAAGGATCTCGTTCTTGAAGCTGACTTCGCCGACATAGAAGCGGTTACGCAACATATAAACAGAGGTCCCTGCGAAAATGGAATGCCGCAACTGACGGCGCCGGTCGAGAGTTTGCGGACCTTGGTTCGAAGGTTCCTTTCTTTGAGATCGACCACCAGACGATTGACGCTGCCAAGTTCCAGGTATCGTCGGAAGATCGTCCGGACCAGCTCTGCTTCCTTTTCCACGATCAATAGTTTGCCGTCCTTCAGTTCGTAGCCGAGCGGCGCCATGCCGCCGACCCAAAGTCCCTTGCGTTTCGAGGCCGCGACCTTGTCCCGTATGCGCTCGGAGGTGACCTCCCGCTCGAACTGGGCAAACGACAGCAGCACGTTGAGAGTCAAACGACCCATCGACGTCGTGGTGTTGAACTGCTGGGTGACCGAGACAAACGACACACCATGGGCATCGAACAGCTCCACCAGCTTGGCAACGTCCGCCAGCGAACGGGTCAGCCGATCGACCTTGTAGACCAAATGACGTTGACCCTGCCGCCTCTGATGTCTGCCAGCAGCTGCTGCAGGGCAGGGCGGTCTGTCGATCCCCCGGAGAATCCGCCATCATCGTAACGGGTTCGAACCATGGTCCAATGGGCATGCACCTGACTGCGGATATAGGCCGAGGCCGCATCGTACTGAGCATCCAACGAGTTGAACTCTTGATCCAACCCCGCGTCAGTCGAGACCCGGGTATAGATCGCGCACCGAACCGCTTTGCTCGCTGCCGTCATTGGCTAACCTCCGCTGTGATCTTGTCCCGAAG
>JBBRRC010000034.1:0-23514 GCA_038225385.1 Sphingomonadales bacterium | reverse complement strand
CGCGCTCGATCTCTCCCACAATCCGGTCCCGCAAATCCGAGGAACTGCTCTTGCCCATGATCCACCTCCAAACACGGTGAATCACACATCGTCATCTAAAGGAATCCCTCGATTCACATTTCAGGCGCGACGCTCTAGGCGCTGAGACCCAGCGCGAGCAGCAGCAGCCCGAACATCAGCAACGTCGTCGTCGAGACCAAGACGAGCGCCAGCGTTCGCCACAGCGTGCTGAACACCGATAGGCGATAGGCTTGTTTCAGCTGCCGGAAAAAGTGAACCGGGACCAGCAGCAACATCCATGACGTGTCGATGCCGATGGCGGCGAGCAGCGCCATGACAACGAGCAACAGCATGACGAACGAGATCGAATAAGTGACAAAGACGGCGTGATCGTACAGTTTATACTGGCGTCGCCACGCGAACATCGCCCACATGAACGGAAGCGACAGCGGGATCAGCGCCCATGAGAATTTATACGCGCTCGACTGGAGCTTGTAGAGCAGCAGCTTGGGATTCTTGATCGCTTCCTTCACGCGCTCGTCGATCGACTTGTTGCCCGTGTCGACCTTGATCGCCCCTGAAAGGTCGTCCGGATTGATGCCGCGCGCAATGGTCGTGACCGCCCTCAGGCCGCCCTCGTCGGTCCGAGCATCCTCGAGTTCCTTGTCGATCGCTCCCGTCGCCTTGCCGGCGGCGAGGGCATCGCGCCGCTGCTGCTCGAGGCCGGCCACTTTTGCCTGAGCCTTCGCCAGATTTGCCTGCAGGTCGGCGGTATCGACCTTGGCGCCATTGTGCGTGACGTTCGGGGTGAACGGACCGCCGACGCTTTCGAACGTCGCGAACATCAGGAACACCGAAAACAGGAACAGCGCCAGTGGCGAGACGAACCGCGCGCGCTCGCCGTGGATATAGCGGCGGGTCAGGTTGCCGGGACGCCAGGCGAGCAGCGGAATCGTGTGCCAGACCTTGCCCTCGAAATGAAAGACGCCGTGCGCGATGTCGTGCCACAGCGCGACGAGCGTTCGGTGGACGTGCGCGGTCTGCCCGCAGGCATGGCAATAGGGTCCGGCCAGAGTAGTCCCGCAATTGAGGCACGGGCCATGCACGACGGCCGTCGCCTCGCCATGCGCCGGTTCGACCACACGACCGATCACCGATCCGGTCAGGGCGTCTCCCGCTGCCTCAAATCCCCCGCTCATGAACGGTGGGTAACACGTGGAAACGCGGTTCGAATAGTCCGTTGCGGAACAGAAGTCGGCGAAACGGTCTGGCGCGGGTTCCAACGCGCCCGTTGCTTGTGTTACCGCCCCTGGCAATGACCGATGACCAGACCGCGACATCGCTGATTGCCCTTATGGGCGCGCGCGCCCGTCTTGCCGCGCGCGTCCTCGCCGTGACACCCGCAGCGCGCAAGGCGGCGGCGCTCCACGCGGTCGCGGCACGTGTCCGCGCTCAATCGGACGCGATCCTCGCGGCGAACGCCATCGATGTCAAAAGCGCCCGCTCCAATGGCCTCAGCGCCGCCATGCTCGACCGGCTGATGCTCGATCCCCAGCGCGTCGCATCGATGGTTGCGGGCATCGAAGCGATCGCCGATCTGCGCGATCCCGTGGGCATGGTCATCGACGAGACGTTCCGGCCCAATGGTTTGAAGCTCACCCGGGTGCGGGTGCCGCTGGGCGTTGTCGGCATCATCTTCGAAAGCCGTCCCAACGTGACCGCCGACGCCGGCGCGCTGTGCCTGAAATCGGGGAATGCCGTCATCCTGCGCGGCGGGTCGGAGGCATTGCGGACGAACACCGCCATCCATGCCGCCATGATCGAGGGGCTTGCCGATGGCGGATTGCCCCCCGATGCGGTCCAGCTGGTACAGACCCCCGATCGCGCCGTCGTCGGCGCGATGCTCACCGCGCACGACCTGATCGACATCATCGTGCCGCGCGGCGGCAAGGCGCTGGTCGCCAGGGTTCAGGCCGACGCCCGGGTTCCCGTCCTCGCTCACCTCGACGGGATCAACCACAGCTATATCGACGGCGACGCCGATGCCCGGATCGCGGGCGAGATCGTCGTCAACGCCAAGATGCGCCGGACCGGCATTTGTGGCGCGACCGAGACCGTGCTGATCGATCGCGCGTTTTCCGGCGCGCGCGACATCGTCCTGGCCCTGCTCGGCGCTGGGTGCGAGGTGCGCGGCACGTCCGACATCGCCGCCTTTGACAAGCGGGTTCTGCTGGCGACCGAGGACGACTGGAACACCGAATATCTCGACGCGATCTGCAGCGTGAAGCTGGTCGACGGCGTCGAGGGGGCGATCGCGCATATCGCCGACCATGGCTCCGACCATACCGATGCGATCATCACCGAAAATGTCCCGATCGCCGAACATTTTCTGGCGACCGTCGATTCGGCGATCGTGATGTGGAACGCCTCGACACAGTTCGCCGATGGCGGCGAGTTCGGCATGGGGGCAGAAATCGGCATCGCGACGGGTCGCCTGCACGCCCGCGGGCCCGTCGCGCTCGAGGGGCTGACGACCTATAAATGGCAGGTTCGCGGGTCGGGCCAGGTTCGGGCCTGACGCCGTTTGACGCTCACCGGCCTCCTTGGCGGATCGTTCAACCCGGCTCATTCGGGGCACCGGCGGATCAGCCTTGCCGCAATCGACGCACTGGGGCTCGACGAACTCTGGTTGCTGGTATCGCCGGGCAACCCCCTCAAGCCGACCGCCGGCATGGCACCGCTGTCCGCGCGCCTCGCCTCGGCACGGCTGGCCGCGCGCCGCAGCCGTATCCGTGCAACCGCCATCGAGGAGCGGCTGGGCACGCGCTATACGCTCGACACGCTGCGCCTTCTGGTCCGACGCTACCCCAAGCGACGCTTCATCTGGATCATGGGTGCCGATATTGTCGGTGAATTCCACCGCTGGCGCGACTGGCGACGGATTGCGACGATTGTCCCGATTGCGGTTATCGTCCGTCCGGGCTATAAGGGGTTGGTCGGCGCAAGTATTGCGGCGGTCTGGCTCAGGCGTTTCGTCCGGCCCCTGGCCAGCGCGACTGAATGGACGAGGTGGAGACCGCCGGCGATTGTGCTGTTGCACATGTCCCCAGACCCCAGTTCCGCCACGGCGCTTCGCCGGGCAGATCCCGACTGGTTCCGCCGTTTTTCAGACGACCCCGTCACCCGCCCCGCGCCGTTGAGGCGCTTGCCATGAAGGATAATCCTTGCCCGCCACCGCGCACCGTTCGTCAGAACCCGTCGCACCGATCGACAGTGTCGAGGTGCTCCATCGCTCTATCCTGACATCGCTCGACGACGATCAGGCGGTCGAGGTCATCTCGATCCCGCTCGCGGGCAAATCGACCATCGCGGACCACATGGTTATCGCCAGTGGTCGCTCGACCCGGCAGGTTGCCTCGATGGCAACGAAAATCGCGGAGCGTATCAAGGCGGAGACCGGACGCAGTCCGCGTCTCGAGGGGCTGCCGACCGCCGACTGGGTGCTGATCGACGCCGGCGACGTGATCGTCCACCTGTTCCGGCCGGAAGTACGCAGCTTCTACAATCTGGAGCGGATGTGGGCGTTCGGCGATGCGCCAGCGGCGGCCCCCGCCATGACCCCCGTGGCGCACTGATCCGGGCGGTTGAAGCTCCACATCGTTGCGCGCGGACGCATCGGACGCGGGCCGGAAGCCGAACTGGTCGCGCGCTACGCCGGCCGGATTAGCTCGCCGTTGACGATCACCGAACTGCCTGAGACGGGCGGGCGCGTCGCCGACATCCTCTCACCCGGACGGACGGTCGCCCTCGACGAAACCGGCGAAACGATGAGGTCACAGGCGTTCGCCACGCTGCTCGAACACTGGCGTGACACCGGCATTCGTGAGGCCCGCTTCCTGATCGGCGCGCCCGACGGCCTGACCGCCGCCGAACGCGCCAGCGCCGACATGATGCTGAGCTTCGGCAGCGCGACCTGGCCGCACCTTCTGGTCCGCGCGATGCTGGCGGAACAACTCTACCGCGCGACGACGATCATTGCGGGGCATCCCTACCACCGCGAGGGGTGATAATCGGGTTCACACCCGGTCCGCCTGGCTGACCGCGTCCGCCGCGCGCAGGGCGGCGATGATGCGGGTCAGATGGTGGAGGTCGTGCACCTCGAGCGACACGCGGAAGCTGTGGAAGCTCGCGTCGCGGTTCTCGAGCTTCAGATTCAGGATGTTCGCCTTGTGGCCGCCGAAGATGCCCGCCATCACGCCCAGCGCGCCGGGTTCGTTCTTCAGCACCACCAGCAACTGCGCCGTCGCACCCTCGCTGCCGTCGCCCCACGCCAGATCGACCCAGTCGGCATCCACGCCCGACGCCAGCACCGGACAATCGATCGCGTGGACCAGGATCGGCTCGTCGGCGCGGCGCAGCCCGACGATGCGGTCGCCTGGCACCGGGTGGCAGCAGTCCGCAAGGTCGAACGCGACGCCGGGGATCAGTCCCTTGATCGAGATCGGCTCGCGCTGCGCGGGCGCGGCGACATCGGCACCCGCCGATCCCGGCATCAGCGCCTCCATGACCTGTGCATCGGTGATCGTCCGCCGCGCGATCGCCTCCATCAGCGCGCCTTCGTCGGTCAGCTTCAGGCGTTTAAGCGCGGCCGTCTGCGCATCCTTGCCCAGCTGGGCCGGCAGGCGGGAGACGATCTCGTCATATATCTTGCGTCCCAGCGCGACCGATTCGCCGCGCTCCTTGTTACGGACGTAGCGGCGAATCGCTGCGCGCGCCTTGCCCGTTACTACGAAGTTCAGCCAGGCGGGTTGCGGCTCCTGCGCCTTTGACTTCAGGATCTGCACCTGGTCGCCATTCTCGATCGGCGTGCGCAGGGGAACGACGCGGCCGTTGACCTTGGCACCGACCGCCTCGTTGCCGAGCTTGGTATGGACCGCATAGGCGAAATCGATCGGCGTCGCGCCCTTGGGCAGCTGGAACAGTTCGCCCTTCGGCGTGAACGCGAAGATGCGATCCTGATACATCGCCATCCGCGTATGTTCGAGCAGCTCCTCGGGCGTATCAGCATTGTCGAGGATTTCGACGAGGTCGTCGATCCAGCGCCCGGGGACATCGGGGCGGCGCTCGCCCTGTTTATAGCTCCAGTGCGAGGCAAAACCATATTCGGCCTGTGCATGCATTTCCGACGACCGGATCTGAATTTCGATTCGCATCTTTTCGGAATGGATGACGGCGGTGTGCAACGAGCGATAGCCGTTGCGCTTGGGCGTCGACACGTAATCCTTGAACCGCCCCGGCACCATCGGCCAGCGCCGGTGAATGACCCCGAGCGCCCGGTAGCAGGCGTCGGCATCGGGCACGATCGCGCGAAACGCCATCACGTCCGACAGCTGTTCGAAACTGATGTGTCGTTCGGCCATCTTTCGCCAGATCGAATAGGGGTGCTTCTCGCGCCCCGACACGTCCGCCTCGACGCCGGCGCGACTCAACAGCAGCTTCAGGCCCGATCCGATCCGCGCAATCTGGTCGCCGCCCCCTGCATGGAGCTGTTCGAGGCGGCGCGTGATCGAGGCATAGGCGTCAGGCTCGAGCTCGCGAAACGCCAGTGTCTGCATCTCGTTCATGAACTCGTACATGCCGATGCGCTCGGCGAGCGGCGCATAGATATCCATCGTCTCGCGGGCGATGCGGCGGCGCTTGGCCTCGTCGGCAATGAAGTGCAGCGTGCGCATGTTGTGCAGCCGGTCGGCGAGCTTGACCAGCAACACGCGAATGTCGTCGGACATGGCAAGCAGGAACTTGCGCAGGTTTTCGGCCGCACGCTGGTTTTCCGACTGCGCCTCGATCTTCGACAATTTGGTGACGCCATCGACCATGCGCGCGATCGCAGGACCGAATTTCGAGGCAATTTCCTCATGCGTTGCGAGCGTATCCTCGATCGTGTCGTGCAGGATGGCGGTCGCGATCGTCTCGTCGTCGAGGTGCAGGTCGGTCAGAATCCCGGCTACCTCAATCGGGTGCGAGTAATAGGGATCGCCCGACGCGCGCTTCTGCGAACCATGTGCCTGCATGGAAAACACATAGGCGCGGTTGATCAGCGCCTCGTCGGCGTCCGGATCATAGGATTTGATCCGCTCCACAAGTTCGTATTGACGCAGCATCGTTTGCCAGTGTGCGGTCACGGAGCGCGCCGATGCAACCGGTTATTGTGACTGGCTCGCCACCCGCCCCGATCGCTCCAGCTTGCCCCAGCCGACGCTTGGCCCGCGCAGCGCCGCGCCGACCGCGCGGATGACGACCCAATACATCAGCTGGCGATAGACGAAACGCTGGGCGACGAGCAAATGGGCGGGATAGCTCTTCTCGCGGGGATCGAGCCAATAGGCGATTGCGCCGCACAGGATGTCGATGGAAACGAAGGCAAGCCAATAGGCACCCATTGTCAGAACGTCGGACTGGGTCTGCGCCCAGCCGTGCTGCTCCACCCGGACCGCGGTGCCGATGACGCTGACCACCAGCGCAAAATCGATGATCGGCGAAATCATGGCGAATACGATCTGAAACAGCCACGCCTGCGGCAGTCCTACGAGGGCCAGCCCCATCGGCTTGCGCGTCCAGAAGATGCCGCCATGCTTCCAGAGGCACTGCAACGTCCCATAGGACCAGCGAAAGCGTTGCTTGGCCAGGGCGCGAAATGTTTCGGGTGCCTCTGTCCAGGCGATGGCCTCCACGTCATACCCGACGCGCCACCCCTGCCGCTGGATGGCGATCGTCAGATCCTGATCCTCGGCCAGCGTGTCCGTGGGGTAGCCGCCCACCGAATCGAGCGCCGTCCGTCGCCATGCCCCGACCGCTCCCGGTACGACCGTGATCGCATCGAACTGGGTCAGCGCACGTCTTTCGAGGTTCTGCGCGGTAACATATTCGACCGACTGCCAGCGCGTGACGAGGTTAAAGCGATTGCCGACTTTCGCATTGCCGGCCACGGCGCCGATCTCAGGATCGGCAAACCAGCGGGCAAGGCGCGCGACCGTCATCGGCTGGAATCGGGTGTCGGCGTCGAGCGCGATGATCACGTCGCCGCGGGCAAGGGCAAGACCGCGATTGAGGGCACGCGCTTTGCCGCCATTGTCGAGGGTCAGCAGGCGGACGCGAGGGTCGGTGCCATAATTCGATGCGACCAGCGCGCTGGTGGCGTCGCCCGATCCATCATCGATGACGATGATCTCCAGTTCGACCTGCTCACTCGCCAGAACGCGGCGAATCGAATCGACGATCACCCGCTCCTCGTTGAATGCCGGGATGAGGACGGAGACGAAGCGCTTTGGGTCGATCGCGGGCGGACGGGGGGATGCGGGATCGTAGCGGGAGCGAATGGCGAGCCCGGCCATTAACAATGCGCGTGCGATGCCCAGCGCGATCGCCACGAAAAACAGCCATTTGACGAGCCAAAGCCCGGCCGCAATCAGCAGGAAGACACCGACATCGGCACGTACCGCGATCAGATCCATCCCCTTGACCGGTGGCATGACCGCATCTTCCGACAGCCCCGCCAGCTCCGATATGGTGACCAGACGATAGCCGCGCGCGCGCAAACCATCGATAATCGCAGGAAGCGCGGCGACCGTCTGGGTCCGGTCACCGCCACCATCGTGGAGCAGCACGACCTTCATCGGCTGGTCTTCCGTGCCTCGCGCGACGTCGGCCAGGGTTGCATCGACGATCTGCTGGGCACCGGGCCGCTTCCAGTCGCCCGGATCAACATGCAGCCCGACGTTCAGATAGCCCCGCTGCTGCGCAATCCACGCGGGCTGGAGTTCGTCGGTCGTGGTCGGCTCGGCGTCACCGAAATAGGGGGCGCGAAAGAGGCGGAGCGACCGTCCCGAATAGGCTTCGACCACGCGCTGCGTGGTGTTGAGCTCCAGGCGGATGCCGGTGTCGGAAACCTGCGCCAAATTGGGGTGCGTGTAGCTGTGGTTGCCGAGCTCGCTGCCATCGGCGACAATACGGTTGATCAGACCCGGTGCCGAAATGGCATTTTCGCCGATGACAAAAAACGTGGCGGGCGCGTGCTTTGCTTCCAGAATATTGAGAATCTTCGGTGTCCAGGTTGCATCAGGCCCATCGTCGAAGGTCAGGGCGACGAGACCCGGACGATTGCCACCACGACGCACCACGAACGGCGTGGGGAGGTGGACGAATTGTTGTTCGCGGATCAGCCCGGCGTTGTCGAATTCGACGTGGCGCAGGCCGTCACGGGGCGTCGCCTCGATCCGCAGCAGCTCTCCCGCTCCCTCGACATCGACGTTTCCAACCGGCGAGAATTGCGCCAGATCCGGTGTGCGGCCCTTGGCCGAGGCATCGATGTCGCGCCAATAGCCGGGATCCTCACTGCCCAGCCGCCAGAGCGCCACACCGGCAATTCCCTGCCCCTGAGTGGCGCGCAACTGGTTCCAGGCGCTCGCCGCGTCCAGCATCCAGATCTCGTGTTTCTTGCCGTCCTCCTCATAGGCGAAATGGGCATTGCCACTCACCGGGTCGAACATGACTTCGGCCTGGCTGTCGCTCGCCGCGAGCCAGGCTTCTTCATCGGTCATGTTGTCGGTGCGCCCGTCGGTCCAGTCATAAGCGTAATTACCGATGGCAACGATCGTCTTTTCTCGCGGAAGCTCGGTGAGCGCGCGGCTGAGATTGGCAACGAACCAGCTCTGCGAAGCGACAGGGCCCGGCGGGTCACCGGGCGAATGCTCGTCATAGTCCATCAGGAACAGATGATCGACCACGGCCGCGAACGCGCGGAGGTCCCAGCTGGTATCACCGACCGGAACCGCGATCGTGACTTCCCAATGGAGCGGCGCAAAGCGGCCACGCGCCTCGCGCAGGAACTGGCGATAGGCGGGAAGCGCGTCCACCGGCAGCTCTTCCAGGTCGAACACGACGCCGCTGCCGCGCTGCGACGCCACGATCGACTGCGACCAGTCGAGCAGCGCCTTGCGCCTCACCGGATCGCGCAGAATACGGGCCATACCCTGCCCGTCCCATTTGTCGTGCGCCGCATTCTGGATCATCGGCAGAACACGCGGCGGCGTCGCATTGCGTCGGATAACGGCCTGAAATGCCGGATCCGGGTCATAACTACGCGTCCGGCCGCCGTCGGTGACCGAGGCAAGGGTCGGCACCACCCAGTCGATATCGTCGATATGGCGAGCAAGCGACGCGCGGCTGTCGGGGTCCCAGGGCACGTAGAAGGCGACGGAGATCGGTCGGGCGGAGCCTCCTCCCCCGCGCGCCGGCAGGACCCAGTTCCCCGCGCGGTGACGCAGCCTGGCGACCTGATCGACCAGCGGGCGCGCCTGGCTGCGCTCGCCAATCGGATGCAGCGCCGAGCCCGCCGGCACCGCCAGAATAGTGAGCGCAAGACCGACCGCCGCAAGCACGATCAGCGCCAGCAGCCCCGCGACGACACGCTTCGACCAGCGATTGCGGCGACCGCTGGCATCATAGAAAACGGGGCTGCCTTCACTCATTTCATCGATCCGGAAGCACCTGCGCTAAAAGGCGCAGCACATTGCCGCCCATGACCTTCGCTATATCAGCGTCGCTGAACCCGGCATTGATCATTGCTTGCGTGATCGCATCGAGCCGTGACGTATCAAAGCGCGTTGTTACCGCGCCGTCGAAATCGCTGCCAAGCCCAACATGGTCGATGCCGACCAGGTCACGAACATGGGCGATCGCCCGGACAATGCCCGCTGGCGAGGTGTCGCAAACGGCCGCATCCCAATAGCCGATCCCGACGACCCCACCGGTCGCGGCGACCCCCCTGATCTCGGCATCGGTCAAATTGCGGTTCACCTTGCACGTCGCCTGGACGCCGCCGTGCGAAGAGACAACGGGCCGGCTGGCCATTTTCAGGACTTCGGCCACGCACTGATGACTGCAATGCGCGACGTCGACGACCATTCCCTTGGCCTCCATCGCGCGGACGATCTCGACACCGAACGGGGTCAAGCCGCCCTTCTTCAAACCGTGCATTGACCCGGCGAGCTCATTGTCGAAAAAATGGACGAGACCCGCCATCCGGAAACCGGCTGCATAGAGCCGGTCGAGGTTCGCTGCCTTGCCCTCGAGGTCGTGCAGACCTTCGACCGACAACAGCACACCCGTCACCGGCCTTCCTGCCGCGCGATCCGCGAGCAGCGCGGCCAGATCACGCCTGGAGCGGATGCCTCTCAGACGACCTTTGGCACGTGCCTCGAAACGCGCGAGTTTTTCGGCATGCCACAGCGACCGTTCGATCAGCGAATGCCATGTGCGCACCGGCTGCCCCTGGGCGATCGTCAGCAGGGTGATGTTGTCGGTGTCGCTGCCGTTGGCGTCGTAATTCTGGTTCTTCGGGGTCTTGGTCACCGACGACAGGATCTGCAGCGCCACATTGCCGTCGTTCAGTCGTGGCAGATCGACCTGCCCCCGGTCGCTACGTCCGAGCAGGTCCCGGCTCCACAGCAACGTATCGGCATGCATGTCGGCGATCTGCAGCGTCCGGTGCAGCGTTGTGGCACGAGCGGAGACCGGCGGCGGCGCGGCGCCCTCTACCCGGTTCATGCTCCGCTCAACGACGCCCGGGACCAGACCGAAGAAGACAAAGGCGGCAAGGCCGAGCCCCAGTGACGCCCATGCGAACCACCCCCTCATGTTCCCCTCCGATGATATGTCACGAAGCTATACCCGTCATGCGGCTCACGCGCGACCTCGGTCCACAAGGCCAAATCGGGGGGCGGCAACACCGTGTCACCGGCGACATCCTGATGAACCTCGGTGATTTCAAACACGTCGGCAACGGGCTCGAATAAAGCAAATACTTGCGCTCCGCCGATGACCGACACGTCATGCCCGGAGAGGGCAAGCGCCGCATCGATATCGTGCGCCACCTCCGCACCGGACGCGCGCCAGTCGCCGCGTGTCAGCACGATATGCCGTCGTCCGGGCAGCATGCCGGGAAGGCTTTCGAAGGTCTTGCGCCCCATGATCATCGGCTTTCCCAGCGTCAGTGCCTTGAACCGCTTCAGATCGGCGGGAAGGTGCCAGGGCAATGCTCCTGCGCGACCGATGACCCCATTATCGGCGCGCGCCACGATGAGTGTGATCAAGATGATTTACCGAAAGAGGTGAGACTGACGAGAGCGGGAGCGGGTGAAGGGAATCGACCCCCGTCGTAAGTTTGAGAAGGCATATCGTCTTTAAGAATAAATGATTTAGGACCTACGATCGTTCCAACGGGTGGCGCCTTAACGTACGTCGCTGGAATGATTATTATAGAAAGTGAATGTTCCAAAGACGGACTTGGCCCTCCGCATCATCAATTTCGTACAATAGCGCAAACCGGGGAATTCCAGACACGGGGGGTGTCTCAAAGACCCAGAATTTTCCAAAAGGCTCAAGATTGGGGTGCTGTTCCCCGGGCTCTCTCGGATTTGCCTTACAGCGAATTTCAAAATCAAGAATGATTTCGATGATGAGTTCAAACGGATAGGGAGCCGCTCTTCTCTCCAAGGCGGCGTCGAAGAACTGAGAAGTCTGCAAACACCACGGAGTCTCCGCTTTGTCGCGCCTTTTCAATTGGTTCGAACCCTTTTGCTGTAGCTTCGAAGGCTTCTTGGGAAACCATGTTGGGAAACAGTAAATATGCGGTGCTGTAAGGAATGTCATCACCAAATTCGGCGCGTTCCCAAGGCGCTTTGTGACTGAATTCGCTAATCGTTTTGGCGGTGTTTTGAGTGCAAACGAATTGTATCACTTCGCTAAGCAAGCTGAGTTCATCACCGTTCAAAACGTTCAGATCAGGCGCTTTCAAGCAACGATAATTGGTCTTCTTTAAACCGAAATACTCTGACGATGTGACTTCGAGTGCACCCTCGTGCTCCAACTCCCGGAGAGTGGGTAGAAGCTCTACGCACGTTGGGCCATACGGGCGCTTTCTATACGTCGCACCTGTGATCGGCACGGTGGCCTGGGCATACCGTAGCATATCTGAGAAATAGAGCACCTTGTTGAGCTTAACAGCTCCAAGCTGGTCCGGGGGACACGACTCGCAAGTGTGCAGTATCACTGCCTTTAACTTGGATCGATTAAACTGCATGGCGGGGGACATACGTCATTATCCGAGCAACGCATGTCATAATTCCTAATAAATGTCAAGTAATTGAATTATAACGAGTTTATTGGAAAAAATGAATCGTTTTCAATTACTTAGATGCACATTTGCATTCCACTGCAGCGTTGGAACGCTCCGTTGGAATGGTTAGAGACACCTTGCTAAAATACGGCGGAAAACCGTGGAGCGGGTGAAGGGAATCGAACCCTCGTCGTAAGCTTGGGAAGCTTCTGCTCTGCCATTGAGCTACACCCGCGTGGGTCCGTTCGCTTAGCGGGACGATGGATCGCGTTCAAGCGGCTGCTCAAATCACCGGTATCTTGTAATGGTGCCAGGCGAAAATCGCAGCAGCGCCCCGGTGGGGACGCCAGTTCTCGGCAATGGCGCGCGCCGCCTTCTCGTCGGGCCGCTCGTCGAGGCCCATGAGCCGCCGCACCGATTCCTGGACGGCCAGATCGCCCGCAGGCCAGATGTCCGCGCGGCCTTCGGCAAACAGCAGGTAGATTTCGGCCGACCACCGGCCAATCCCCTTGATCCGGGTCAGCGCCGCTATTGCCTCCTCATCGTCGTCTGGGAGGGTATCGAAGTCGAGTGCGCCCGAGGCGACCAGCTCGGCAAGGCTGCGGACATAGCCGATTTTCTGTCGCGAGAGGCCCGCGGCGCGCAACGTCTCGTCGCTTGTCGTGATCATCGCCTCAGGATTGTCGATGGCCCCCACCGCGGCAGCGACCTTTGCCCATACGGCGTCGGCCGCCTTGAAGCTGATCTGCTGCCCAACGATCGTGCGCAACAAGGTCAGATAGCCGCGATCGCGACCGCGTGGCTCGGGATAGCCCGCAACCGTCAGCGCCGCCGCGAAGCGCGGATCGCGTGCCGCAAGCTCATCGAGGTGGCCCTTGATCTGCTCGCTCGTCAAACTCACGATTGCTTTCCTTGATTTGCCCCTCGCGCCGGGACATAGGCGCAACGGGATAACAGGAGCAATCGATGCCGAAGCTGATCGTTACCAAACGCGACGGAGAGACCGTTGAACTCGAAGGCAAGGTCGGCCTGAGCGTGATGGAAGTGATCCGCGACCACGGGATCGACGAGCTGCTCGCACTGTGCGGGGGTTGCTGCTCATGCGCGACGTGTCACGTGCACGTCGATCCGGCCTTTGCCGGGCTTGTGGCCCCGATGAGCGAGGATGAAAACGACCTGCTGGACTCCTCGGATCATCGCGACGCACAATCACGCTTGTCGTGCCAGATTCCGTTCGTCGCGACACTGGACGGCCTGCGAGTGACGATCGCCCAGGAAGACTAGGTAGCCTCGTTTCAGGAGCGGTTTATGCGGTTCATCGGTCTGCTCGTGTTGGTATCCCTTTCGGCCTGCGCAACACCCGAATCGCGGGTGCGCTCAGCACTGGTCGACGCCGGGCTGACACGTCCGATCGCGACCTGCATGGCCCAGCGGATGGTCGATCGGCTCAGTCTCGGTCAGCTCCAGCGGCTCTCGCGCCTCTCCGGCCTCGGCCGCGAACAGATCGGCCAGCTGACGGTCGCCGATTTTCTCCACCGGATACGCGCATTGGGCGATCCCAAAATTCTCGAGGTTGTGACAACCGCGGGCATCGGCTGTACGATTGCGTCCTGAGCGCAGCGCCAGGGTTGGCAAGAGCGCGCCAGTCATGCTTAGAGTTTTGTCCCAAGCAAATTTCGCCCAGCAAAAGGCCCGCGCATGAATATCCATGAATATCAGGCCAAGGAAGTGCTCGCCAAATTCGGCGTGCCGGTGCCCATCGGGTTTAGCGCGATGTCGGTCGACGAGGCGGTGGCAGCTGCTGGGAAGCTGCCGGGTCCGCTGTACGTAGTTAAGGCGCAGATTCATGCTGGCGGTCGCGGCAAGGGCAAATTCAAGGAACTCTCGCCCGATGCCAAGGGCGGCGTGCGGCTGGCAAAGTCACTGGACGAGGTACGGGCCGCGGCAAGCGACATGCTGGGCAATACGCTGGTGACGATCCAGACCGGCGAGCATGGTAAACAGGTCAACCGGCTCTACGTGACCGACGGCGTCGACATTGCCGCCGAATATTATCTCGCACTACTGGTCAACCGCGCGTCCGGTCGCGTGTCGATGGTCGTCTCGACCGAGGGCGGGATGGATATCGAGGCGGTGGCACACGACACGCCCGAAAAGATTCTCGCGATCGACGTCGATGCCGCAACGGGCTTCATGCCGCACCACGGACGTGCCGTTGCAGCGGCGTTGGAGCTAACAGGCGATCTGGCAAACCAGGCAGCGAACGTCGCGTCGAAACTCTATGACGCGTTCCTTGGCACCGATGCGGAGCAGATCGAAATCAATCCGCTTGCCGTAACGACCGACAACCGTCTGCTGGTTCTGGATGCCAAGGTGGCCTTCGACGGTAACGCGATGTTCCGGCACAAGGATCTGGCCGCGCTGCGCGACGAGACCGAAGAGGACCCGGCCGAAATAGAAGCGTCGAAATACGACCTCGCCTACATCAAGCTGGACGGTGACATTGGCTGCATGGTCAATGGTGCCGGACTGGCGATGGCGACCATGGACATCATCAAGCTGAATGGCATGTTTCCGGCGAACTTCCTCGATGTGGGGGGCGGCGCTTCGAAGGAGAAAGTGACGGCGGCGTTCAAGATCATCCTGGCCGATCCGGCAGTGAAAGGCATTCTCGTCAATATCTTTGGCGGGATCATGAAATGCGACATCATTGCCGACGGCATCGTTGCTGCTGCAAAGGAAGTGAACCTGGCGGTCCCGCTTGTCGTACGACTCGAAGGAACGAATGTGCAGCAGGGCAAGGATATCCTCGCCAATTCAGGCCTTCCCATCGTCGCCGCGAACGACCTCGGCGACGCAGCCAGAAAAATCGTGGCGGAGGTCAAAAAAGCGGCATGATGCGAAGCGCGCGCTGAAGTCTGGCAAAATATCTGGCATATTGCTATTGACGTTTACGTGAACGGAAAGCCAAGGAAGACGCGATGAAAATACTCGTCCCCGTAAAGCGGGTCATCGATTATAACGTGAAGCCACGCGTGAAGGCCGACGGGTCGGGCGTCGATCTGGCCAACGTCAAGATGAGCATGAACCCGTTCGACGAAATCGCCGTCGAAGAAGCGATCCGCCAAAAGGAAAAAGGCGCCGCGACCGAGATCATCGCGGTGTCGATCGGCGAGCAGAAGAGCCAGGAAACATTGCGCACCGCCCTTGCCATGGGCGCCGACCGCGCGATCCTGATCGTGTCCGAGACGGAAGTAGAACCTCTGGGTGTTGCCAAATTGCTGGCCAAGGTTGTCGAGGAAGAACAACCCGGACTCGTCATCCTCGGCAAGCAGGCGATCGACGACGACAGCAACCAGACCGGCCAGATGCTCGCGGCCCTGCTCGGCTGGGGCCAGGGAACATTTGCCAGCGCGGTCGTCATCGAGGGCGACACGATCAAGGTAACGCGCGAGGTCGATGGCGGGTCGGAAACCGTGAGTCTCAAGGCACCGGCAATCGTCACGACCGACCTGCGTCTCAATGAGCCGCGCTATGCCTCACTGCCCAACATCATGAAGGCCAAATCGAAGCCGATGGCGCAGAAAACGCCGGCAGATTACGGCGTCGACGTGACGAAGCGGCTGACGACGCTCAAGGTTGTCGAGCCCCCCAAACGCGTCGCCGGAATCAAGGTCGCGGATGTCGACGCTCTGGTCGCCAAGCTCAAGGAAATGGGAGTGCCCGCATGAAGACGCTGGTATGGGTCGAACACGACAATTCAGTGGTCAAAGACGCGACGCTCGCCGTTGTCACCGCCGCCGCCGAACTGGGGGAAGTGCACCTGCTGGTCGCGGGATACCAGTGTGCGGCCGTCGCTGATGAAGCCGCGAAGATCGCCGGAGTCGGTAAGGTTCACGTCGCCGACGACATCGCTTTTGCGCACGCACTCGCGGAAAACGTCGCGCCGCTCGTCGCAGAGTTGATGAGCCATCACGATGCCTTTCTGGCGCCAGCGACCAGCAACGGCAAAAACATTGCCCCCCGCGTCGCCGCACTGCTCGACGTCATGCAGATCAGCGACATCTTGTCGGTAGAAGGGCCCGACACCTTCACCCGGCCGATCTACGCGGGCAACGGCATTGCGACCGTGCAATCTTCGGATGCGAAGAAAATCATCACGGTACGTGGGACCGCCTTTGCCAAGGCGGCGCTGACGGGCGGTAGCGGCACGATCGAAGCCGTCGCGTCGACCGGTGACAAGGGACTTGCCACATTCCTGAATGGCGAGATTGCCAAGTCGGAACGGCCCGAACTGACCAGCGCCAAGATCATCGTGTCAGGTGGTCGCGCGTTGCAAAACAGCGAAAATTTCCATGCGATCATTGAGCCGCTGGCCGACAAGCTCGGTGCTGGCGTCGGTGCCAGCCGCGCAGCGGTGGATGCGGGCTATGTTCCCAACGACTATCAGGTCGGGCAAACCGGAAAGATCGTGGCCCCCGAAGTTTACATCGCCGTCGGCATTTCGGGCGCCATCCAGCATCTGGCGGGCATGAAAGACTCCAAGACGATCATCGCCATAAACAAGGACGAAGATGCGCCGATTTTCCAGGTCGCTGACATCGGCCTTGTTGGTGACCTGTTCAAGCTCGTGCCGGAGCTGACCGAAAAACTGTAGATTGGAGAGATGTCCCTGTGCCTCAGCACAGGGACAATCACCGAACTATTTACAGCGGGCGTCGCTCTTGTCGATCGCCTGGCCGGCGATTGCGCCGCCAGCGCCGCCGAGTAATGCACCCAGCACGCCGGAGCCGCCAGGTGCGATCACACTGCCAAGCACGCCACCGGCAATGCCGCCAACGATCAGTCCAGTCGTGCCGTCGTTGCGGCGACAGTAATAACGGCCATCCTGCCCGCGATAGACACGGTCGTTCGAGCTGAGCCGGCGTTCGCGGTAGCGCGGGTCGTCGCGATAATATTTGTCGGCATAATAGCCGTTATACGATGGATCGGGGTGATTATAGTCGTACCTGCGCCAGGCGTGATACTGATTGTCCGACGCATAGCCGGGGCGATCGTACCCGCTGTCGGTACATCCACCCAGCGCGGCGGCCGCTGTTACGGCGGCCAGAATCATGGTCTTCATTTCACTCTCCCTCATGGCTCACCTGGTCACAATGATTACGCCGCCGTTTTGTTTCATCCCGTCTCATCGCAGGAAACGCGCCGGCATTGCACGCCTCTCGCTTGCGAGTTTTCGTTCCCCGCCGCATGGAGGACCGCGCAAGACCTGGAGACGGACCCGTGCGGCAGATTGATCATTACGTCGTCGGCGAGACCAGTGCTGCGACCAACTTCAGTGATGTGTTCGACCCCAACACCGGCCAGATTCAGGCGCGTGTTCCTTTGGGCGATGCAGCCGTTCTCGAGGTCGCGGTCCAGGCAGCACTGAAGGCGCAGCCGGTTTGGGCGGCGACGAACCCGCAACGCCGCGCGCGCGTCATGTTCGAATTCAAGCGACTGGTCGAGGCGCACATGGACAAGCTGGCGCACCTGCTGTCGTCCGAGCATGGCAAGGTCATCGCCGATTCGAAGGGCGACATTCAGCGCGGGCTCGAGGTCATCGAGTTCTGCTGCGGCATTCCGCATGTGCTGAAGGGTGAGTATACGCAGGGCGCGGGGCCCGGCATCGACGTCTATTCGATGCGCCAGCCGCTCGGCATCGGCGCCGGGATCACGCCGTTCAACTTCCCGGCGATGATCCCGATGTGGATGTTCGGGGTCGCGATCGCCTGCGGCAATGCTTTCATCCTGAAGCCGAGCGAGCGCGATCCGTCACTCCCGGTCGAGCTCGGCAAGCTGATGCGCGAGGCGGGAGCGCCCGAGGGTGTCCTGCAGGTCGTCCACGGCGACAAGGAGATGGTCGACGCGATCCTCGACCACCCTGACATCGCTGCGGTCAGCTTCGTCGGTTCGTCCGACATCGCCCACCATGTGTACCGGCGCGGAGTCGCCGCGGGCAAGCGCGTGCAGGCGATGGGCGGCGCGAAGAACCATGGCATCGTAATGCCCGATGCCGACCTCGACCAGGTGGTGAACGACCTGTCGGGCGCGGCGTTCGGCTCGGCAGGGGAGCGCTGCATGGCGCTGCCCGTCGTCGTGCCGGTCGGCGACAAGACGGCCGCGGCCCTGCGCGAGAAAATGATCCCGGCCATGGCGGCACTCCGCATCGGCGTTTCCACGGACAACGACGCGCATTACGGCCCCGTCGTGAATGCCGCGCACAAGGCCCGCGTCGAGGGCTGGATCCAAAAGGGCGTCGACGAGGGGGCTGAACTCGTCGTCGATGGCCGCGGGTTCAGCCTGCAGGGGCACGAGGACGGCTTCTTCATCGGCCCGACGCTGTTCGATCACGTCAGGCCTGCGATGGAGTCCTACAAGGAGGAAATTTTCGGCCCGGTGCTCCAGATCGTCCGCGCGCCCGATTTCGAGACCGCGCTGCGCCTGCCAAGCGAGCACCAGTACGGCAATGGCGTCGCGATCTTCACCCGCAACGGTCATGCCGCGCGCGAGTTCGCCGCGCGGGTGAATGTCGGCATGGTCGGCATCAACGTCCCGATCCCTGTCCCGGTCGCCTATCACAGTTTCGGCGGCTGGAAGCGTTCGGCATTCGGCGATACCAACCAGCACGGCATGGAAGGCGTGAAGTTCTGGACCAAGATCAAGACGATCACCCAGCGCTGGCCCGATGGCTCACCTGACGGGGCAAATGCTTTCGTCATTCCGACAATGGGCTGAACATGACCACCCAATTCGACCTCACCGATGACCAGCGCACGATCCAGGATCTCGCGCGTAAATTCACCGCCGACGCCATCTCGCCGCATGCCGCCGCATGGGACGAACATCACATCTTCCCGCGCGACACGATCAAGGCGTCGGCAGAGCTTGGCTTTGCCGCAATCTATGTCAGCGAGGAATCGGGTGGCATCGGCCTCGGGCGGCTGGAGGCGGCGCTGATCATGGAGGCGATGGCCTATGGCTGTCCGTCCACCTCGGCGTTCATCTCGATCCACAATATGGCGGCGTGGATGATCGACCGGTTCGGGTCCCAAGGGGTGAAGGACCGCTACCTCCCCAGCCTCGTCACCATGGACCGCATCGCGAGCTATTGCCTGACCGAGCCCGGCAGCGGCTCCGACGCGGCGGCTTTACGGACCTCGGCGCGGCGAGACGGCGACCATTATGTCCTGAACGGCACCAAGCAGTTCATCAGCGGCGGGGGAGTCAACGATCTCTACGTCACCATGGTGCGTACCGGTGAGGATGGCCCCAAGGGAATTTCGTGCCTCGCCATCGAACGCGATACCCCCGGCGTCTCGTTCGGTGCGCCTGAAAAGAAACTCGGCTGGCATTCGCAGCCGACGGCGCAGGTCATTTTCGAGGATGTGCGCGTTCCTGTGGAAAACCTTGTGGGTGGCGAAGGGGAAGGATTTCGCATCGCGATGATGGGCCTCGACGGGGGACGGCTCAATATCGGCGCGTGTTCGCTGGGCGGCGCGCAGCGCTGCCTGGACGAGGCGATTGCCTATACCCGCGATCGCAAGCAATTCGGTAAACCCATCGCCGATTTCCAGAACACCCAGTTCATGCTCGCCGATATGGCCACTGATCTGGAGGCGGCGCGCGCGCTGCTCTACATGGCGGCGGCAAAGGTGACGGCGAACGCGCCCGACAAGACCAAGTTCGCCGCGATGGCCAAGCGGCTGGCAACCGATACCGGATCAAGGGTGGCGAACGACGCACTCCAACTGTTTGGCGGCTATGGCTATCTGCAAGACTATCCGATCGAACGCTTCTGGCGTGACCTGCGGGTGCATTCGATCCTCGAGGGGACGAACCAGGTGATGCGGATGATCATCGGTCGCGAACTGACCCGGCAGTGAGCGAAATTCTGGTCGCCAGCGAAGGTCGCCTCGGCCGTATCCGGCTGAACCGGCCGAAGGCACTGCATGCGCTGACCCAGGCCATGTGCGTCGCCATGCTCGACGCCCTGGCCGCGTTCGAGGGCGATCCCGACGTCAGCTGTATTGTTATCGACCATGCCGAAGGCCGTGGCTTTTGCGCGGGCGGCGACATACGCATGCTCGCGACCAGCGGGAAGGGCGACGGAGCTGATGCCCGGGCTTTCTTCGCTGCCGAATACCGGATGAACCACCGGCTGTTCACCTATGCCAAGCCGACGGTCGCCGTGATGGATGGCATCACGATGGGCGGCGGCGTCGGGATCGCGCTGCCCTGCGCCTACCGCATCGCAACCGAGAATACGCGATTTGCCATGCCCGAAACCGGCATCGGCCTGTTCCCCGATGTCGGCGGCGGCTGGTACCTGTCACGGCTGCCGGGACAGGTCGGCAAATTTCTTGCGCTGACCGGCGCGCGGCTCGACGGCGCAGAGTGCCTCGCGCTGGGGCTGGCGACGCATTACCTGAGTGCCGAGGCTGTCCCGGGCGCGATTGCAGCGCTGCAGGACAGCACGGACATCTTCGCAACGCTGAAAGCAAATAGCACCGGTGCCCCGCTCGCCCGCATCGTCGCGAACCGGACGCATATTGACCGGTTGTTCGCGGGCGACAGTGTGGCCGACATCATGGCTACGCTGGAGGCAGGCGGCGGCGAATGGGCGCTGAAAGAACTTACGACGCTCCGCACCAAATCCCCGCTATCGATGGCGGTCGCACTCCGGCAACTGCGCGAGGGCGCGGCGATGCCCGACTTCGCCAGCGAGATGCGGCAGGAATACGCCATCGGTGCTCGCATGGTCCACACGCCCGACTTCATCGAGGGCGTCCGCGCACTCATCATCGACAAGGACAATGCGCCGCAGTGGGTGGCGGAGTTCGATCCCGCTCAGGTCGACGCCATTTTTGCGCCGATGCCCGACGGAGAAGAATGGAACCCGCTATGATCCGCGATATGGCCAACGGAGCGTTGCTGATCCTTGCCAACTGGGCCTAATCCCTCACAGCCACTCTGCCGGTGCGGCGGGTCCTGAATCCACCACGATGCTGAACTAGTCTGGCGTCCTCGCCATTCGATGCTGGCTCCATGACGACCCATGGCTTACCCGTTTTGAGGTGAAGCCGAAGATCCTGACCACACTCGTCGGATACACACCGCGCGCTTTCGCTTCCGATGCGCTGGCGGGGGTGACCGTGGCGCTGGTCGCTTTGCCGCTCAGCATCGCGATTGCAATCGCATCGGGTGCGCGACCGGCGGCGGGGCTGGTCACCGCTGTCGTCGCGGGCTTCCTGATCTCGGCATTAGGGGGCAGCCGGGTGCGAATCGGCGGGCCGACCGGTGCGTTCATCGTCGTCGTATACGGCATCATTCACGATCACGGCCAGAATGGCCTGCTCGCCGCGACAGCAATGGCGGGAGTTATCTTGCTCGTCGCCGGTCTGCTCGGGCTAGGCCGGTTCATCCGCCAAATCCCCGAGGCAGTGATCGAGGGCTTCACGATCGGCATCGCGATCGTCATCGGGGTCAGCCAGATCAAGGATCTCTGCGGGCTTCACGCCGGGCCGCTGCCGGCCGACTTTGTGCCGAAGCTGGCGGGATTATGGCACGCGCGCGCGTCGCTCGATCCGGCTGCACTGGCGCTAGGGGTCGGCTGCATAGCGGGGATCCTTATCCTGCGTCGGATTGCACCGCGCTTCCCCGGGCTGATCGTCGTCATCGGCCTTGCCAGCATCGGTGCAGCACTTTATTTCCCCTTGGTCGAAACTGTGGCTGGACGTTACGGCGCGCTGCCCCGCGGCCTGCCGGTCCCGCAACTCCCCAGTATCGACCTTGCTGCGCTGCCACAGCTCATACCCTCGGCGATACTGATCTCGTTTCTGGCGGGCATCGAATCACTACTGTCCGCTGTGGTGGCCGACCGCATGATCGGAGCCGCGCACCGCTCGAGCGCCGAACTTATCGCGCAGGGTGCCGCCAATCTTGCCTCGCCGCTGTTCGGCGGACTGCCGGCTACGGGCGCGATCGCACGTACCGCGACCAATGTGAGCGCAGGCGGCCGGACGCCGGTGGCGGGAATGATCCATGCGCTCACCATCCTGTTGACAATGCTGCTGGCCGCACCCCTCGCAGGCGGGCTTGCGCTGCCATCACTCGCCGGGCTGCTGATTGTGACCGCCTGGACGATGAGCGAGCCACATCGCTGGCCCGAGCGCCTGCGCCTGCCCCCGACCGACCTTGCGCTGCTGCTCCTGACGGTGGTGCTGACCGTATTTGTCGACCTGACAATCGCGATTGCGGTCGGTACGATTCTTGGTTTGGCGCTCAGGCAATGGTCTCAGTCCTGACCGCGCAGGGGCCGGCGACGCGACCTGTGCGCGCATGCGAATGTGCGTTTCGGAAGCGTGGCAATGGCACGTTGGGCCAGTCGTTTACGGATGGGC
This sequence comes from Sphingomonadales bacterium, assembly GCA_038225385.1. Classification (GTDB taxonomy): domain Bacteria; phylum Pseudomonadota; class Alphaproteobacteria; order Sphingomonadales; family Sphingomonadaceae; genus Sphingomonas_O. Next base: position 897 of record JBBRRC010000034.1, on the reverse strand, counting down.
GTGTCCTGCAAGGCAATGCATCAGCTCTATCTGATCAAGTCAGTCCTGCCCTATCAGCCAAGATCTGCCCAAAGAAACGACACGGCGAGCCCCAGCAGGATCACTGCAAATACTCGTTGTACCATTTTGGTTCTCGACGGATTTTTAAGCCAAGCGTGCGCTCTTCCCCCCGCGACCACGATCGCCAAATGGATGGTTGTGGCAATGGCAACACTGATCACTGAAAGGACCAGCGCTCCGTTGAGGCTCAGGTGACCTCCAGCGATGAATTGCGGCGCGACCACCAGGAAGAAAATATAGGCCTTGGGATTGAGCAAATTGATCAGCGCTCCGGTTGCAAAAGCCTGTGCCACCGACTTCTTCGGCGGCAGTCGTTCAAAGCCTTTGCCTGCACCTCGCCACGTGCCGATGGCCAACCAGGCCATCATCCCCGCGCCCGCTATGCGCAAGCCAATCCAAAGGTGCGGTGCTGCCTGCAGCAAAGCAGCTAAACCGAATGCGGCCAACACGCCATTTGCCAGCAGGCCCAGCGCAATACCGCTGACGGCAGCCATTCCTGTCCGCAGGCCTTCAGTGGCGGAAAGTCCAGCCAACCAGGCCATGTTTGGGCCGGGCGTTAATTCGATGAGAAGAACGGCGAGTGCGAACCCGAGTAAATCCAACAAAATTCTCCCAAGCACCCGGCCATGAGCCTGCCAGCAACAGCGCCTGATCGCGCAAATCCAGCGGCGTGCTTCATGGATCGCCTGATGGGCTTGCTAGAGCGTCGCGCCTGAAATGTGAATCGAGGGATTCCTTTAGATGACGATGTGTGATTCACCGTGTTTGGAGGTGGATCATGGGCAAGAGCAGTTCCTCGGATTTGCGGGACCGGATTGTGGGAGAGATCGAGCGCGG
>JBBRRC010000033.1:0-24022 GCA_038225385.1 Sphingomonadales bacterium | reverse complement strand
GCTGATAACCCCCAAGAGCTCATATCGACGGGGTTGTTTGGCACCTCGATGTCGGCTCATCACATCCTGGGGCTGGAGCAGGTCCCAAGGGTTTGGCTGTTCGCCAATTAAAGTGGTACGTGAGCTGGGTTCAGAACGTCGCGAGACAGTTTGGTCCCTATCTGCCGTGGGCGTCGAAATTTGAGAGGAGTTGACCCTAGTACGAGAGGACCGGGTTGAACATACCTCTGGTGGACCTGTCATCATGCCAATGGTGCAGCAGGGTAGCTATGTATGGACGGGATAACCGCTGAAAGCATCTAAGCGGGAAGCCTCCCTCGAGATAAGATTTCATCGAGCCGTGGAAGACCACCACGTTGATAGGCCAGGTGTAGAAGCGCAGTAATGCGTGGAGCTAACTGGTCCTAATTGCTCTGTTCATGCTTGAGAGTCCCACCATCAACGACAGCTCTGGCTGGCCGTGATGGCGGATAATCAATCAGACGCCTGATAATTGGTCATCTTCAAAAGTGCACGGTATCGATTTAGGAACATCCGACATGTGGTTTGTCGGCGTTGTCTCAACGCTGGCGAACTGTTTGTTAAAACACGCATATTCGCGCCCGCTTCATAGCTTGGTGGCCATAGCGTCTGTGACCCACCCGATCCCATCTCGAACTCGGCCGTGAAACCAGACAGCGCCGATGGTACTGCCGCTTAAGCGTCGGAAGAGTAGGACGTCGCCAGGCTTTGTAGCAGGCGCGCATGTGCGTTCGGATGTCTCTTTAAGAACCCATTTCAATGTTGAAACTTTTCGGCTGAGGCCTCTAGCGCTTACCCAGGTTGGCGCGGGATGGAGCAGCCCGGTAGCTCGTCAGGCTCATAACCTGAAGGTCGCAGGTTCAAATCCTGCTCCCGCAACCAGGCCTCACCCGAGCAATCTATTTCACCTGCTGGGCAGCCAAGACTATTGGCAATGCCGCGCTGCTGTCGCTAGTCAGCAATGTGCCAAGCGATCCAGCGTTTCTCTCGAAAATGAACCAATCGCGACGCGCACTGGCGGCATGTCTCGCGGCAACGCTGGCGGGATGCGCCGTTGGCCCGCACTACCAAAGTCCTGATCAGGCGCTGCTCGCAGTGCCCCCGCATTATGTGAGCGCAGGTTCAGACCAGCCAGGGAACGTCTCCGCCTGGTGGCAAGTCTATGACGACGACGTTTTAACCCAGCTGATCGACATGGCTGCTGCCGATAATCTCGACATTGCGCAATCGGTATCGCGCCTTGCTCAGGCCCGTGAGGCACTGCTGCAATCGCGGGCGGCCCGCTTGCCCAGCGCTACCGCATCCGCAAGCGGTGGCCGTAATTTCAACAGTCTTGCAGGCGACACGGACAGTTTTTCCGGCTCGATCGACGCGCGGTGGAGTGCCGACCTGTTCGGTGCGCTGGCACGCTCGCAACAGGCATCGGCCGCCGATCTCGAGGCAGCGGGTTTCGATCTCGTATCCGTGCGGCGAACGGTCGCCGCCAATGTGGCCAGCAACTACATCTCCTACCGTGCGGCGGTATCCCGGCTCGCCATCGCGCGCGATACGCTGCGGACGCAGGACGATAATCTTGAGATTGCAGGGTTTCGCGCACAGGCGGGCCTCGTTTCGTCGCTCGATGTCGAGCAGGCACGAACCCAGCGTGCGCAAACTGCCGCATCGATACCCCTGCTCGAACAATCGGTCGCTTCGGCACGCAACCAGCTGTCGATCCTTACCGGGCAGGCGCCGGGCAGTGCCGATGGGTTGTTATCGCAGGAAAGGCCGATCCCGTCCGGTCCTGCGTCGATCGCCGCGGGGATTCCCGCCGACGTCCTGCGTCAGCGGCCTGACGTCCGGTCCGCGGAACGCCAGCTGGCGGCGGCGACCGCGCGCATCGGCGTTGCGAAGGCGCGGCTCTACCCTGACCTGACCATCGATGGAAACGTCGGGACGTCGGCCTTGTCGCTCGGTTCGCTCGGCAACATCATCACTGGCGGACTGTTCGCGTCGCTTGCCCAGACGATTTTCGACGGCGGTCGGCTGCATTCGCAGGTCCGGTCGCAGGAAGCGGCAGCACGCGGCGCCTTCGCGAACTATAAGGCTACGGTGCTTGGTGCCTTGCAGGATGTTGAAAACGGGCTGGTCGCCGTTCGTACGTCGGGGGACCGCGCGCGGGAGCTGACGGTTGCCGTGGAGGCCGCAAACAATGCGGCAATTCTTGCGCGCAGCCAGTACCGCGCGGGCCTGACAGATTTCCGGACGCTGCTGACCGCCGAACAATCGCTGCTCTCCGCGCGCGACGGGCTGGCGAGCGCGCGATCGGCGCAGGCGACGTCGCTGGTCCAGCTCTACCTCGCGCTTGGCGGGGGCTGGGATCCGGCGACGCCGGTAACGTCAACGAGGCAATAGATGACGGATATGGTAACCGATCCCGCGCTTGACGATTTTCTGGGCACGCTGCCGCCGGGCTGGTGGTCACGCTGGGGCAAATGGGCGGCGATCGGCGTTGGCGTCCTGCTGATCATCTTCACCATTGTCCGCTGCACACAGGGCGCGCCGCAGGCACAATATCTCACCGCTGCCGTCCGGCGGGGGGATATTTCGGTCACGGTCACCGCGACCGGCAATCTGGCACCGACCAATCAGGTCGACGTCGGGTCGGAAATATCCGGTATCGTCGAACGCGTGATGGTCGACGTCAACGACCGTGTCGCGAAGGGGCAGCCGGTTGCCATTATCGATACGTCGCGGCTCGAAGATGCCGTGACGCGCTCCCGGGCGGCGCTGGGTGCCAATCAGGCAAGTGTGGCACAGGCCGAGGCGACCGTTGCCGAGAGCAAGGCGCAGCTCGACCGCTTTCGCGACGTCAGCCGGTTGTCCGGCGGGCGCGTGCCGGCAAAATCGGAAATGGCGACGCAGGAGGCCAATTACGCCCGCGCCGTCGCCGCCCTTCGCCTTGCTCAGGCCAATGTCATCTCTGCTGAGGCGCAGCTGTCGTCGGACAGCACACAAGTCGGCAAGGCGGTCATCCGTTCGCCAGTGGCCGGCGTCGTCCTGAAACGCTCGATCGATCCTGGTCAGACGGTGCAGGCCAGTTTCAGCACGCCCTCGCTGTTCATCATCGCCGAGGACCTGACGAAGATGAAGCTGGAGGTGTCGGTCGACGAGGCCGACGTCGGCCAGGTCCATGAGGGGCAGCCTGCATCGTTTACGGTCGATGCCTATCCGGATCGGACATTTCCCGCGACGATCAGCCGCGTCAATCTGGGTGCCAAGAATCTGGTCGGCTCATCGAGCAGCACATCGACCGCGACGAGCACGTCGAACGTCGTCTCCTATCTCGCCAATCTCGTTCTTTCCAATGCCGATCTGACGCTGCGTCCGGGCATGACGGCAACCGCCACTATTGCGACAGCCGGCGCCAAAAACGTCCTGATCGTCCCCAATGCGGCGCTGCGTTTCACGCCGCCCGACGATGCAAATAAGGCCAAGTCGAGCGCCTTTGCGATCAAGCCGGTCCAGCCCGCGCGCACCAAGGGCCAGCAGGAACGCGGGATCGGCGTCGGCAGTCACCAGCTGGTCTATGTGCTCGAAGCAGAAAACAAGCTTCACCCTGTCGAGGTCGTCACCGGCCCGACAGACGGCCGCAACACGGCGATCACGTCGGGCGGGCTGAAGGCGGGGGACGTGGTCGTGACCGGACAAAAAGCGACGGCAACCGGTGGCTGATCCCGCCGCAATCGAGCCACTGATCCGGCTGGAGGGCATTACCAAGACCTTCGGCACCGGTCCCGCCGCGTTTCAGGCGTTGAAGGGCGTCGACATGGAGGTTCAGGCGGGAGATTTCGTTGCGGTGATGGGCGCGAGCGGGTCGGGAAAGTCGACCACGATGAACATCCTCGGCTGCCTCGACACCCCGACCTCGGGACGCTTTGTGTTCAAGGGCGTCGAGGTTCAGGCGCTGGACCGCGATCAACGTGCGCTGTTACGACGCCGTTACCTGGGCTTCGTGTTTCAGGGATTCAATCTGCTCGCACGAACGACCGCGCTCGAGAATGTCGAGCTGCCGCTGCTCTATCGCGGCGATGACCGCATCAAACGACGCGAGGCGGCGATGGCTTCACTCGACACCGTTGGCCTGGTGCCCTGGGCGAAGCACATCCCGGCCGAACTGTCGGGCGGTCAGCAGCAGCGCGTGGCGATTGCGCGGGCGCTGGTCACGCATCCCGACGTGCTCCTGGCGGATGAGCCGACGGGCAATCTCGACAGCGAGCGGTCGGTCGAGATCATGGAGCTGTTGACGCGGCTCAATCGCGAGCGTGGCATCACCGTGCTGATGGTAACGCACGAGGCCGAGATGGCGCGCTATGCCCACACGATTGTCCATTTCAAGGACGGCATCGTCGAACATTCCGTGGGACGGGCCACATAATGCTCGCCACCACGCTTCTCCTCGCCGTTCGTGAGATCCGGCGGCACGTGCTGCGGTCGGTGCTGACGATTCTGGGCATTGTCATTGGCGTGTTCTCGGTGATCACGATGGTGACCCTCGGCAATGGTGCGACGACGGCGGTGCGCAGCTCGATCAGCGCGCTCGGGTCGGATGTGCTTCAGGTGCTTGCCCGTCAGGGCGGCGGGCCTGGCGGATCGACCGAGTCCCCACCGCCGTTCAAGCTCAGCGACCTCGACGCGATCCGGGAACAGATCGGCGGTGTCACCGCCGTGGCGGGCCAGGCGCAGACGGCGGGGCTGGCCGTCAGGAACGCCCAGAACTGGTCGACGACCGTCAACGGCACCAGCAACGACTATTTCAAGGCGCAGAAATGGGCGGTCGTCGATGGCCGCATCTTCACGCCGCAGGAGGAGCAGGCCGGAAAGAGCGTCTGCGTCATCGGCAATACCATCGTGAAGAATCTGTTCCAGGCAACCGAGCCGGTTGGCCAGGCGATGCGCATCAAGGGCGTGTCGTGCGAAGTCATCGGCGTATTGGCAACGCGCGGGCAGGGCGGTTTCGGCAATGACCAGGACGATGCCGTCCTGATGCCGATCAAGGCGGTGCAGCGCCAGATGACCGGCAACCAGGATGTCCGTGCGATCATGGTCGGTATCGACCCGACCTATGACACCAAGGGAATTCAGCAGGCGCTGAGCGCATTGTTGCGCGAGCGACGGGGGCTGACGCCGGCGACCGACGATAATTTCATCGTGCTCGATGCCAAGCAACTGGCCGACACGATCTCCAGCACCATCGGCATCCTGACCGCGCTGATCGGTGCGGTTGCAGGGATCAGCCTGTTGGTCGGCGGAATCGGCATCATGAACATCATGCTGGTCAGTGTCACCGAGCGGACGCGGGAGATCGGCATAAGGCTGGCGATTGGCGCGCTCGGCCATGAAGTATTGCTGCAATTTCTGGTTGAGGCCGTCGCGCTGTCGTGTCTCGGCGGCCTGATCGGGATGACGCTGGCGTTCGTCGTTTGTGTGCTGGCGGCCCCTGCACTGGGCCTGCCGTTCCAGTTCGACCTGCAGATCAATTTGTTGAGTTTCCTGTTTTCCGCGCTGATCGGTGTCATGTTCGGTTATTTCCCGGCGCGTCGCGCAGCGGCAATGAATCCGATCGAGGCGCTGCGCTATGACTGAAGGATATCGGGCAATGGACATGATTTCGAGCTGGCGTGCGCATGGCGGGACGCAGGGGGTGTATCGCCACGCCTCGGCGACCACCGGCACCGACATGAATTTCGCGGTCTTCGTGCCCGACCATGCCCCGGGTACGAAACTGCCGGTTGTCTGGTATCTGTCCGGCCTCACCTGCACCCACGCCAATGTGATGGAGAAGGGCGAGTATCGGGCGGCCTGTGCGGAGCTTGGCGTGATCCTCGTCGCCCCTGACACCTCGCCACGTGGAGAGGCCGTTGCCGATGATGCGGCCTATGACCTGGGCCAGGGCGCGGGCTTCTACGTCGATGCGACCGAGGCACCGTGGAGTCCGCATTTCCGGATGCGCAGCTATATCGAGGATGAGCTGCCCGCGCTGATCGCGTCGAATTTCCCGGCCGACATGAACGCACAGGGCATTACCGGCCATTCGATGGGCGGACACGGCGCGCTGACGATCGCCTTGCGTAATCCCGATCGCTTCAAAAGCGTCTCGGCCTTTGCACCGATCGTCGCGCCATCACAGGTGCCGTGGGGCCAGAAGGCACTGGCGGCATATCTGGGGGACGACCGGGCGGTGTGGCGGCGGCACGATGCCGTCGCCCTGATCGAGGACGGTGCGCGCGTGCCCGACCTGCTGATCGACCAGGGCACCGCCGACGCCTTCCTGAGCGAGCAATTGCGGCCGGAGCTGATCAAGGCCGCATGCGACGCGGCGCATATGCGGCTGACGCTCAGGCTTCAGCCGGGCTATGACCACAGCTATTACTTCATCTCGACCTTCATGGCCGACCATCTGCACTGGCATGCGGCGCGGTTGCGCTGATCGCGCATGAGGTAAGTGTCAGTCGAGTTCCAGGATCACCTGATCGACCGCGAGGCTGTCGCCGATTTTTGCCTCAACCGACTTCACGCTGCCGGTCTTGCCTGCGCGCAGGATGTTTTCCATCTTCATCGCCTCGATCACGGCGAGGGGCTGCCCGGCCTCGACCTTGTCGCCGGCGGATACGTGAAGCGTGGTCAGCAGGCCGGGCATCGGCGACAGCAGGAACCTCGACAGATCGGGCGGAATCTTTTCGATCATGTGCGCGCTGAGCGGGGCGACATGCGCGGGCAGGACACGGGCGATGTGCGACGCGCCGCGCGTGGTCAGCTTGAACCCGGCGCGGGTACGCAGGATGCGGACGGCGAGCGGGGCGTCGTTGAGCGTGGCGTCCACGATGCGGTCGCCGGGCGTGTATTCGAGCTCGATGTCCTGGGGCTCGCCATCGACGGTGATCCCGTCGGTGCTGATCGAGACATCATGGTCTGCGCCGCCGACATGGACCTGCCAGTCGGCGGGAGGCTGGAGCCGCTTGCCGAGCTGCCCGTCGACCCGCCGCGCGCGGTCGGCCTCGGCGGTGGCGGCGAAGGCGGCGATGGCGGCCAGCGCACGGAGGAGTGCCGGTGATGCGGGCGCCCCGTGGAACCCTTCCGGATATTCTTCGGCGATGAAGCCCGTGGTGATCTCGCCCGAGCGGAAGCGCTCATGCTGCATGATCGCCGACAGGAAATCGATATTGTGGCCGACGCCCTCGATCTCGAAGCTGTCGAGCGCGGTGATCTGCTTGTCGATCGCCTCCAGCCTGGTCGGTGCCCAGGTGATCAGCTTGGCGATCATCGGGTCGTAAAAGCGGCTGACCTCGCCGCCCTCCTCGACGCCGTCATCTACCCGAACGCCGTCACCGGCCTCGGGTGGGTTATACCGCACCAGCCGCCCGGTGCTCGGCAGGAACCCGCGATACGGATCCTCGGCATAAACCCGGTTTTCGACCGCCCAGCCGTCGAGCCGCACTTGCGACTGGGTCATGCCCAGCGGCTCGCCGGCCGCGACGCGGATCATTTGTTCGACCAGGTCGATGCCGGTGATGCACTCGGTCACCGGATGTTCGACCTGCAGCCGCGTGTTCATCTCGAGGAAGTAAAAACTCTCGCCCGTCGGGTCCGCGCCTGACACGATCAGCTCGACCGTGCCCGCCGAATAATAGCCCACTGCGCGGGCCAGTGCGACGCACTGCTCGCCCATCGCGGCGCGCATCTTCGGCGTGACGAAGGGGGAGGGCGCCTCCTCGACGACCTTCTGGTGGCGGCGCTGGATGCTGCACTCGCGCTCGTTGAGGTAGAGGATGTTGCCGTGTTGATCGCCCAGGATCTGGATTTCGATGTGGCGCGGGTTGAGGATGAATTTTTCGATGAAGACGCGGTCATCGCCGAAACTGGCGAGGCCCTCGCGCTTGGTCGCTTCGAACCCTTCGCGAACGTCGGCCTCGCTGTAGGCCAGCCGCATCCCCTTGCCGCCGCCACCTGCCGACGCCTTCATCATCACCGGATAGCCGATCTCGCCCGCGATCCGCACGGCGTGCTCGGTATCGTCGATCTCTCCGACAAAACCGGGCACGACGTTGACGCCTGCGGCCATCGCCAGTTTCTTCGACTCGATCTTGTCGCCCATCGCCGCGATGGCGTTCGGCGGCGGGCCGATGAAGGTGATGTTTTCCCTGGCCAGCGCCTCTGCGAAGGACGTCCGCTCCGACAGGAAGCCATAGCCCGGGTGCACGGCCTCTGCGCCCGTCGCCTTGCACGCGGCAATGATCTTGTCCGCGAGCAGATAGCTTTCGGCGGCAGGCGAAGGCCCGATGTGCACCGCTTCATCGGCCATCCGGACGTGGGGGCTGCGCGCGTCGGCGTCAGAATACACCGCGACCGTCGCGATGCCAATTTTCCTGGCGGTGCGGATGACGCGACAGGCGATCTCGCCGCGGTTGGCGATCAGGATTTTCGTGAACATTGCTTATTGCCCCCTATGCCATGCTTGACGTGGCATGGCAGTCGTATTATTTATCGGACGGTGATCGTGAGTTTCGCCAACCGCGCGACTGAACGCTTTGCCCGCGAAGGTAAGGCCAAATTCGCGGGAATGGATGTCGGCAAGGTGATGGCGCGGCTTCAGGTGTTGAATGCAGCAACGTCCCTCGATGACATTCCGCCGCTCAAATCGGTCGGGCTGCACAGCCTGTCCGGCGATCGGCAAGGTCAATGGGCGATGACGATCAACGGTCCGTGGCGGCTGGCGTTCCGGTTCGCGGACGGCAACGCACACGACGTCGAAATTGTCGATTATCATTGAGGGTATTGAGATGGCGCAGTTTGCATTCCAGCAGGTCCACCCCGGCGCGGTGCTCAAGGAAGAATTGGAAGCCCGCGGCCTGTCGGCGAACGCCTTCGCGCTCAAGCTGCGCGTACCGCCGCAGCGTATCCAGGAAATCGTCGCGGAACGGCGCGGCATCAGCCCCGAAACGGCGTTGCGACTGGAAGCGAGTCTGGGGACTCCGGCGAGCCTGTGGATCAACATGCAGTCAGCCTATGACCTGCACATGGCCGAGGCGAAAATCGGCGAGACGGTGCGAAAGGAAGTGCTGGCGGCCTGACCGCGACGGTCGCGATGCCCATTTTCGTGGTGGTGCGGATGACCTGGCACGCGATTTCGTCGCGGTTGACGATCAGGATTTTGGTGAGCATTAGCGACCTTTCTGCCCAGTCATGGGCAGCCGATCTTCTTGGTGAACGATCTTGTTTAGTCGGCGAAACGCTGTCGCGCTCACGCAACGCTGGCCAACCCAATGCTCGGGCAACATCTCTCGAACGGGTTCTTCCGGACCGTTGTAGATGATTTCGCCGTAGCATCCATCATAGTTAAAATGAAAGAACAGCAGATGGTCGGCCTTGGTATCGACTAGTCGAAATGCAGCTCCACGGGCGGTCCCGCTGGCCTTCACCTGCACCGACCTTCCGTCGGGGGCGTAGCCGTCGATCGCCTCATGACTCCGCCCTACAAGCTTCAATCCAAACATCTCGGCAGCAACTGCTTCACCGAGATCGCCAACCAAATTCCCATCCAGCGTGAACGACAGATCAACTGCGCTGAAGTGTGCCTTGAGCTCGTTTCTCGCATCGATCAGGCGGCGAATTGGCCGCGGCAGTTCGAACCTCACTCCGCCGCGACCCGCATCGGCTCTTCCGCCTCCATCGGCTTCAGCCCCAGTTTCGCGAACAGCGCCGCGTCCGCGCCGCCGCCGGCGTTGCCCGTCGTCAGCAGCTTGTCGCCGGTGAAGATGCTGTTCGCGCCCGCCATGAAGCACAGCGCCTGCGTCGCTTCGGACATGCTTTCGCGGCCCGCGCTCAACCGGACCATGCTCAGCGGCATCGTGATGCGCGCAACCGCCACGGTGCGGACGAATTCGATGTCGTCGATCTTAGCGAGCGGTGTGTCGGCGAGCATGTCGCCCAGCACCGTGCCCCTGACCGGGACCAGCGCGTTGACCGGTACGCTTTCCGGATGCTGCGGCAGCGTTGCGAGCGCGTGGATGAAGCCGACGCGGTCGGCGCGCGTCTCGCCCATGCCGACGATCCCGCCGCAGCACACGCTGATTCCCGCTGCGCGGACTTCGGACAGCGTATCGAGCCGTTCCTGAAACGTCCGCGTCGTGATGATGTCGCCATATTTTTCGGGCGAAGTGTCGATATTGTGGTTGTAATAGTCGAGGCCGGCCTCCTTCAGCCGCCGCGCCTGATCCCCCGTCAACATGCCCAGCGTCATGCAGGTCTCAAGCCCCATCGCGCGGACGCCCGCCACCATTTCGACGATCGCGTCCATGTCACGGTCCTTGGGCTCGCGCCACGCTGCGCCCATGCAGAAACGCTGCGATCCGGCGGCTTTGGCTTCGGCAGCGCTGGCCAGCACGGCGGCGACGTCCATCAGCTTTTCGGCCTTCAGCCCCGTATCGGCGGAGGCGGATTGCGAACAATAGCCGCAATCCTCCGGACAGCCGCCGGTCTTGATCGAAAGCAGCGTGCACAACTGCACTTCCCCCGGCGCGTGATGCTGGCGGTGCATGGTCTGCGCACGGAAGATCAGGTCATCGAAGGGGAGGTCGAACAGCGCGGCAATTTCGGCGCGGGTCCAGTCGGTACGTGTCATTCGGCAGCCTCGCGCGTGTCTTCGTTCAATCCTTCGGGCGGCATATTATGCCCCAGCAGGCGCAGCACGTCCGCTGCACATTCGACGATGTTGCTGCCGGGGCCGTAGATGCCGACCACGCCCGCATCGCGGAGGAACTGATAGTCCTGCGGCGGGATGACGCCGCCCGCGAAGACCTTGATGTCGCCGCGCCCGGCCTCGCGGAGCAGGCGGATGAGTTCGGGGATCAGCGTCTTGTGCCCCGCCGCGAGCGACGACGCGCCGATGGCGTCGACGTTGCGTTCGAGCGCGAGCGCCAGCGTCTCTTCCGGCGTCTGGAATAATGGCCCGCTGATCGTGTCGAAGCCCATGTCGCTGAACGCCGACGCGACCACGTTTGCGCCGCGATCATGCCCGTCCTGACCCATCTTGGCGATCAGGACGCGGGGCTTGTGACCCAGGCGGCGGCCGGTCGCCTCGACGCCTTCGGTCACCCGCGCCCAGGCTGCGTCGAACTCGTGCGCGCTGCCGTAGATGCCCTTCACCGGCTCCGGCGTCGTCGCGTAGCGGCCGAAAACCAGCTCCATCGCGTCCGAAATCTCGCCGAGCGTCGCGCGAGCGCGGGCGGCGACGACGGCACGGGCGAGCAGGTTGTCGTCGCCCTTCGCGCCCTCGGTTAGCGCTGCCAGCGCGGCCTGACACGCCGTCTCGTCCCGCGCCGCACGCGTCGCCTTCAGCCGCGCTACCTGCCCCTCGCGCACCTTCACATTGTCGACGTCGAGGAAATCAATGTCGTCCGCGTCCTCCGGCCGGTATTTGTTCACCCCGACGATAACGTCCTCGCCCTTGTCGACCCGCGCCTGGCGGGCGGCGGCGGCTTCCTCGATCAGCCGCTTGGGCATCCCGCTCGCGACCGCCCTGGTCATGCCGCCGAGCGCATCGACTTCGCCGATCATCGTCCACGCCTGCTCTGTGAGTTCGCTGGTCAGCGCCTCGACATAGTAGGACCCGCCGAGTGGATCGACGACGCGGGTGATGCCGGTTTCCTCGGCCAGCACGATCTGCGTGTTGCGCGCGATACGGGCCGAAAATTCGGTCGGCAGCGCGATGGCCTCATCAAGCGCGTTGGTGTGCAGCGACTGGGTGCCGCCGAGCACCGCGGCCATCGCCTCGACCGTCGTGCGGATCACGTTGTTGTACGGATCGCTCTCCTGCAGGGAGACTCCCGACGTCTGGCAATGAGTGCGCAGCATCTTCGACCGCTCGTCCTTCGCGCCCAGCCCGTCCATGACCCGGTGCCACAAGGTCCGCGCCGCGCGCAGCTTTGCCACTTCCATGAAGAAGTTCATGCCGATGCCAAAGAAGAACGACAGCCGCCCCGCGAATGCATCGATGTCGAGGCCGCTCGCCATCGCGCGCTGCACATATTCCTTGCCGTCGGCGATGGTGAAGGCCAGTTCCTGCACCGCCGTCGCCCCGGCCTCGTGCATGTGGTAACCGCTGATCGAAATGCTGTTGAATTTCGGCATGTTGGCCGACGTGTAGGCGATGATGTCCGACACGATCCGCATCGAGGGTTCGGGCGGGTAGATGTAGGTATTGCGGACCATGAACTCCTTCAGAATGTCGTTCTGGATGGTGCCATCCAGCTTTGCCTGAGGGACGCCCTGTTCCTCGCCCGCGACGATGAAGAAGGCGAGGATCGGGATCACCGCGCCGTTCATCGTCATGCTGACCGACATCTGGTCGAGCGGGATGCCGTCGAACAGGATCTTCATGTCCTCGACGCTGTCGATCGCGACACCTGCTTTCCCGACATCGCCGACGACGCGCGGGTGGTCGCTGTCATAGCCGCGGTGGGTGGCGAGGTCGAAGGCGACGCTCAGCCCCTTTTGCCCGGCGGCGAGGTTGCGGCGGTAGAAGGCATTGCTCTCCTCCGCCGTCGAGAAGCCCGCATATTGCCGGATCGTCCAGGGACGGCCGGCGTACATCGACGCGCGGACGCCGCGGGTAAACGGCGCGAAACCGGGCAACCCGGGATCGGCGGCATCGGCCGCGGTGTAGAGCGGCTTGATCGTGAATCCCTCGGGCGTCGCCCAGTCGAGCGACTTGCCCTTGACCTCTTTAGCGGCAAGCGCTTCCCAGTCTTTCCGATCGGTCATCACTGGCCCTGAAATATGGGTTTGCGTTTCTGCAGGAAGGAAATGCCCCCCTCCACCGCGTCGGCACTGTTCCCTGCCTTGCGCTGGTTTTCCGCCTCGCGCTGCAGTGCGGCCGCATAGTCCCCGTCCAGCGCTTCGGCCAGTCCCTGCCGCATCAGCCCCAGCGCCAAGGTCGGCCCCGCCGCAAGACGGGCGGCAAGGGCACGCGCCTCATCCATCAGCGTCGCGTCTTTTACGCACTGGTAGGCCAGTCCCCAGTCGACCGCCTTGGGGCCATAAATCCGTTCGCCCAGCAACATCATTTCGGTCGCTCGCGCCTTGCCGACCAGCCGCGCCAGCATCCACGACGCCCCGCCGTCTGGCACGAGGCCGATGTTGACGAAGGCCTGCAGGAAATAGGCGCTTTCCGCCATCACCACGAAATCGGCCGCCAGTGCCAGGCTGCAGCCGATGCCCGCCGCCGGACCGTTGACCGCGCTGACGATCGGCACGTTCAGCCGCGACAGTTTCAGCATCGTCGGGTTATAGCTGCCGGTCAGCGCGGCATAGGCGCCGTCGCCGCGGGCTGTCGCGCGGTCGGGGCCTGCAATGTCGGCACCCGAGCAGAACGCTCTTCCCTCACCCGTGATGAGCAGCGCGCGGGCACCGCCGAGATGATCGAGCGCGTCGGCGATTTCGTCGAACATCCGGGGCGGGGCGGCATTCAGGCGATCCGGCCGGTCAAGCGTGATGGTCGCGACATTGTCGGCCATGTCGAGGCGGATCATTTCGTAGGCCATCGGGTCCTCATAAAGCGCCATCGTCACGAGCGCGCCCCCTGAACCCGCGACGCCCGTTTCGTGATCGACCCTGAAACAAGTTCAGGGTGACGGCAAGACATGGCGGTCAATGGCCCGTCGGCGTTTCCATGATCTCGGTCAGCACGCCGCCCATATCGCCGGGGTGGACGAAAAAAATCAGCGTTCCGTGCGCGCCGATGCGGGGTGTGCCAAGGACCCGCTTGCCCATTGCTTCGAATTCGGCCTTGGCGGCGTGGATGTCGGGCACCTCGAAACAGACATGATGCTGCCCGCCGGCCGGATTCTTGGCGAGAAACCCGTGGATCGGCGAGTTCGCACCCAACGGCTCGATCAGCTCGATCTGCGGGCCGTGCGGCGTATCGACGAAACAGACCCGCACGCCCTGCGCGGGCAACTCAAACGGTTCGTGAATCGTGGTCGCGCCCATGACATCGCGCCAGTGCGCGATGCTGTCGGGGATGGACGGGGTGGCGACACCGATATGGTTGAGCCGGCCGAGGTTCATCCTTCAATCCTCGGTTGTCCGCCCGCCTGTCCCGACATTTCGATCATGGTTTCGATGCGGACCACGCGCTTGTCGAGGTCGAAAACCCTGTCCGTGAGGCGGCTCAGATCAACGGTATTCTTGGTGATGTCGTTGCGAAGGCCGTCGATGCGCTCTTGCATCAGCATGACATTCTTAAGTGCCGTGAATGCGTCGCTCACTGAACTCAAGCGACCGTGCTCATCTGGCTCAGTGTCCGATTCACATGCTCGTGCGTTTCGCGCAACATCCGGCTCATGTCGTCGAACGCGGCCTCCATCTTCGGAATGGCTTCATTCACCTGCGCGACGAGCGCGGCGAGCTCGGCTTCTTCATCGTTCGCGACAGGGGGCTGCGAAATAAACTGACTCGTTGCCTCGCGGACGACATGACCGACCGACCGGCCTGTGCGCGCAGCATAGGCATCGAGCGCAGCCTTGTGGTCGCGGCTGGTGAGGAAAGTCACACGTTCGGTCTGCATCGCGGCACTCCTTATCATGTGATTATAATGTGCGCCGAGCTGGTAAGCAATGGCAAGGAAATCCCCAAACAAGGCGTTTCATGTTCATCAGAGGAGGGCCCAAAACGCACCCGTGACGATCAACAGGCTGGCGAACCATAGGCTTCACAATGGAATATTATCATGCTTCTTCCACGGATTCTCCAACTGCTTCCCCCGCAACTTCCGTAGCCCCAGCGCCACCCGCTTCCGGGTCGAGTGCGGCATGATAACCTCATCAATGAACCCCTTGCTCGCCGCCACGAACGGGTTCGCGAACCGCGCTTCGTACTCCGCCGTCCGCTCGGCGATCTCTTCGGGGGTCTTGCCGCGAAAGATGATCTCGACTGCGCCCTTCGCGCCCATCACCGCGATTTCGGCGGTTGGCCACGCGTAGTTGAGGTCGCCGCGCAGATGCTTCGAGGCCATCACGTCATACGCGCCGCCATAGGCCTTGCGGGTGATGACGGTGATCTTGGGCACGGTCGCCTCGGCATAGGCGAAGAGGAGTTTGGCACCGTGCTTGATGATGCCCGAATGCTCCTGCGCGACGCCGGGGAGGAAGCCCGGCACGTCGACGAAGGTCACGATGGGAATGTCGAACGCATCGCAGAAGCGGACGAAGCGCGCGGCCTTCTTCGACGAATTGATGTCGAGGCAGCCGGCCAGCACCATCGGCTGGTTGGCGACGATGCCCACGGTGCGCCCCTCGATCCGCGCAAAGCCGATCAGGATGTTGCCCGCATGCGCCGGTTGCAGCTCGAAGAAATCCCCCTCGTCGACGGTCTTTCGGACAACTTCGTGCATGTCGTACGGGGTTGCCGCGCTGTCGGGGATGATCGTGTCGAGGCTGGGTTCGATCCGGTCCCAGTCGTCCGCCGTCGGGCGTTCTGGGACGGGCGAGCGGTTGCTTTCCGGCAGGAAGTCGATGAACTCGCGCGCCGCCAGCAGCGCCTCGATATCGTTTTCGAACGCGACGTCGGCGACGCCTGATCTGGTCGTGTGCGTGACGGCACCGCCCAGCGCCTCCTGCGTCACCACCTCGTTGGTGACGGTCTTCACCACATCGGGGCCGGTGACGAACATGTACGAGCTATCCTTCACCATGAAGATGAAGTCGGTCATTGCCGGCGAATAGACCGCGCCGCCCGCGCAGGGGCCCATGATCAGGCTCAGCTGCGGCACCACGCCCGATGCCAGCACGTTGCGCTGGAACACCTCGGCGTAACCACCGAGCGATGCCACGCCCTCCTGGATGCGTGCGCCGCCGCTGTCGTTCAGGCCGATGACCGGCGAGCCGACCTTCATCGCCATGTCCATGACCTTGCAGATCTTTTGCGCATGGCGTTCGGACAGACTGCCGCCGAACACCGTAAAGTCCTGGCTGAAGACAAAGACGAGGCGGCCGTTGACCGTGCCGCTGCCGGTCACGACGCCGTCGCCCGGGATGACAGTGTCCTGCATCCCGAAATCGACGCAATTGTGCTCGACGTACATGTCGAGTTCCTCGAACGACCCCTCGTCGAGCAGCACCTCAAGTCGCTCGCGCGCGGTCAGCCGCCCCTTGGCATGTTGTGCATCGATGCGTTTCTGCCCGCCACCCAGGCGCGCGGCGTCGCGGCGCACTTCGAGCTGTTCGATCATGTTGGCCAAGCGCTTCTCCTCCGTCGGCAACGAAGTCCTTTCCCCAATCCGCGCAACGATGCAAATGCGGTGTATGAGGACAGCCGCAGAAGCCATTGCCGCCGGACAGCGCAACCCGCGGATGATCGATGCGGCGCTGGCGCTATACGATAACCGGCTTGGCGAGGCGGAGCCGCTGCTGCGCGCCCAGCTCAAGGACGACCCGTTCGATGTGGCGGCGATCCGCATGATGGCCGAACTTGCCGGGCGGATCGGGCGGTACAAGGACGCCGAAACCCTGCTTCGTCGCGCGCTCGAACTCACGCCCGAATTCGGTGCGGCGCGGGCAAATCTCGCGACGGTGCTTTATCGCCAGAATCGCCCTGCCGAAGCGATCGCCGAACTCGACCGCGTCCGCCTCGATGATCCTGAAAATGTCGCACACGCGAATCTGAAGGCGGCGGTGCTTGGCCGGATCGGGGGTTTCGACGAGGCGATCGAGCTGTACGAAGAGGTGCTCGCCGCCGCGCCTCATCAGCCGAAGGTGTGGATGAGCTATGCCCATATGCTCAAAACCGTGGGGCGACTGGCCGACGGTATCGCCGCCTATCGCCGCGCGCTCGCCATCGCCCCGGCCCTCGGCGAAGTCTGGTGGAGTCTGGCCAATCTGAAGACCGTGCGTTTCACCGAGGCGGACGTGGCGGCGATGGAGGCGGCGCTCGCCCGGCATGACATCTCCGACGAGGACCGCTTTCACCTCGATTTCGCCCTCGGCAAGGCGTTTGAGGACGCCGCCGATTACGCGATGTCATTTGCGCATTACGATGCCGGCAATGCGTTGCGGCGCAAGGCAATCGTCTATGACGGAGGGGAAACCACCCGCTTCGTCGATCGCAGCATCGCGACTTTCACGCCCGGCTTTTTCGCCGAGCGAGCGGGCCAGGGATGCGACGTCCGCGCACCCATCTTCGTCGTCGGTATGCCGCGCGCGGGGTCGACGCTGATCGAGCAGATCCTCGCCTCCCACAGCCAGGTCGAGGGGACGTCCGAACTCGCCGACATCCCGGCACTCGCCCGGATCGGGGACTATCCGGAAGGGGTCGCCGACCTCTCACCTGCCGCTTTGCGCGACCTCGGGGCCAGCTACCTCGACCGCACGCGGGTGCAGCGCCGGACCGATCGGCCGCTGTTCGTCGACAAGCTGCCGAACAACTGGGCGCATGTGCCCTTCATTCACCTGATCCTGCCACAGGCGATCATCATCGACGCACGCCGCCACCCGCTCGGCTGCTGCTTTTCGAATTTCAAACAGCATTTCGCCAAGGGTCAGGCGTTCAGCTATTCGCTCACCGATATGGGGCGCTATTACGCCGATTATGTGCGGCTGATGGCGCATGTCGATCGCGCGTTGCCGGGCCGGGTCCACCGGGTCATCTACGAACGGATGGTCGATGATACCGAAGGGGAGGTCCGCGCGCTGCTCGCCGCCTGCGGACTGCCGTTCGAGGAGGCCTGCCTGCGCTTCCACGAAAACGATCGTGCCGTGCGGACGCCGTCGTCGGAACAGGTTCGCCAGCCCATCTTTCGTGAGGGGACGGAGGGGTGGCGTGGTTTTGAGCCGTGGCTGGACCCGCTCAAAGCTGCGCTCTGCAATGTCCTGACGGCTTACCCGCTGGCACCGCAATAGTTGCAAATCTGCCACGGCCTATTGCGCAACTTCGCCAGTGCAGCATAATCAAGTTGACCGCGACGCAGGGGCGTAACAGCTTTGTCGCGTTAAAAATGGGGGACTTTATGACGTCGCGTCGCACCTTTGCCGCCCTGCTGCTCGCCACCACAGGCCTCGCGGGCGCGCCCGCCCTGGCCCAGGCCCCGGCGAGCGCGCCTGCAACCGGCGACGACGAGATCATCGTGACCGCGCAAAAGCGCGAGGAGAACCTGCAGAACGTCCCGATCAGCATTCAAGCGTTGAGTGGCGCCAAGCTTGAAGAGCATCAGGTCGCCGGGTTCGACGACTTCGCAAAGCTCCTGCCGAGCGTCAGTTTCCTCGCCTATGGTCC
This sequence comes from Sphingomonadales bacterium, assembly GCA_038225385.1. Lineage (GTDB taxonomy): Bacteria > Pseudomonadota > Alphaproteobacteria > Sphingomonadales > Sphingomonadaceae > Sphingomonas_O. Next base: position 5,695 of record JBBRRC010000033.1, on the reverse strand, counting down.
CGGACAGACCCAGATTTATTTCCGTGGGGTTTCGGCGGGCGACGGGGTGTTGCGCACGGGGTCGCAGCCAACGAGCAGTCTTTACATCGATGAACTGCCCGCAACCACGATCGCCGGCGCCGTCGACTTTCACGTCTATGACGTTGCCCGGATCGAGGGATTGTCGGGCCCGCAGGGGACCCTGTTCGGGGCCAGCTCGCTGTCGGGAACGCTGCGTATCATCACGAACAAGCCTGACCCGTCGCACTTCTATGGCGGGGCGGAAATTGGCGGCACGAAGTTCGATAGCGGCGGATATGGCGGCAGCTTCGACGGCTTCGTCAATATCCCGCTTTCGCCAACTGTAGCGTTTCGGGCATCGGCATTTTACCGCAAAGATGGCGGTTATATCGACAACGTGCCCGGGACGAGGGTCTATCAGCTCGGCGATGACGACCCCACGACGTCCGTCACTTCGACCAACGCGCGCTATGTGAAAAATGATTTCAATGACGTCGAAACTTACGGCGGGCGCGCAGCACTGGGCATCGAGCTCGACAACAACTGGACGGTCACGCCGGCGATTATCTACCAGCATCAGCAGGCAAATGGCACTTTCCTGGTCGATCCCCGGCTGCCGGACCTGCAGGTCCAAGATTATACCCCCGATCTGAATATCGACAGATGGTATCAGGCTTCGCTGACGATCCAGGGGAAGCTCGGGAACTGGGACGTTACTTACGCTGGCGGTTATTTTGACCGTCACAATGACCAGCAGCAGGACTATTCGGAATACAGTGTCGCCTACGACTCAATTCCGGGGTATAATAATTATCCGACGGCGACCGGGGGGTTTCTGGACCCGACACAGGCTTTCCGGGCACAGGATCAATATACCAAGCAAACGCATGAGCTGCGGATTGCGTCGCCATCCTCCGGTCGATTCAGGATAATTGCCGGGCTGTTCTACGAACGACAGACCGATCGGGCGGTGCTCGATTATATCGTTCCAGGACTGGCATCCATTCCCGATACGCCGGCCGTTCCCCTGGTCGGCGACGATATTTTTGCCACGCGCGCCTATCGGGTTGATCGCGACTATGCGGCCTTCGGCGAGGCGTCATTTGATATCTTGCCGACGGTCACGGTCACCGGCGGCATTCGCGGCTATATTTACAACAACACTATTGTCGGATTTTCGGGGTTCCAAAGTAGCGCCGCCACAAGCAACTGCCCCATCGGCATAACCAGTGTCGGGCTATGTAACAATTTCGATAAGAAAAAGGTAGGCGCGGGCGAGACGCACCGGATTAACCTTACCTGGCGTGTCACCCCCGATTATCTGCTTTACGCCACCTATTCGACCGGCTTCCGACCGGGAGGAAACAACCGCAAGCCCGGCGTCAATCCTTATGTGGCCGATACGCTGGCCAATTACGAAATTGGGTTCAAGACCAGCTGGCTCAACCGCAAGCTCCGGATCAACGGAGCCGTGTTCATTGAGGAATGGAAGAACCTCCAATATCCTCTGGCACCCGCTGGTTCGGTTGGTGTGACGTACGTTTACAATGCCGGAAATGCGCGGATCAAAGGCATTGAGGGGGATTTCAGCTGGCAAATCGGCGGGCTGACGCTTTCCGGTTCGGGAACATATGTCGATGGCAAGCTGACGACGGATTTCTGTGCGGTCGATCCGGCATCGTTGAACATCGACTGTAGCCTGTTGCCGCTCGGTGCTCCCAGCGGAACCCGCCTGCCTGTCCAGCCGCAGTTCAAGGGAAATGCGACGGCGCGCTACACCTTCTCCGGCGCGTCGTTCGCACCCTATATTCAGGGTACGATCCTGCACCAAAGCGGTACCAGATCCTATCTCACTACCCGCGAATACGATATCCTCGGCCCCACGTCGGCGTTCACGACTGCCGACTTTGCGGTGGGTGCGACGTTCGGGATGTTCAACGTTGAAGCCTACATCCAGAACGCGTTCGACGAACGGGGCGTGCTCAGCAAAAATACCGTGTGCGTACCCAGCATCTGCGGTGCCGGCGTAAGAAATTACGTCGTGAAACCACGATTGTTTGGGGTTAAACTCGGGACAAAATTTTAACCGCGTGAGCGCCCGGGAAGCGTCTTCCCAGCAAAGCGAGGTTTCCCGCCCCTTCGGCCTGTGGACGGCGACGGCGCTGGTCGTCGGCGGGATGATCGGCTCGGGCATTTTCCTGCTGCCTGCGCAGATCGCGCCCTATGGCTGGACCGGCATCGTCGCCTGGCCCGTGGCGATGACGGGCGCGATGGTCATGGCCTATGTGCTGACGCGGCTGACGCTGGTCATGCCGGAGGCGAGCGGCGGGGTCGCCATCATCGGGCAGGTGCTGGGGCCGGTCGCCGGCGTCCTCGTCGGCTGGTCGTACTGGGTGTCGGTCTGCGCCGCCAATGCGTCGATCGCGCTTGCGGCGATCAGCTATCTGGCCCGGTTCATTCCGGCGCTCGCCGCAACGCAACTTGCCGGCGCCCTCGCCTCGGTTGGGCTGATCTGGGCACTGACGCTGTTGAACCTCGCCGGCGCCAGAGCCGCCGGTCGCTTTCAGGTCATCACAACCTTGCTGAAACTGCTGCCCTTGCTCGCCGTCGCCGTGATCGTGACCGTCGTCGGACTGACCGCCCCATCGGCCTTCACCGCCGAACCGCATCAGTCCTTTTCGCCGGGGCTGCTCACCGCAGCCGCAACGCTCGTGTTCTTTCCGCTGGTCGGGTTCGAGGCGGCAAGTGTCGTGGCCGAACGCGTGCACCGGCCAGAGGTCATTGTGGTCCGGGCGACGATCGCCGGAACGGCCATTACCGGGTTGCTCTATGTGATCGTCAGTTCGGGGGTTGTCCTGCTGCTGCCTTCGGCGACGGTCATGGCGGCCCCCGCGCCGCTGGCGACGTTCGTGGGGCGTTACTGGGGGCCGGGGGCAGAGCTGGCGATTGCGGCCTTTGCGGTCATCTCGACGGTCGGGGCGCTCAATGGCTGGATCCTCATCCAGGGGGAGGTCCCGCTCGGCATGGCACGCGCGGGCCTGCTCCCCCGCTGGCTAGCGGTGACCAGCACGCGCGACGTCCCGGTTCGCGTGCTGATCGTGTCGAGTCTGCTGGCGTCGATCCTGATCCTGGCCAGCGCCAGCGGCTCGCTCGTCGCGCTGTTCAACTTCGTGATCCTGCTGTCGACGGCGTCGAACATCTGGTTTTACCTCGCCGGCTGTGCGGCCGCGCTGCACCTGGGCATCGCGCGCGGCTGGGCCGTCGCCGGCGCGATCTTCGGCATCTGGTTCATGGCCGGTACCGGGCTTCAGGTCTTCTGCCTCAGCCTGCTGCTGATGCTGTCGGCCCTGCCGCTCTACTGGCTACGCAACCGCGGACTTGCGGAACAGCCGGCCTAACACCGATCGAGCCTTCAGGATTTCATGAGCGGCATTGTGGCCGGGCGCCCCCGTGACACCGCCGCCCGGATGGGTGCCCGACCCGCACATGTAAAGTCCCGCCACCGGCCCGCGATAGTCGCCGTGACCCAGCATCGGTCGCGCCGACCAGAGCTGATCGAGCGACATGTGACCGTGGAAAATGTCGCCACCGATCAGCCCGAACTTGCGCTCGAGGTCGAGCGGTGAATGGATCTGCCGGGCGATGACCGCTTTTTTGAAATTGGGTGCGTGGTGGGTGACCGTGTCGATGATATGGTCGGCAACCTGTTCGCTGACATCGTCCCAGCTCTTGCCGTCGGGAAGCACCGGCGCAAACTGCTGGCAGAACAGGCTGGCGACGTGTTGCCCCGGTGGCGCCAGGCTGTCGTCTACGGTCGACGGCAGTTTCATCTCGACGATCGGCGCGTCGGACCAGCCCTTCGCGCGGGCATCGGTATAGGCCTTGTCCATATAGTCGAGGCTTGGCGCGATGATGATGCCGCTGGTGTGATGTTCGGCCTTTTCCTTGCCCGGCAATACGGTGAAGTCGGGCAATTCGCTCAGCGCGACATTCATCCGGAACGTGCCCGATCCGGTCTTGAAATTGGCGATGCGGCGATTGAATTCCGGGGCCAGGTCGTTTGCCGGGATGAGCTGGCGGTAAAGGAGGGCCGGGCCGACATTCGCCGAGACAATCGTCGCCGCCAGTTCCTCGCCACTTTCCAGCTTGACGCCGGTCACCTTGCCACCATCGATCAGGATCTGCGCGACCGGGCATTCGAGGCTGATCTCGACCCCCGCCTCGACACAGGCCTCGGCCATCGCCCGGGTAATCGCGCCCATGCCGCCGACACTGTGGCCCCATGCGCCCTTCTTGCCGTTGACCTCGCCAAAGACGTGATGGAGCAGGACATAGGCGCTGCCCGGCGTGTCGGGGCTGGCATAGTTGCCGACCACGGCGTCGAACCCGAAGGCCGCCTTGGACTGCAGTCCAATCTATTTCCTAGAGCATCCGCCAAAACTGCGCGAATTTTCCCTGCTAACAGGGAAAATACAGGGAAAAACTGAAAATTTTGCGCTTTCGGGGGCGATTTGCCAATATAAAGCGCATCTAAAACATAGAGTTGCCGGTGATTTTCCCATGAAACTGGAACAGGGAATTTAAAGACATTTGCAGGGAAAATCATCGGCGAGCGGCGTTTGAGCACGGAATAGCGAGGTGGCGGTCGAGACGCCTACAAGTCGGCTGTTGAACCGGCATAATTTGGTCGACATCAGCCGACGAACGAGCATGGTGTGCTTGTCGCGACCGACAGCAGGTCGCTCTGGTTATCCCCGAAGGTGGCAACCTCCGGGGCTGTGGGCAGTGGGGCGGAAGTGATCGCCTCGCCAAAAGGAACCCACATATGAAAACCGAAATCTCACAGCTTCAAAAGCGACTTCTTCGGTCGGCTGCAGGACGTGAAAGCGGCGCATTGCTATTGTCCGACGCCGATGGTGAAGACGACGGCCGTATTCGCAGTGCCGCGAGGGGCCTCATGCTAAGGCGCTTTGTCGCTCCAATCGCGGTCATTGGAGCCGAATATGTCTGGAAGGCAAAAGGCGATAAGCCGCTCGGGTACATAATTACTGACACCGGCCTGACCGCAATCGAGAAGTGCGCGGCAGAGCGTACTACCATGTTGCCTCCCGAGCTCGCACCGTATCCGTTTTTCGTGGACGAACCCGAACCCACTCCACGCATCGCGGTTCCAAGAAAGCGGAACATGCTCATTGCGATGTTGTTAGGCGCGGATGGCGTTTCCATAAAAGATATGGCTGCAGCGTTGGGCTGGCTGCCGCACACGGTCCGAGCTGCCCTCACCAATCTCCGACGCGGCAATTACCTTATCGAAAGCGAGAAGGTGAGCGGTGTCCGCGTTTATCGGGCAACTGACAGGGGGCAACAATGAACGCCCGAGTTGCAGCCAGGCTTGAGATGCTGCCTAAATTGACTGTTTGTGACTTGAACGCGGAATGGCGACGGATTTGGGGAAGCGAGGCGCCCTTGGGCACGCCCGATCACTTGATGCGAGGCATAGCGTGGAAAATTCAACGCGATGGCTTTGAAGAAATAACTCAGCAGCTAGAGCGAAGGCTAGAGCGTCGAGCGTTTAATCTGCAACATAGCCTGCGGCTTTGAGATAGTTCCAGCATTCATCCGGGGAGTAGAGGTCGCAGATCGACCCGACGGCTTTCCAGAGGTCATTGATGGTTCTGGCTTCGGCTTTGCGCAG
>JBBRRC010000032.1:0-24110 GCA_038225385.1 Sphingomonadales bacterium | reverse complement strand
GCCGATGCGCGTCCCACCAACCGGTGCGCCCGCGCCACAACGCGGCGAAATCCGAAAAGCCCATAGCTCAGCACTCGTGGACCGCGGCTTCCTGCTTTGGAGGATATCGTACGCCTGCCGGCATCCGATATCCTTCACAATTCCAGACATCGACCTTTCTCGGTGCGACCCGCTCCGGTGGTGTCACAATCGCGTCAACTTCCGACTATCACCATACCTCCCTTTGGGGGACAGAAGGGCTAGCCTTAGCGACCTGCGTCGACCGCTGCCTGGACGGCGCGGTAGAGGCGTTCGCGCGGCACTTCGTACGCGTCGCCCGTTGCCTTCGGCCAGTCGCCGTTGCTGGCGATCACCAGATGTCGCTTGGGGTCGATGAAGATCCCCTGGCCAAAGATGCCCTGCGCGGCAAAGCTGCCGTCGTCGTACGTCCACCACTGAAAGCCATAGCCGCGTCCCGGCGCGCCGATATCGGCTTGTTTGACGGTCGCCTGCGCCAGCCAGTCGTCGGGCAGGATTTTCTTGCCGCCGGCCACGCCGCCCTCCAGGATGAACTGCCCGAACCGGGCATAGTCGCGCAGCCGGGCCGAGACGCAGCAGCCGCTGATCTCATGATCGGTCGCATCGAGGATCCAGAAGCCATCCTCTTCCATGCCGTAGGGTTTCCAGACCTTTTCGGAGAGATAGTCGGCGAGTTTGCGGTGCGTCGCGCTCGACACCAGCACACCGATCAGATTGGTCTCGCCGGTCTTGTACACCCATTTCGTCCCCGGCGGTGCCTCGCGCTTCAGCTTGCGCATGTAGCTGACCGTCAGGTCGACACCGGGCTCGGGCTTTTGCAGTGAGAATTGCGCGACGTCGGATTTCGGATCCTCGTAATCCTCGTTCCATTTCACGCCCGACGTCATCGTCAGCAACTGGCGGACGGTCACGTCGTCGTACACCGAGCCCTTCAGGTCGGGGATATATGCCGTCACCTTGTCGTCGAGGCTCTTGATGAAGCCGTCCTTGACCGCGGCGCCGACCATCGTCGACGTCAGCGACTTCGCCACCGAAAAGCTTGTCCAGCGCCCCGTCGCGCCGTAGCCGAGGGCATATTTCTCGAACCGGATTTTGTTGTCCTGGACGATGATCAGTCCGGCGTTACGCTGCTCGGCCATATATTTGTCGAGATCGAGGTCGAGCTTGATCGGTGTGCCCGGCGCAAAGGCATGGACGGGTCCGCCAGCGGCAATCGTGCGTGTCGTCGCCAGTTTTTCGAGCGCGCGAAACCCGTTGTCGCGCTGATCCTGCGTCCAGAAGAGCACATTCTTGTCCTTCGGCAAATCGGTGTAGAGCCTGATCGCATCGCAGCCGGCGAGCGCAAGCAACGCCCCCATCGCCATCATCTTCCGCTTGTGCATCCGCTCTCCCCTTTTTTTCGTTGCTCGCGCCGCAACGCTAGCGCGCCTCGCGATAGGCCGCCAGCGCCCGCTCGCGCCCCTCGCGGTGTCCGATCAGCGGCGGGGCATAGCCGGGCGGCACGAACAGCGCCGACCCGTGCGGATCGTGGATTGCCGCATCGGGCAGCGCCGCGAGCTCCGGCACCCAGCGCCTGATATAGCTGGCCGCGTCAAACTTCGCCGACTGGCTCAGCGGGGCCATGATCCGGACGAACATGTTCGAATCGACCCCGGAACCCGCCGTCCACTGCCAGTTGACCGCATTGGAACCGTAATCGGCGTCGACCAGCGTATCCCAGAACCACCGTTCGCCCCGCCGCCAGTCGATCAGCAGATGCTTCACCAGGAACGATGCGGCGATCATCCGGACGCGGTTGTGCATCCACCCTGCCGCCCACAATTCGCGCATCCCCGCATCGACGATCGGATAGCCGGTGCGCCCCTGCGTCCAGGCGAGAAAGTCCGCGTCGGCCGCCCCGCCCGCCCGCCACGCCAGCCGGTCGAAGTCCGTCCGGGCGCTGGCGGTCGCATAATCGGGAAACTGATCGATGGTGTTCGCGGCATAGTCGCGCCAGCCAAGCTCACGCAGAAAGGGTTCGCCGCTGGCACCGACACGCTTCGCGACGTGATGCCAGACGGTCGCCGGTGAAATCTCGCCGAAATGCAGGTGTGGCGACAGGCGCGAGGTGCCGGCCTCCGACGGCAGATTACGCGCGTGATGATAGTTTTCGACATGGTCGAGAAAGCGGGCCAGTGCGGCCCGCGCGCCGGCCTCACCCGGCGTCCAGACGTCGAAGCCGCCTGCCCAGTCGGGCTTCGTCGGCAGCAGCCGCCAGTCGGCGAGGCGGTCGCTGGCCGCCCCGCTGCCCTCGATAGGGCCGGGGGCGCGCACCGGTTTCGGCGGGGGCATCCGGTCGAGCAACGCCCGCCAATAGGGGGTGAATATCTTGTAGCGCCCGCCGCTCCCCGTGCGGATCGTCGCGGGCGGTGCCAGGTAATTGCCATCGTGCAGCGTCAGCCGCTCGCCCAGCTGCGCATCGACCGCCTGCCACCAGGGTTCATAGGCACGGGTCGCGTGAATGTGCCGGGCACCGGTTTCGCGCATGACCGCGGTCAGTTCGGTGGCACTGTCGCCCCGGCGAAGAACCAGCGTCGCCCCGGCATCGCCAAGCGCCGCCGCCAGCGCGGTCAGGCTGTGATGCAACCACCAGCGTTGCGCCCCGCCGATCGCATGGGCGCCGGGCGCGCCATCGTCGAGAATATAAAGGGCGACGACCGGACCCGCCGCCACCGCTGCGCGCAGGGCGGCATTGTCGGAAAGGCGCAGGTCCTGCCGGAACCACAGGATCGAAGGAGGTGTCGTCATCGGTTCTCGCTAGCTGTTCAGAACGCGGGCCAATGTCCGCATCGACGCGGCATGTCGTGCCGCCACTGCCGCAACATCGTCGCCATAGCCACCGCCCATGACACTGGCGAGCGCGATCCCCGCCATTCGCGCCCTTTCCGCGACCAGCTCGTCGCGCGCGGCAATGCCGTCGTCGGTCAGCGCCAGCCGCCCCAGCCGGTCGTCGACGTGAACGTCGATCCCCGCCTGGTAGAGGATGAGGTCCGGCCGCACGCGGTCGATCATCAGGTCGAGCGCCGGCGTCAGCGCGGCGACATAGGCGGCATCGCCGGTCGCATCGGGCAATGCCACGTCCAGCGTCGACCGCGCCTTTCTCACCGGAAAATTCTTGTCGGCGTGGACCGACAGCGTCGCGATCTGGGGATGCCCGGCCAGAATGACGGCGGTCCCGTCTCCCTGGTGCACGTCACAGTCGACAATCAGGATGCGGCGGACTTTGCCTTCCTCCGTCAGCCTCAGCGCCGCGATGGCGAGGTCGTTGAACACACAGTAGCCTGCCCCGCTGTCGGGCATGGCATGGTGACTGCCACCTGCGACATTCGCGGCATAGCCATGTTCGCGCGCCAGCATCGCCGCCAGCCACGTCCCGCCGGGACTGAGCACGGCGCGGCGCGCGACCGCCGGCGTCACGGCAAAACCGATCCGCCGCTCGGTGGCGCGGGGTACCGACGCGGTCAGGACCGCGGCCACATAATCTGCATCATGCGCCGCCTCGATCCAGCGGCGCGGCATGGGGTCGGGACGGTGCTCGGTCAGATCACCGGCGGAGCGGAGCGCGGCCATGACGGCTGCATATTTGCTGAACTGGTGGGCGCCGCCCGGTGCGTGCACGACATAATCGGGATGGTGAACGACATGCAGCATCGGGTCTTTCCAACATAGGGAGGCTGTGCTTGAAGCCAAGCAGGACCGACAGGAGAGAAACACCATGACCGATCGCCCCGATGTTGCCGCTTTCCTTGCCTTTCTCAACAATGTGCCCGGTCCCAAAATGCATGAGCTGCCGCCGGTTGCCGCACGCATGACGATGGTCGCGATGCGCGCGGTCGCCGACGTGGAGGTCGGGCCACTGGCCGTCATCCGCAACATCGCCATCCCCGGTCCGGCGGGCACAATTCCCGCCCGGCTGTACGATGCGCGTGAACAGCGCGAGCCCGGCCCGGCGATGGTCTTCTACCACGGTGGCGGCTTCGTGATCGGTGACCTCGATACCCATGAACCCTATTGTGCAGAGGTTACGCGCGTCCTCGACATTCCCGTCATCGCGATCGACTATCGCCTGGCACCCGAGCATCCCTGGCCCGCCGCCCCCGATGATTGCGAGGCGGCGACGCGCTGGATTGCGGCCAGCCCGTCCGAACTGGGCGTCGGCGTCACGTCGCTGGTGCTGTCGGGCGACAGCGCCGGCGGCAATCTGGCGATCGTGACCGCGATGGCGCTGCGCGACCGGCCCGCCGCCGCGCCGGTGATCGTGCAATTCCCGATCTATCCCGCCGTCGACGGTGGTGGGGACTGGGGATCCTTCCACGAACATGGCGACGGCAAACTGCTCACGCACGAGGCGATGGACTGGTTCATGAAGGCCTATGCGGCCGAGGCGGGCCACGTCCGTTCGCACCCCCTTGGCCACGACCAGGCCGGCATGCCGCCGACGCTGATCGTCACCGCCGGCCTCGACCCGCTGCGCGACCAGGGACGCGCTTATGCCGGCGCCCTGATCGAGGCGGGCGTCCCCACCACTTTCCGTGAGGCGGTCGGCAACATCCACGGTTTCATCAACCTGCGCAAAGGCATACCGTCATCCGCCGACGACATCGCTGCGCTGCTCGCGCTCCTGAAACCGATGATCGCCGAAGCAGAGGCAAACCGGGTCACGCTCCCGTCCGCGCTGGCCGCGTGACCGCACCGCTGCCTTATCGTCCCGCAGCGGCGGTCATGCTGCTCAATGCCGACGACAAGGTGTTCGTCGCGCAGCGCCTCGATTCAAGCCTCGACGCATGGCAGATGCCGCAAGGCGGCCTCGATCCCGGCGAAGCGCCCCGCGCCGGTGCCCTGCGCGAGCTCGAGGAGGAAACCGGCATCGGACCGCATCTGGTCGAGGTGATCGCCCAGGCACCGCGTGAACTGCTTTACGACCTGCCGCCGGAAATGGCCGGCAGGATCTGGGGCGGACGCTATCGCGGCCAACGCCAGCACTGGTTCCTCGCCCGCTTTCTCGGCACCGATGCCGACATCGACCTGGCCACCGAACACCCCGAATTTCGGAGCTGGCGCTGGGTCGATCCCTGGCACCTGCCGAACCTGATCGTCGCGTTCAAAAGGCGGCTGTATGAAGAGGTACTGGAGGAATTTGCCGGCCATTTGCCGCCGCCTTCGCCTCCTGCCTGAACCGGTGGAGCAGCGGCTCGGTATAGCCGCTCGGCTGGTTCACCCCTTCGAAGACGAGGGCGCGTGCGGCCCTGAACGCTACGCTGTCGGGCGTCAGCGACCGGTAAAGCGGATCGCCGGCATTCTGCGCATCGACTTTTGCCGCCATGCGCCTGAATGCCGCCTCGACCTGCTCGGTCGTGCAGACCCCGTGGAGCAGCCAGTTGGCCAGCGCCTGTGACGAAATGCGCAATGTCGCCCGGTCCTCCATCAGACCGACGTCGTCGATGTCGGGCACCTTCGAACAGCCGATGCCCTGATCGATCCAGCGCACGACATAGCCCAATATCCCCTGCGCATTGTTGTCGAGCTCGCGCTCGATCGCGGCCACGCTCCAGTTGCGCCCGGTGGCGAGCGGGATGCTCAGCAGATCCGTCAGCGGCGCGACGACCGTTCGGTCGCTTTGCACCGCAAACACATCGACCTGATGATAATGCACCGCGTGCAGCGTCGCGGCCGTCGGCGACGGCACCCAGGCGGTGTTCGCCCCTGACAGCGGGTGCGCGATCTTTTGCGCCATCATGTCGGCCATCCTGTCGGGTGCCGCCCACATGCCCTTGCCGATCTGCGCCCTGCCCGACAAACCGCAGGCAAGGCCGATCGCGACGTTGCGCGATTCATAAGCCTTCAGCCAGTCGCTCGTCTTCATCTCGCCCTTCGGGATCATCGGCCCCGCACGCATCGATGTATGGATTTCATCGCCGGTGCGATCGAGGAAGCCGGTATTGATGAACGCCAGCCGGTGCCGCACCGCATGGATCGTCGCCGCCAGATTGGCCGAGGTCCGCCGTTCCTCATCCATCACGCCGACCTTGATGCTGTGGCGGGCAAGGCCGAGCAGGTCTTCGACCGCGTCGAACACATCGTTGGTGAACGCCGCTTCCTCGGGGCCGTGCATCTTCGGCTTGACGATGTAGATGCTGCCCGTGCGGCTGTTCCCGCCTCGATTTGTGCCACGAACGTCATGGACCGCGATCAGGCTGGTCAGCACCGCGTCCAGGACGCCCTCGGGCGCTTCGCTGCCATCGGGCAACAATACCGCCGGGTTGGTCATCAGATGACCGACGTTGCGTACGAACAACAGGCTGCGCCCGTGCAGCGTGAACGGTCCGTCGGGGCCGGTCCATTCCCGGTCGGGCTCCAGCGCGCGGGTCATCGTCCGCCCGCCCTTGTCGAACGTCGCCTGCAGGTCGCCCTTCATCAGCCCGAGCCAGGTGCGATAGGCCGCCACCTTGTCCTCGGCATCGACCGCGGCGACCGAATCCTCGAGGTCGACGATCGTCGACAGCGCCGATTCGAGGATGACGTCGGCGATGCCGAGCGGGTCGCCCGATCCGATCGGGTGGGTGCGATCGATGACAAGTTCGATATGCAGGCCATTGTGGCGAAACAGCTTCCCGCCGTCGCGCCAGCCCACCAGATGGGCGTCGTCCTGCCAGCCTGGTATCGCCTCGTCGAGGAAGGTTCGCGCCCGCGCGACGACCGCCTGGCCACGGATCGGATCATATCCCCCGCCCTGGGCAGGCGGCGCGTCGAGGGCATCGGTGCCGTAGAGCGCATCGTAAAGACTGCCCCAGCGCGCGTTCGCGGCGTTCAGCGCAAAGCGCGTGTTGAGCGACGGCACGACGAGCTGCGGGCCCGCCATCGTCGCGACTTCGGCATCGACGTTTGCGGTATCGATCGTGAAAGCTGGCGGATCGGGCACGAGATAGCCGATCTCGCGCAGGAATGCCTGATAGGCGGGCGGGTCGATGTCCTGCCCGGCGCGCGTCTCATGCCACGCATCGATTTGCGTTTGCAGAGCTTCGCGCTTTGCCAGCAGCGCGCGATTGACCGGCACGAACCGGTCGAGGATCGCCGCCAGGCCGTCCCACAGCGACGTCGCCGCGATGCCGCTCCCCGGCAGCACCTCCCTCTCGACAAAATCGGCAAGAATATCCGAAACCTGCAGGCCCGAACGATCGACATACGTCATGCAAAAGCTCCTTTGCTTCAATCGATCCGGGGAGGACGCGTGCGCCTATGCCCACCCTGCTGCGCCGAAACAAGCGGGGTAAGGCGCAAAGGCTTAACCCGGCGGCACGAACCGGCTAGGGCATTCCGATGAGTGGATTATCGAAAGAAGAATCCGCGCTCGTCACGCGCGCCGGGCAGGCGCCGCTGCGGGCGCAGACGGAAAGCTGGGCGGCGATCAACACCGGCACGACCAACCTTGCGGGGCTCGCCGAACTGGCAGGGCTGCTCGGCGATGCCTTTTCCGTCCTGCCTGGCGAGCTCAGCCTCGTCGATGCGGCGCCTGAGGAAAGCATCGCTGCCGACGGCTCGACGCGGATCACGGAACGCGGGCGGCACCTGCGGCTCATGGTTCGCCCCGGTGCCAACCGGCGTATCCTGCTCACCGGTCATATGGACACGGTTTTTCCCGCCGATCATCCCTTCCAAAACCTGCGAGAGAGCGAGCCCGGCGTCATCAACGGCCCCGGCGTCGCCGATATGAAGGGCGGCATCGCGGTGATGCTCGCCGCGCTCTGCGCGTTCGAGGGCAGCGATGGCGCCTCGGCTCTGGGGTATGACGTGGTCATCAACAGCGACGAGGAAACCGGGTCCGCGACTTCGGCGGCGCTGATCGCAGAGCTGGCGCGGGGCAAGCTGGCGGCGCTGACGTACGAGCCGGCGGCACTGCCCGACGGCACGCTCGCGGGGGCACGACCCGGCAGTGGTAACTTCAGCTTCATCGTCACCGGCCGGTCCGCGCACGCCGGACGCAATCCGCAGGACGGTCGCAATGCCGTGCTGGCTGCCTCGGACCTGGCCCTCCGCCTCGCGGCGCTGCGCGCGCCCGGCCTGTCGGTAAACCCTGCCCGGATCGACGGTGGCGGACCGAACAACGTCGTGCCTGACCACGCCGTGCTGCGGGTGAACCTGCGCCCCGCTACCCCCGCGATTGAGGCCAGCACTGCAGCAGCCATCGACACGCTGGTGGCCGAGGTTGCAAAGGATCACGACCTTGCCATCCACATTCACGGCAGCTTCGGCCGCCCGCCCAAGCCGCTCGATCCCCGCGCCGAACAATTGTTCGGCATGGTCCGCGATTGCGGCCGCGACCTCGGCCAGTCGATCGCCTGGCGGGCGAGCGGCGGTGTCTGCGACGGCAACAACATCGCGGCCTGCGGGGTCCCGGTGGTCGACACCATGGGCGTGCGCGGGGGTGCTATTCACAGCGCCGAGGAGTATCTGATCGTCGAATCGCTGGCGGAAAGAGCGGCGCTCAGCGCCCTGACCATCCACCGCCTGGCGGCGGGGGTGTTCTGAAATGACTTTTCGCATGCGTGCCGCGCGCACCGCCGACCTCGATGCGCTCTACGAAATGGCCAAGCTGACCGGCGGCGGGTTTACCAACCTGCCGCCCGACCGCAGAAATCTGGGTGCCAAGCTGGAAGCGTCGGCGGCGGCGCTCGAACGCACGGAGGACGTCCTTGCCGATGACCGCATCGTTCTGATCCTCGAAAACATCGCCGATGGCCATGTCCGCGGCACCTGCCAGCTGTTCAGCAAGATCGGTGAGACCGCGCCCTTTTACAGCTACCGCATCGGCACGCTGACCCAGACGTCGAAGGAACTCAACCGGACGTTCCGCGCCGAACTGCTGACGCTTTCGACCGACTTCGAGGGGGCAAGCGAGGTCGGCGGCCTGTTCCTTCATCCGAGCGAGCGCGCCGGTGGCCTCGGCATGCTGATCGCGCGCAGCCGCTATCTCTATATCCGCCAGCACCGGGCGCGCTTTGCCGACCGGCTGTTCGCCGAGCTGCGCGGGGTGATCGACGAGGGCGGCGGTTCGCCGTTCTGGGACGGCCTCGCCGGCAAATTCTTCGGCATGACTTTTCAGGAGGCGGATGCGTTCAACGCCGTCAACGGCCACCAGTTCATCGCCGACCTGATGCCGAAACACCCGATCTACACGGCGATGCTGCCCGACAGCGCCCGGCTGGTGATGGGCGTGCCGCATTCCAGCGGCCGCGCGGCGATGCGCATGCTCGAGGGTGAAGGCCTGATCCAGGATTTCTACATCGACATCTTTGACGGCGGACCGACCATGCATTCGCTCACCGACCGCGTGAAGAGCGTTGCGGGCGCGCGTCCGCTGACCATCGAGCGTATTGCCGCCAACGACACGCCGCGGGCGGTCGTCGCCGCACGCCGGCTGGGTGACTTCACCGCCGCCTATGCCCATGTGACGGCAGACGGCACGATCGATCCGGAAGGCGCGCGCGCGCTCGATATTTCGACGGGCGAAACGATCATGGTCGCCGGACAGTGAGTCTGGTCGAGATCAATTTCGACGGGATCGTTGGCCCAAGCCACAATTACGCTGGGCTAAGCGCGGGCAACCTCGCCTCGTCGAAAAATGCAGGGGCGACCTCGCACCCCCGCGCGGCCGCGCTGCAGGGTATCCAGAAGATGCGGGCCAACCTGTCGCTCGGCCTGGCCCAGGGAATTTTCCTGCCCCAGCCGCGCCCGGACACGGCATGGCTGGCCAGCCTTGGCACGACGGCCGACGATGCCGAACCGCATATCCGTGCCGCGGCGCTTTCGGCGTCGTCGATGTGGGCTGCCAATGCCGCGACCGTTTCTCCGGCGCCCGATACCGCCGACGGTCGTTGTCACCTAACCGTGGCCAATCTGATGACGATGCCGCACCGGGCGCATGAATGGCAGCAGACGCTGCGTCAGCTTCGCCTTGCCTTTGCCGCTGCCGACTTCGCGGTCCACGCGCCCGTCCCGCCGCCCTTCGGCGATGAGGGCGCGGCCAACCACATGCGCCTTTGTCCGCATCACGGCGCGCCGGGGGTGGAGGTCTTCGTCTACGGGGTGCGCGGCGGCCCCTTCCCTGCACGCCAGCACATCGAGGCATCGAAGGCTGTGGCGCGGGTGCACCGGCTCGCGAACCCCCTGTTCGTCGCCCAGTCCGAAGCCGCAATCGCCGCTGGCGCGTTTCACAACGACGTGGTCGCGGTCGCCAATGAGCGCGTCCTGTTCGCCCACGAACAAGCATTCGAGGACAAGGCGACATTGTTTGGCGCGCTGACCCGGTCAATGCCCGAAGTTGAGATCATCGAGGTGCCCGCCGACGTGATTTCGCTCGCCGACGCCATTTCGAGCTATTTGTTCAACGCCCAGCTCGTCACGCTGCCCGGCAGCGAGGGCATGGCGCTCATCCTTCCGACCGAGGCCCGCGAAAACACCCGCGTGTGGCAGTGGCTCGAAACGCTCATAGCGGGCAACGGACCTATCCGCCGGCTGGTGCCCGTCGACGTGCGCGAATCGATGGCGAATGGCGGCGGTCCGGCATGCCTGCGGCTTCGCGTCGTGGCCGATCCCGCCACGATCGATCCGCGCTTTCTGGTCGACGACGGGAAACTCGACCGGATCGCGGACGTTATCGACACCTGCTGGCCGGAAGCGATCGCTCCTGCCGACCTGGCCGACCGGGAGGTTCGCGGTCGCATCGAGGCCGCACGGACGACGCTGCTGGCGGCAATCGACCTCGGGGAACTGTCGGATTAACTGACAGCTAACCCTTTTTCTCAAGTTTCCATTTACGCTTTTCCGCGGTTGGCCTAACCCTTGCTGCATGAAGATCATGCTGCGAAAACTGGCCCGACTGTTCGTCATCAAGACCCGGGTCGAGGCCTATCTGATCATCTTCGCATTGGCGGTCGGTGCGATGGAACGCGGCAAGGCCTATCTGACCGAATATCCCGGTACCGGCGGCTGGCTGCTCTTCTGGGCGTGCAGTGGGTCGGTAATGCTCGCGGGGGCGAAAATCCTCGACGCGCTCAGGTACGAACGCCAGCAGCCGCGCTGACCTGAGCCGGCGAGTAGCCGAGCAGTCGGCTCAGCACCTCCTCACTATGCTCACCCAGCATCGGTGGCGCGACCGGCTCGACGACCGGCGTTCCCGACAGCTTCAGCGGCGACGCGACCAGATCGACCGTGCCGGCGGCGGGATGAGGCACCGTGCGCACCATCGCGCGCGCCACCGCTTCGGGAGCAGCGAGTGCCTGTTGCACCGTGCGCACCGGCCCGCCGGGTACCCCCGCCTTCTCGAGTGCCTCGAGCCAGAATGCCG
This sequence comes from Sphingomonadales bacterium, assembly GCA_038225385.1. Taxonomy (GTDB): domain Bacteria; phylum Pseudomonadota; class Alphaproteobacteria; order Sphingomonadales; family Sphingomonadaceae; genus Sphingomonas_O. Next base: position 12,709 of record JBBRRC010000032.1, on the reverse strand, counting down.
TCGTCTCGGCCTTCACCCTGGGGATCAGCGCATCGATCAGCACGTCGCGATTCTCGACCCGCGCCGCGCTTTTGGTAAAGCGCGCATCGCCCGCCAGCTCGTCGAGGCCGACCAGCGTCATCAGCCGGACGAACTGGGCGTCATTGCCGACCGCGATCACCACGCTGCCGTCGTGCGTCGCAAAGGTTTGATAGGGGACGACCGTCGGATGCTGATTGCCCCAGCGCTGCGCGTCACTCCCTGAGACAAGGACGCTCGACGCGACATTGGCCAGCATCGCCAGCTGGCAGTCGTACAGCGCCAGGTCGATATGCTGGCCGACGCCGTCACGCTCCGCTGCGATCAGCCCCGCGAGCACCGCCTGCACCGCCGTCATGCCCGTGAACAGGTCGGCGACCGACACGCCGACCCGCGTCGGTGGCTCGTCGCGCCCGCCATTGACCGACATCAGCCCGCCCGCCGCCTGAATGACATAGTCGTAGCCGGGCGTCGCCGCGAGCGGACCGTCGCGACCATAACCGGAGATCGAGCAATAGACGAGGCGCGGGTTGATCGCTGACAGGCTGGCGTAGTCGAGCCTGAATTTGTCGAGTCCGCCAAGTTTGAAGTTTTCGACGACGACGTCGGACAGCGCGGCCAGCGCCCGGATCGCCTCCTGCCCCGCCGCCGTCGACAGGTCGATCGCGACCGACTGTTTGGTGCGGTTCGCACACAGATAATAGGCCGATTCGCCCGCTGCCCACGGCGGTCCCCAGGCGCGCGTATCGTCGCCGCGTACCGGCTCCTCGATCTTGATGACTTCCGCGCCCAGGTCGGCGAGAATCATCGTGCACCACGGCCCCGCCAGTACGCGTGACAGGTCGAGGATGCGCTTGCCGGCAAGCGGCGCGGGTCGGGTCGGTGTCATCGCGCCGTCTAAGAGCAATGCTAGACCGATTGCCAGTGGAACCGATAAGCCAGTGGAACCAATAAGGACGTGACGCGCTCTCAGCGCTCGATCCTTCCCGACGGAGATAGTTATATGGCCAAAACGCTCGAACGCTTCTCCATCGCCCGCGCCGCGGACGGCTTTCTGCTGACGATCGAGGACGATGGCGGCGATACGCTCGAACTGACGGCTACCTTCGACCAGATCGACCTCATCACCGAGGAACTCGAGCGCGCGCTCGAGGAGGATGACGATCCTGCCATGCTCGACGAGGATGACGCCGACGAGACCGCCGAAGACGAATAGGCAAAAAAAGCGAAAATTTCCTGAGCGTGATCCCCGTCACGCGTCCTGGTCTCTGACCCGGCGTAACTGGTCCCTGCCAATCAAGCAGAAGGACCAAGACGATGAACACCAACAGGAAACTCTCAAGCGTCATTCTCATCGGTATCGCCGGCATCACGCTGGCACTGCCGGTCGCCGCCACCGCTCTCCCTTACTCGGGCGACGCGCCCCGCACGACTGAGGTCAGGACCCGCGATCTCGACCTGACGACAGTTGCCGGGACCAACGAACTTAGCCAGCGCATCCGGCGTGCCGCACGGCAGGTATGCCAGGGCGACGATCCAAGCCTGACGACGATGATGGCCGAGCGCAAATGCATCGCCGCCGCCACCGCCAACATCGGTGACCGTGTTGCCGCCCTCCGTGCCCAACAGGCGAACCGGACGTCGGTCGCTATGGTTCAGCCGACATCAGACTATTCACAGACCGTCGCAAAGTAAGCGGCGCAGGGGTGTAGTCCGGCGCCCCGGGCTGCACCCCTTGTATTTTCGGTCGCCGCATCGCTTAGCATGGCCGGGGTCATCGGGAGCAGGTCTGTGCTGCCCGCACGCTCCGGGGGGAATGAAGATCGCGTCCGATAATTTCCGTTCCGCGGCACTCCCGGCAATCATTACCGCGGCGCGGGCGGGTGCCCTTGATCACGCATGGACATTGTTCAGGTCGGCCGGGTTCGACAAGCGTCTCGACGATCCCTCCGCTCTCGCCGTCAGGGGACGGCTCCAAAAGGATAGCGCTGCTCGCGCCGAGCCGCCCGACCGCGCTGCCGGGTTTGCCGCCGCCGCCCAGAGCTATGCCGCCGCCAACGCCCTGACCCCTCATCCCTATACGATGATCAATGTGGCGACGCTGACGGCGCTCGCGGGTGACCGGGTGGCGGGTGCAGCGATTGCTCGCGACCTGCTTGCGTGGCTCGATCATGCCGACGCCATTGCCGAAACGCCTTATTTCCTCGGCGCAACACGCGCCGAAGCCCTGCTCCTCCTGGATCAGCCCGATGCCGCCGCACGCGCCCTCGGCGATGCGATTGCCCTCGATCCCGACGGCTGGAACGACCATGCGACGACCTTGCGCCAGCTCGCGCTGATCTCGACGGCGCTTGGCCTCGACCACGCCTGGCTGGACCGCTACCGCCCGCCGCGTTCACTTCATTTCGCAGGGCATCTCGGTGTGGCCGCTACCGGCTCGAACGGCCTGCGCGACCGCGTCGATGCGATTCTGGCAACCGCCAACATCGGCTTTGGGTACGGCGCACTGGCCGCCGGATCCGATATGGTCATTGCCGAGGCATTGCTGGCCCGCGGGGCCCAACTTCATGTCGTTCTGCCGACGCGAATCGACGATTTTATCGCCCAGTCGGTAACCCCCTATGGTGATGAATGGCGGGCGCGCTTTGATGCCAGCCTGAATGCGGCCGACAGCGTGCGCCAGGTCACGACGCTCGGCGGCGCTTACGAACCGCTCGCAAACCAGCTCTGCTCCGACGTTGCGATGGGGTCGGCACTGCTCAATGCACGACAACTGGAAAGCAGCGCGGCTCAGCTGCTGGTCATCGACGACGGCCCGGGTCCGTGGGGCGCCGGGATCGGCACCGCGCGCGACGGCGACCGCTGGACGACGACGGGGATGGCCCAGCATCGCATCATCTGGCCGCGCAACGCGCCGGTCACAGCATCGGGTAACCGGACCGGTGTCGAGGGTCGTCACGACCTGCAGCGCGTTGCAATGCTCCATATCGCCCTCGACGCCATCGACACGCTCGACGACGCGGCTTTCTCCGCCTGCGTCGACCGGGTTCTCCTGCCGCTCGACACCGCCGCCGTCGCGATCGACCCGCAACCAGAGCGGATCATACCCTGTGGCAATGGCCGGATTGCGGTATTCTCCACGCCGGAGGGCGCATGGGCCTATGCAAAGGCCCTGCTTGCCCTGCCCCAGGCCTCGCTCAAACTGGCGGGCCATTATGCGTTGGTTCACCAGCTGGGTGCCGACGGTCCGCTGGTTGGGCGCGCCATTGCCGATCTGGTCGCGATCGCTGCGTCGGCGCTTCCGGCAACACCGACGGTCAGCGAAGCCTTTGCCGCTGCGCTGCAGATCGCGGCGCCGGTTTTTGCCGAAGAAGTGGGTGAGACACAGGGCCTTCGACTATTCGCCCTACGTGCCGGATAATCAGTAGATCAGTTCTTCCAGCCGGTGCGGTGCCGCGACGGTCAGGCCATCGGCCGTGCGCCGGATAATCCCCCGCTTTTCGAGCGCGCCGATCGTCCGCGACACCGTCTCTCGCGTCGATTGCACGGTCAGCGCAAAGGCCGCCAGGACAGGGGCCGGGCGGATCGTCATCGCCTCGCCACTGCGTGCCTGCCGCAAGAGTTCCGCGTGAATACGGCCGACGGTCGACAGCGTCGCGCCCTCGACCAGCCGCCGTGTTTTTGCACTCAGCCGCGCGAGCAGCAGTTTCGAGACCGCCAGCGCAATACAGGTGTAGCTGCTCATCAGGGCAATGAAGACGTCGTTGCGGAACGCGCCAGTCGTCACCGCCGCGACCGCCGCGATTTCCCCTTCCGCGACATGAACGTCGAACAGCCCCGATTCGCCGAATATGTCGCCACTGGCGAATTCGTCGACCACGACCAGCCGGCCGTCGATGCCGAATGCCAGCATCCGCGCCCGCCCGGCGATCACCAGGTAAATCTGATCGAACGTCGTGCCGGTATCGACGATCGTGGCGCGCGCCGGATAGTCGGCATACCGCGCCTTGGCCGCGACCATCGTGGCGAGCGCGGCCTCGCAATTGAACGTCCGTGCGACGATCGCATCCGCACCCTCGGGCAGCTCGATGATCTTCATGGGCACCGCCTAACCGGGGAGCGCCAGCGGGCGCGAATGATAGGTAGCGCGCCAGCTGACCAGGTCTTGCACCAGCAACTCGCTCGCGCGCAGTACGCGCAGTTTCAGCGTATCGAAGCTCAGCTTGTCCTGGTCGACGACATGGCGCAGCGTCGCGAGCTGTTGCGACAATGCCTCGTTGCGTTCGGCGATGCCGGCAAAGTCGCCCTGCATCCGGATGCCGTAGATCGCCGCACCGATCGCGGGCAGCGACGCACTCACCGCGGTCATCGCCAGGGTAAAGGGCTTGCCGAGCTCGGGCAGCCAGCCGGTTGCTGCCATGCCCTCTGTCAGCAACACCAACGCGCAAAGAATTGCCGTCAGGACAAACAGCACCGTCCCCAATATATGGAGGCGATGTTCGAGCCGGTGCATCCGCCGCGCCTCCGCCACCAGATACTCGGCCTCATCGTCCAGCACCGATTTCAGGTTGTCGCGTACCCGCCCCAGAAACGCGGCATCCGCACAGCCGGACGGCAGGCCGATCGACCGTGCGATCCGGCGAATTTCGCCATCGATCCACGGCGCGCGCGACGCGGCCCCGCCGTGCAGGCCAAGACTGCCGAGCTGGGCGGTCAGCGCCAGACACCGGAGCCGTTCCGACAATTCACGATTGTCGAGCCAGCGGCTGTGCCAGCCGGCCCGGTTGCCGGCATGCGTCAGAAGCAGGATCGAGCTGATGGTTATGAACTCAAGGACGACGAGCGGCGGTTTGACCTCGGGCGATACCAGCAAGCCCGAGAGCGAAAGCACGACGGCGAGGGCGGCGAGCGCGAAATTGGCGACATAGCCGCTGCGAAACAATTGTGCCGCACCGCTCGCTTCGACGTCGGCTGCCACGAATTGGGGCAACAGCATGTCGCGCATCCGTTGACCAAAAGCGCCTTCATCGGGGAGGCACCGCAACATTCGTTCGGTGGCGGGAGCCGCATCGGGGCGAAGGAAATCACCGCGCCGCAGCCGACGCACCCCCATCACCGCCAGCAGCAAGGGATAGGCGAGTGCAACGCTGATGCGTGATCGCACGAAGGGCACGCGCGGGCCAGCGACCGATTCCCGGGTCAGTGCCCGGAACAGCGCCGGCAGGTGCGACAGATCGCCCCGCGCGACGGTGTCGACGCTCTGCTGGCCGAGGTCGTGCTCAATCAGACCGTCCCATAACAAAGTCGGCAATGTCGCTCCCGACGGGTCGATGCGGATGACCGGGATGTCGGCCAGCACCGCCTCCGCGACGATCTGCCCGGCACCACCACGGCCCCGCGCGGGCTCGGCATCCCACACTGCCACCAGAATATCGCACTGGTCGAGGACGATCCTCCCCGCCCGCTCATAGGCGATCGGATCGTCGACATGTGAGCGGTCGCCGGGCAGTTCGAGGATCGACCGCGATGCCGCCAGATGCGCGGCATGGGCGGCCAGTTCACCGGCATCACCGAAATCGAGCGCATAGTCGGAACGCGCGAACGGCAACACCGTATCGAGTGTCCAGCCGAGCGCAAGCGCGGCATCGGCCGCAAGGCTGTCGGTCCCGTCGGCAAGCGCCGTCACGAGCCGAAACGCCTGCCTGCCACTGACCGGAGCCGCGGCCACGCAGGCACCAAAGACCAGCTCGATCGCTTGCCGCACGCCGGTCAGTCCATCCGCACCGAGACGCTCGGCACGGTGGCCCGTCACGCCAACGGCAATCGGTGCCACGGCCGTTCCCACTTTCGCCGATTCCGCCCTGGCCAACATGCACGACGGGTTACGCGCGCTCGCCAACGGCCGTCAATCGGCCCCGAACGTGGGCCAATTGCGGGTGCGCGCCGTTCACCGATATTGCAACCGTAACGAATGTGTTAGGCAAGCCGGTCGCTATCCACGCCCTGGAGACAATCTGCATGGATTACAGTCAATTGGCCCCGACTCTCCAGACCGGCGATATCTTCCTTTTTCACGGGACGACGTGGGTCAGCAAGGTAATCGATGCCATCACTGACAGCGAGTATTCGCATATCGGCATGGTCGTGCGCGAGGAGGGGCAGACGGGCCCCAACGGTCTGTATCTCTGGCAGTCGTTCGAACCCGAAGGCGGCGTGGTTTACGACCCGCTCGAACCCTATCTCAACAAATATATTGCGAGCGAACTCGGTGCCAGCTTCGTCTGTCGCCAGTTGGCGGTGGACCGCAGCGCGGCGATGATCGCGGCGCTCGACGCCTATATGCCGACGGTCAAAGGGCTCGGTTTCCCCTCCTTTCAACAGTGGATCATCAACTGGATCAGTGGCCACCTCGGCATCCCGAGTGCGCAAAATACCTTCTTCTGTTCGGAACTGGTGTCGCAGACGTTCATGAAAATGGGACTGCTGCCCCCGACGCCGCTCGATACCACCTATGCACCCGCCAATTTTCAGGCATCGAACGACGCCAAACTGCCCCTCCTGCTCGGTGCCAGCTTCGGTCCGGAAATCTCGGTAACGATGCCCCAAACGAGCGGCCTGCATCTCGAGGCGCTGAACGCGCTGACCAATGTTCCGGTCGATCCGGTGCCGTTGTCGGCCTATCCCGCTTTCAGCCGGCCGGCGCGGGGCACCCCGCAAATGGATCAGGGCTGGACCGCGACGGTACTGCTTCATCCGTTCAGTCCGCCGCTGCCGCATGATCGGAAGCCGGATACGCCGTTCTTCCAGCTCTGCGTGGCGACGATCGACTGCTATCAGGGCCAGTCGATCAACAGCCAGCCGTTCTTTTCGGCGCGGATCAAGGGCTGCGATTATGGGCGCTGGTGGTACATGATCGACAGCCGCGGCACGCGCCTGTCGACCGACGATGGCAAAAGCTGGACGAATGTCGATATGGGCTGGTCGCTGCCGACCGACTGGTTCGGCGGACAGGGTGCCAAAGCCGCTTGCGCTGGATCCTCACCGATGAACTGGATGTCGCCGCGCAGTTTCGACTGGTGGAAGGTGCCCGTGCCATTGCCCGGCACGACGACCCAGGCAGCAACGTGGATGTGGTTCGATTCGGAAACGGGCGCGCCCGCTCGGATGATGTTCGGCAACGGTCCGCCGACGCCGGAAAAGGGCGACCCGACCCAGCTTGCGCTGTTGCAGATGTTCTCGTTCAGCTATTTCGCACATTATGAGGCCGCCGGCGGTGCCCATGGCTGGGCCGCACCGGAACAGTGGCAGGACCCGGAGATTGCCGGTTTCGCCGTCGGCAATCCTCAGGGCTTCAAGCCGTTTGTCTGGAACACGAATTTCGGCATGACCACGTTCATGACGCCGGTAAACGGGGCGTTTGACCCACTGCCGACGCGATTGCTCTACGTGTGGAAGCCCGACGAGGGCTATCACCTGTACACCGATCGGGCGCAAAGCACGCTGATGCAGTATAATTTCAATACCAGCCAGCCGACGACGCCAGCGATCACCCGGGTCGAATCGCTGCTTACCGGCCACGATCCAGGCCCGCCGACGCCCAACAGCGGCAGCGGGTTTTTGTACACGGTGTTCGCCGATGGCACGAGCAAATGCGCGACGGGCGACGATTTCCCGTTCGCGCAGGAAAAGCCCGAATGGGTCTCGATCCCGGCAGCCAAGGGCACCATCCGGGCGACGATCGTCGACAACCCGGCGCTCTGTCCCGACCAGACGATCACGGTATATTCGGTGCTGTTCCCCGCCGCTGAGCCCAATTATCCCGAAGCGACATACGTCTGGGCGTGGTACGCGCCGGAACCGGGATCGGACGGCACGAACAGCCGCGCCGTCACCTTCATGCAGTCGCAGTCGGGCGTTAATACCGGGACCAGCCTCGCCCTGGCCGACTATTTCTATTATCAACCCTATGCGAAACCGATCGACCCCGGCAATTTCGCAATACCCATCGTGTGCCTGCCCGGCTAGGCTGCGACCGGCAAGCGCAGGCTTTCCAGTTTGGCAATTTCGGCGACCAGATCGAGCGGCGCCGCCAGCGCCAGCGCTTCGTCGATCAGCTTCCCTGCCCGTAACCGGTCACCGCGGGTGAGGAGCGTCGACACGAACGCACGGCGTGTGGCGACGGCGGCTGCCTTTGCCCCGATCCGGTCATTCACCGCTATCGCCGCCTCGAAATGGCGTTCGGCATCGTCGTAGCACGATAGACAATGTGCCAGCAATCCGGCTGCATGGCCGCGCGAACCGTCGCACCGGACACCGGCGGCCAGCGCGACCTGACCGGCAAACGGCTCGACGACGGGATAGAGCATTGCCGCCGCCCGGGCATCGCCCAACGCCCCGCAGGCCTCGCTTAGAAAATGGATCGTGGGCGACCAGTTCATGTCGAGGGGTACGCCCATGCCGTCGTCGACCATTGCCGTCATCAGCGCCCGTGCCTCATCCATTGCCCCCGTTTCGCACAGCGCAAAGATCAGCGCAGCCCGGAAGGATGACACGTCGGGAAAGGATGCCGCCGTCTGCCGGATCGAATCGATCAGCTCCGACAGCCGCCCCTGCCGGGTCCGCAATTCGAACATCTGCGAGGCAAAGATGTTGGTCGCATGGGGCAGTTTGATCGCCATGCCCGCCTGCACGGTGGCGACGATCTGTTCTTCGGCATCGGGTTGAACGCGGGTCAGTGCAAGCATCGTCCGTGAAAGCCGTGCCGGCATCGCAAAGAATGGCACGCGCAGCCGTGCCGCCAGCGCTTCACAGCGCCTGAGGGCCTGCTCGGCACCGTCGACATCACCCGTCGCGAAAAGTGCGTCGAAACGGTGGCTGGCAGCGAGGCAGCCGAGCTCGCCATTGCCGAGCGTCGCCGCCAGTTCCTCGAGTTCGGCAGCCAGTGCCAGCCGCTCGGCGAGCGTGCTCGGGTCGTCGATCGCGAACAGCCGCTGCGACAGCGACTGCGCGAGGGTCAGGGTATCGGGACCCTGACGCGCCAGGGCAACCGCGTCGGCGGTCAGATCATGCCGTCGCTGACGTTCTTCGCCCAGACGCAGTTCGATGGCGAGCTGACCCATCAGTCGCACGCGTAAGGCGTCTTCGCTGTTGCCCAGCGCCGCCAGCGCCTCGCCATAGAGAGCGACCAACTCGGGGTCGACGGCATTGCTCCAGTTCAGGCTGCCGAGATGACCGCTGCCAAGCGCCGCCAGCGCCAGCCGCCTGCCGTCATCGAAGCGCCTGGCGATCATCGCCGCCGCCGCCATCGTCTCTCTGAACCGCAAGTCACCTGCCAGGCGCTGGACGCCGCCCAGATCGAGCAACAGGTCGCACCGCATCGTCAGGGCAGCGTTGTCGGTGCCCGTCAGTACCGCAAGTGCGCTTTCATAATGCGACGCCGCCGTCTCGAATGCGAGGCTCGCCGCGGCGTTGTCGCCGGCGCGCCGTGCATAGCCGATCGCCTTGGCCATATCTGACCCATCGGCCCCGGCGAGCCAATGGTGGGCGAGCGCATCGATGTTGGCCATGGACCCTGGGACCGTGTCCGCTTCGAGCGTCGCGGCGATCCGGCGATGCATCCGTCGCCGCCTCAGGCCACTCATCCCGGTGTAGAGCGTCGAACGCACGAGATCATGCTTGAACTGAAATTGGGGACCACCCGTTTCCGCGATCAGCGCCGCGCCGATCGCTTCGTCGAGCGCATCCAGCAGCCGGTCGCCGCCGAACGATGAACCATTCTGATCGGCTGCCACGCGCTCGAGCAGGTCGGGGTCGAATTGGCGACCGATGACCGCAGCAAACGAGAGCAGCACCGCAGTATCCGGCGACAGCCGCCCGAGACGGCGTTCAATCACTTCCTTGACACTGTCCGGAAGCATCTGATCCGCGACGCCGTGCACCCAGCCCGTTTCCGACAGGTTACGGATCATTTCGCCGATAAAGAACGGGTTGCCGGCGGTATCGCGGACCAGCACTTCGGCAATATCATCGGCCCGGTTACCTGGCCCGACGTCGCCGCTTGCCGCGATGAGCGCCACGACCGCCTGCCGGTCGATACCCCGCAAGGCGATCCGGTCGATACCCGATTCGCGTCGCAGGTCGGCAAGCAAGGGAGTAAGGGCGTGATGTGCGTCAATATCGCTGTCGCGGAACGTGGCCAGGATCAACAGCCGCATCGACGGGGCGGCCCGCGCAAGGTGCTTGAACAGCAAGAGATCGGACGGGCTGGCCCAGTGCAGGTCGTCGATCATTAACAGCACCGGGGCGTCCTGCGACTCTTCTCGCATCAGGCCGGTGGCCGCTTCGAACAGGAGAAAGCGTTCGGTATCGCCGTCACCGACGCTGGTGGCGGGACGATCGCTCAATTCCGGCACCAGCCGAGCCAGCTGCCCCCGGTAAACGGCGGCGTGACGGGCAAGCACCTCACGGGGGGCCTGCGCAACATAGTGGCGAAAGGCGTCGACGAAGGGGCGATACGGCATCGAAACGTCTTCGTCGCAGTGCCCGAACAGCACGGTCGCGCCTTTGCCATGGGCCAGAATCGCGGCCTCGGACGCCAATGACGTCTTGCCGATACCGGGTTCGCCGCCGAGCAATACTACCCTGCCCCGACCCTCACTCGCGTCCTTCCACGCCTCCATCAGCAGTGCCTGTTCGGCAAGGCGACCGACCAGGGCCGGCACGTGCTGCGTGATCAAACGCTGGGGTAGCGATGGCTGCACACGTTCCTGCGGGACATCGTCGGCGCGCACTGGCGGTCCGCCCGTCGACGGCGGTGTCTCATGCCCTCCCGCCCGGTCAGAGTCGCCAACCAGGTGAGTGACGCTCGACAGAACCTTCTGCCACGCCGCGCCCTCGATATCCCCTGACCAGCCGCGCAGGTCGGCGCACTGAATCTGATCGAACGGCATCGGCAGCGGCGCGCCATCGATCGACAATTGGACCAGCTTGCGGCCCTCGCGCGCGCGATTTGCCTCCGAACGCACCCATTCCGACCTTGCCGCCTCGGCCGACCACAGCACGACGACTGCCCGCGCTTCGTTCAGCCGTTCCTCGATGATTTCGCCATAGGCACGGTGAACCGGGAGTTGATCGTCGCGCCACACGTCGAACCCGGTTGCCCGCAGTGCCGCCGTCACCTGCGCCGCCTCGGCTTCGTTTGGTCGCGCATAGGATACGAAGACGTCGGGCATGCGTAGCGGAGACCCCCCGAAAGCGTCGCCGATAACCGAAATCGCCCTGAAAGTGTAGCATCCGTGGCATTAGTGCACGTCCCGGTCGCTTGACGCATCAAGCTGATACGCCATGGTCGGGCATGGCCCGTGTACCCCGCAAGCGACGTCTCCAGTTCGGTGGCGTACCGACATTCAGGATCGGCGGGCCGTCACCCTGGTCCGACCTGTTTTACTGGGTGATGGAGATGAGCTGGCCGGCATTCATCTCGCTGGTCTCGACGATCTTTATCCTGATTAACCTCATGTTCGGCGTCGTTTATGCGGCCCTGCCCGGTGCGATCGCCAATGCCGGTCGGGGATCGCTGGTCGACGGCTTCTTCTTTTCGGTCGATACCCTCGGTACGGTCGGTTACGGTTACATGTTCCCCGTCACCCATGCCGGACATACTGTCGCCGCGATCGAAATCCTGGTCGGCCTGTTTTTTTCCGCAACGATCACCGGCCTGATCTTCGCCCGTTTCGCGCGTCCCCGCACCAGCCTGCTGTTCAGCAACGTCGCGGTTATCGGCCGTTATCAGGGACAGGCGGCGCTGATGGTCCGTGTCGCTTCGATCCGGTCACGACCCCTTGCCGACGCGACGGCGCAAATGTCCTGGCTGGAAACGGTGGAAATGCCCGATGGTCGCCGGTTCCGCCGGCTGACCGAACTGGCGCTGGTCCGTAACCGCAACCCGATCCTCGGTCTCGCCTGGACTCTTGTTCACATGGTCGAAGACGACAGCCCGATGATGGCCGCGCTGGAGAGCGATGCCCGCTTCCTTATCGCGGTAACCGTCGGCGGCATGGACACATTGCTTGCCAGCCAGTCTCAGGCGGCAATTCGTTACAGCCGCGAAGACATTCGCATCGGACACGACTTCGTCGACATCATGTCCGAGGAGGACGGCGCGGTACATCTCAATATGAACCTGCTTCACGAAACGGCACCGAGCCACGAGCCCGCTGTCCCTCTCCTGGTGTCTGCGCCAGAATGAGCCGTTATGGGAACGGATTACGGTCAAGACATAAGCAATTGGCGCGCCCGGAACGATTCGAACGTCCGACCCTCAGATTCGTAGTGTCGTCTAGCCGCTTACGCTACGATCTTTTCCTCTACGCCAAGCTTACCGTTCGGCGCACAAGCTACAGGGAACACTTGTCTTTTTAGCAACGTGGCGTAGTGTGGCGGAACTGGATGCCGAGACTGATCGGCCTGCAACCACCGTGCTAAACACCGTGCTAGGATTGCTATGGCAGCCCGCATCTCGTTTTCCGACCGCACCGTCATGGCGTTGCCGCTCACGAGCAAGGGTCAGACAATTGTCCGTGACGCTGACCTTCCGGGATTTTTCGTCCGGTGCGGAACGCGGTCGAAAAGCTATCTTGTCCAGGGTGATCTCTGGGTCGGCTCAAATCGTCAGACGATCTGGGTCAAGGTC
>JBBRRC010000031.1:0-28925 GCA_038225385.1 Sphingomonadales bacterium | reverse complement strand
CAATGCGACCGCTCATACGACTGCTCGTATGACCACTCGCATCCGCCCCGACTTCATCATCCACCGCGCCGCTCCGCCGAAAGGCACAAGCATCGCAGCATCACCGTCAGCCGCAAGGCGGCCTATGCGCCACGCTTACGAAGAAATCAGGGCGGCAAACGGTGAAGCGATGTCGAACGGCGGCAGCGTCACCGAATTTGACCAGATGGTCGAGATGGTTGCCAAGGCGAAAGAGCGCTGGGGCGGCGTTCACATCCTGATCAACAATGCCGGTATCCTGCGCGACAAGACCTTCGCCAAGATGGATCCCGCCGATTTCGAACTCGTGGTCAAGGTTCACCTGATCGGTGCCGCGAACGCGACGAAGGCCTGCTGGGATACGATGCGCGAACAAGGGTACGGCCGCATCCTCATGACGGCCTCGTCGACTGGCCTTTACGGTAATTTCGGCCAGACGAACTATGGCGCGGCGAAACTCGGTCTCGCAGGATTTACGAAATCGCTGTATCTGGAGGGCACGAAATACGATGTCCGCGTCAACACGCTTGTTCCGGTTGCAGGGACACGGATGACAGAGGACCTTTTCCCGCCGGAAGCGTTCAAGGCCTTTGCGCCCGAAAATGTCGTTCCCGCCGCACTCTATCTGGTCAGCGACGACGCCCCTTCGAACATGATCGTGGGTGCCGGTGCCGGCGTTGTTCAGGCGGCCTACGTGACACTCACTCCCGGCATACTGCTTCCGGATGATGACCGTACGCCCGAAGCGGTGGCGCGGCTTTGGGACAGGATTACCGACCGTAAGGACGAGATTGTTCCGCAATCCGGAAATGAGCAATCGATGCTGATCGCGAAAATGCTGCAGGCGGGCTAGCCGGCGACCAGTTTCATCAGCCGTCGTTCGACGGGGGCCAAAACCGTTCCCAGCTCATGGCCGCGCTTCAGGACCATGCCGCCTTCGCCAACAAGCGCCCATGCTCCCTGTTTCGCGCGCAGCGTGGGGCGCTTCTCAATCCGAATTTCCGGTCGCTCGGTCGCGCGGCGGAACGCGCTGAAAACCGCTGCGTCCCGGCCAAGGTCGACCGCATAATCCCGCCAATGACCCGCCGACACCATCCGGCCGTATAGATCGAGGATGCGCGAGAGTTCACCGCGGTCAAAACCGACCTGCGACGGTTCACGAAACGGGAAGGCGACAACGCCCATCAGCCAGCGTCGCGCTTTTCAAACAGGTCCCGCGCCTCGACAAACGCCGCAAGTTTGGCGCGCAGAGTTTCCACCTCGCATTTAAGGATTTCGAGCTGCTGGGTTGCGGGGTCAAAGCGTTCACTGCACGGCGTGCCATAGGGCATGAAATTCTGATGATAATCTTCGGCCCCGACAAGCGTCGAACGCGCCGGAATGCCGACCATCGTTGCGCCATCGGCCACATCCTTGGTCACGACGGAATTCGCACCGACCCGCGCCCGCGCACCGACGGTGATCGGTCCCAGCACCTGCGCGCCCGACCCGATGATCACGCCGTTCATCAATGTCGGATGCCGCTTGCCGGGAACGCCATTTGCGGGATTGGTCCCCCCCAGCGTCACGCACTGGTAGATCGTGACGTCGTCCCCGATCTCGGCCGTCTCACCGATGACGGTGAATCCGTGGTCGATGAAGAAATTTCGGCCGATCTTTGCGCCGGGATGAATATCGATCGCCGTTACCAACCGGCCGGCATGATTGACCAGCCGGGCGAGCCAGAACAGCTCGCCAACATACAGCCAATGCGCAATTCGGTGAAAGGCAAGCGCCCACGCACCGGGATATAGGAGCACCTCCCACCGCGATCGGGCGGCGGGATCGCGCGCCTTGATTGAGTCGAGATACGCAATGAGCCCGTTGACCATGATGTGCCCTCCAAGGCGCAGCGGTAATTTAGGAAGTCCAGCGCGCCGCCGCAACGTCATCGTCGGAACGTGCCTCAACCCACATTTCGCGGCCGTCGGCAAAACTTTCCCGCTTCCAGAACGGCGCATCGGTTTTCAGCCGGTCGATGAGGAAAGCGCATGCCTCCAGCGCGTCCCGGCGATGTGCCGAAGCACAGGCGACAAAGACGATCGGATCATGCGGTAACAGCCGCCCGACGCGGTGATAGACGGTCACGCCAGCGAGCGCCCAGCGCGACAGTGCTGCATCCGCCAGTGCCTCGAGCGCCGCCTGGGTCATGGCGGGATAGTGATCGAGGGTAAGCGCGATCAGGTCGTTGTCGCCACGCACGATTCCAATAAAGCTGGCAACGGCACCCACACCGTCGGCATCCAATGCCGCGATCTCGATATTCGCGTCAAATTGCTCGGGCGAAACGACGACGCGGATCATCCGCCGGTCACGGGCGGGAAGTAGGCCACTTCCCTTGCCCCCACTATCAACGTCCGGAAATCACCCATCACCAGATCAACCGCCACGCGCAATCGCGACCGATCCGCGAATGCCCGCGCATGGCCCTCGCTCCGCAACGCCAGCCAGTCGGCCAGCGCGCCTGCCGTGGCAACGTCGGCTGGCGGATCGACCACTTCTTCGCCGAGGCCGACACGGTCACGCACGGACGCAAAATAAAGCACCGTCACCATGGGTCAGTCCATGTGCTTCAGGCCGACGCGCAAATAATCCCAGCCGGTCACCAGGGTCAGTCCCGCCGCCGACCAGAGCGAAGCCAGCCCCACCATTTTCACCCAGCCGAACATCGGCAGCGCGCCAGCCAGGATCAATGAGCCGAGTGCGACAATCTGCAGCGTCGTCTTCCATTTGGCGAGCTGGGAGACCGGGACCGACACCTGGAGCCCTGCAAGAAATTCGCGCAAGCCCGACACGGCAATCTCACGCAGCAGGATGACGAGCGCGGGTATGAGGTTCAGGCCCGTAATCGACGCCGCCTCGTGCCGCGTACCAACCAGCATCAGGATGACGGCCGCGATCATGATCTTGTCAGCGATCGGATCGAGGAACTGGCCCAGTCGTGAGACCGCCCCCTGTGCGCGGGCGAGATATCCGTCGAAATAATCGGTTATGCCCATCAGGCAGTAAAGGGCAAAGCCAAGCGCGTAGCCCAATTCCCAGCCCGGAAACCACAGCAGCCCCACGAGCAGCGGCACGGTCACGATACGCGACAGGGTCAACAGGTTGGGCAGCGTCAGCACGATGAGCGGCGCATTAGACCGATTGGACGGGCACGCAAAGGCCGCTATGGCACCCGACATCACGATCCAGGATTCTTCACACCCCATGCAGATGTCGCTCGCGCTGATGAAAAAGCGCCGTTTCCTGCCCTTGTTCATCACCCAATTCCTCGGTGCCATGAACGACAACCTGTTCAAGAACGCGATGGTCCTGTTCGTGATCTACAAGGTGTTTGACGACCCGCGAAAGGAAGAAACGTTCAGCGGGCTTTCCACCGCCATATTCATCATTCCCTTTTTCCTCTTGTCCGCGCTCGCCGGCCAGCTGGCCGATGCCCAGGACAAGGCGAAGATGGTCCGGATCGTGAAGACGGCCGAAATCGGCATCATGATGGTCGGCGCGGCGGGTCTCCTGCTGCCGAACATTCCCCTCATGCTGCTCGCGCTGTTTGCGATGGGGGTCCACTCGACGTTTTTCGGACCGATCAAATACGCGCTCCTGCCCCAGCACCTTTACCCCGACGAGGTTCTCGGCGGCACCGGCCTGATCGAGGCCGGCACCTACATCGCGATCCTCGCCGGAACGATTCTCGCTGGATTCATAAGTGCGCAGATCGCGGCGGCGCTTATCATCCTGATCGCTGTCATCGGCTGGGTGTCAGGTCGCGAGGTGCCGCCCGCGCCCCCTGTCGGAACGTCGCATGAGATCGATTACAATGTGTTTCGCGCTTCGTGGCGCCTGGTCGCCGGCACGATGCACATTCCGCGACTGTTCCTGGCGATCGTTTCAATCAGCTTCTTCTGGATGATCGGCGCGGTGCTGTTCGTCCAGTTTCCGCCACTCGCCAAGAACGTCCTCGCCGCCGACAAGAGCGTTGCAAGCCTGTTTCTTGCAATCTTCTCGATCGGCATCGCCATCGGTTCGGTCGCCATCAATCGCCTGCTGCAGGGGAAGGTATCCGCCCGGTTCGCGCCCGGCAGCGTCATCGTCATGGGACTGTTCGTGCTTGCCTTCCATTTTGTCGCGGGCGCATGGTCACGACATACGGTTGGCACAGGGCTCCTCAATTTCTGGGCATTCGTCGAACACCCCGGAGCACCAGCGCTACTCATTTGCCTACTGGGGATCGCGGTCGCCGGCGGTATGTTCGTTGTGCCCCTCTATGCGTTTCTGACAACAACCGTCGACCAGAGTGAGACGGCCCGGACAGTGGGAGCAAACAACCTCGTCAATGCCATCTGCATGACCATCGGCTCGGGCCTTGCAGTCGGCCTCAGCGCTATCGGCGTATCCGCGGTCGACCAGTTCCTGATGACGGCGGCGATGTGCCTTGTTTCCGCGTGGTTGGCGTGGAAGCTGCACAAATCCTGCGACGGGTCGTCCGAAGCGGGTTGCTGATCGTAACTCGACGACCGGCCGGATCGTCGAGGGGCACGATCCAGCCAGTCGCCCGCAAGCCGACGAGGTACGCCGTCGCCTTCCTGTCCGATCAACGAACGGGCGACGGATTCCCTTCGCGCAGAGGGCTCAAATTTCTCCGGGCCTCGCGCGACCGAAATCGGCTGATCCGGCTCTGGCGCTCTGCCGCGGAAAGTTCGGACCAGCTGCGGTAGGGAAGTGCCGTGACGCTCGTCACTGGTGGAGGAGCGTTACGCCCTTCCTTGGGGAGCGGGGCATCCCCGACGTCGGCCGACTTTTCGACGGGTGCCGGGTATCCCGCACGGCGTGCATTCCACGCAGCGATGCGGCGATCGATGATCACGGCGGCGCGCCTCCGGTCACGAGCGTCCTCGCGAGCCAGGCTTTCGCGCGCTGCGGGGTCGATCAACCCGGCACTCGGTCGCGCCGGATCACCGGACTCAGCGAGCGCCGCCCGCCGGGCGATAGCGCGCTCCTGCAATCGCTGAATGACGCGGTGCCGAATGTTTGCCGCCATTGCCGGATGTTCGGCCGCGAATTGCCGGCGCGCCGCTTGCCGTTCTGCCCGCGCCACGGTGTTTGCCAATAACATCGGGGCAGGTGGCAACGCTGCGGGCGACATGACCGGGAGCGCCGCAGGAAGCACCTCGGCTGCGGGCGATTTCTGCGCGACATGCCTCGCTTCTGCTTTGTGAGCCAAAACATGTTTCGTCGGCGCCGTCGCGACGGGCGCAAGCATCGCGCTCAGGACCGGAACCTCGATCCCGACGCGACCCAGCAGCCCGGATGCGACCGCCCCGGCACTAAAGAGAATGATTGCCGCACTGCCGAGGACGACCTGCCGTCCCCGCCGCCACATGCCCCGCCGATCACGAGCGCGTCTGGTCGGGGGTGAATGGACGGCAACGGCCACTCCGACAATCCGGTCGACAAGTCCGGATGACATTGCCGGCACGTCGAAACGGTCGAGAGCAACTGCCAGGGGATCGCGCGCTGTCATTGCCCCGCCTCCGCAAGATGGCCGAGCGCCGAACGCAGCGCGCTACGCGCCCGCACAAGCAGCGATTCGAACGCCTTAATGTTCATGTCCATCGCCTCTGCCGCCTGATGATTCGACAATTCTTCGTAATAAGTCAGCACGATCGCCGCGCGCTGGCGGTCGGGCAGCTTGCCGATGGCCGCCACGGTAGCATCCCGCCGACACTCCGCATCGAGAATCTCCGGGGCGAGTGGCGCTTCGTCCGCCCGGTCCGGCACATCCTCGTCGCTACCGAAGCGCCGCCGCCGCAGCCGGTCGAGGCAAAGATTGACAACAACCCGGTTGAGCCATGCCCCTGCCCCACCGCCTCCTGCCCGCCATTTGCCGGCATCGCGCCACAACCTAAGCAATGCCTCCTGCGCCAGATCCTCAGCCTCGCTCGAATCGCCGGTCATGCGATAGGCGATCCGGTGGAGTACCCCGACATGCCGTTCGACGAGCAGCCTGAAGGCCGCTGCATCACGCACAATGACACGCTGCATCAATTCGTCGTCACCGACGATTGCGGACTCCCCGGTCAAGGCCGCGTGCGTCGTCACTCCTGCTCGGTCCCTCGCGCGTTTCGGACTGCTCGATCCTATAACGCGCGAGTGACCAAATCCCTTCGCAGGGGCAAATCAGGCAAGGAACGTCGAAAAGGCGAGAAACGCCGCAATGAACGTCAACAGGAACAAGCCCCTGTCGGACAATGGCTCGTGGGTCGGCAATGGCTCAATCATCGGCGGCGGCAGGCTCCGCCGCAGGGGGTGACGGGCAGCGTCATTGGTCAGGACGAGGCGTCGGTTCATGACGATTGGGTAAACGCCACGTTGACCATTTAGGCCATGGACATTCGTGGTTAAAGGATGATCGTCCGGTTCCGGGACGTATTGTCCGTGGCCGGCCCGACTCTCGGTGGACGGGCATCAGCTTCAATGCGGAACCGTCCGCGATCACAACGATATTTGGAACTCTGTACCTTGGCCTGCGCGGCACGCGTCACAAAGCGCGGGTGGGCGTGTATCGGACCGATTGCGAACGCCGATCTTTCCTGTATTAACCGCCACCTGACTATGGAGTCAGCTAAATGGAGAATCTCATGGCGAGAGTGAAAGCGTCGGTAGGTGTCGCCGTTGGCGTGATTGCGTTGATGGCACTGCCGGCCTGTTCGAAGAAGGCCGCCGATGACGATGCGGCGACGACTACCAACACCCCTGCGGCTGCGGCGACCACGACGACGGCAGCCACGACAGCACCTGCAGCTACCGACACGGCCACCCTGGACGGTGCCAAGCTCGCCAGCTTCACGGGCGACGCGACGGCTGGTGAAAAGGTCTTTGTTGCGTGCAAGACGTGTCACTCCAGTGAAGCCGGCAAGAATATGATCGGCCCGTCGTTGCATGGCATCGTCGGTCGCCATTCGGGCTCGATCGAGGGCTTCACCTATTCGACCGCGAACAAGAACAGCGGCATCGTGTGGACGGAAGACAAGCTGTTCCAGTATCTGGAAAACCCGCAGCGCGTCGTGCCGGGCACCAAGATGACGTATACGGGCGTCAAGGATCATCAGGATCGTGCGAACGTGATCGCCTATCTGAAGACGCTGAGCTGATAAGCCAGTTCAGACAAGCCGACGGTGTCGCAGGTCCGCCAGATGGAGGGGCAGCGACACCGCCAGGGCACCAGCTACCCAATACCAGGCAGCCCCAACCAACGCGGCGCGTAGCCCGAGCATCATAGCCGCACCGGGAGCTATGGTTAGCAATATGGTGGCCATGGGGCGCGAACGCGAAACCAGCCAGATTACCTCAATAGCCATCACTGCCAGAACGACGTCGACTGCGTGTCCCGTCGCAAAAAATTCGCTCATTCGGCCGGTACGATCGTCTCTTCGATCTTTCCGATGCCCAGCAGATGCCCCAGATCTTTGAAAAATATCTTGATATGGGCCAGGGGTTTGGCCCGCACGAGCTTCTTGTTCATATAGGCTTCCCACGTCAGGCGCTGGACGTCGGGATCGGCACACATCTTGACGAAGCGCTCGCGCCGCTTGTCGCTGGAATACCAGAAATATTGCATGATCCCCAGAATCCAGAACACCCGCCCGTGTTCACGCATGAACTGTTTGCGCGCGCCCTTGAGCGCGCTCGCCTTGCCCGTCGCGAGGAATCGATCCACCGCCGCCGCAGCAAGATTTCCCGCGACCATGGCGTAGTATATACCCTCGCCCGACGCCGGTGCGACGACTCCGGCGGCGTCGCCGGCAACGACGACATCGCGCCCATTGTCCCAGCGCTTCAGTGGCTTGAGCGGTATCGGGGCGCCCTCGCTACGGATCGTCTCGCATCCGTCGAGACCGGTTTCCTCGCGCAACGCCCGGACTGCGCTTTTCAAGGAAAACCCCTTGTTCGCACTGCCGACGCCCACGCTGGCGGTATCGCCATGGGGGAAAATCCAGGCGTAGAAATCGGGTGAATGCTTGCCCTGATAGAAGACGTCACAGCGCGACGGATCGAAATCGCCGGTGCCGGCAGCGGGCGAGCGGATAATCTCGTGGTAGGCAAACACGCAAGGGACCCGTTCGGCACCCTTTAGTTCCTGGCGCGCCACACCCGACCGCGCGCCATCGGCACCGATCACACAGCGGGCGCGTACGCTGTGCTGCTCGCCGCTGCGTCCCTCGCGGTAAACAATCCGCGCCGCGCCGTCAGCATCGCGATCAATCCGTTCGAACGTCCCGGTCTTCCGTTCAGCGCCCGCCAGCCCGGCCCGCGTCCGCAGCCATTCGTCGAACGTATCGCGATCGACCATGCCCACGGCACCGTTTCCGACCGGCATGTCCACTGTCCTGTCCGACGGAGCAATCATCCGTGCTGTCTTCGCTTGCGCGACCATCAGGCTGTCCGGAATATCGAAATCCCGATTGAGTCGGGGCGGAATTGCACCTCCACATGGCTTGATGCGTCCGGCACGGTCGAGCAGCATGACGTGCCTTCCTGCGCGCGCCAGATCAGTTGCAGCGGTCGCTCCCGAGGGACCGCCGCCAACGATGACCACATCGAAATCGAACGAACTCATGCCAAAACCTCTCGCATTACAGGGTTCCGCGCGGACACCACCGCGCTCGTTGCAATCCATGCCGCGACAACGAAGAACATCGCCTCGACCGCGAATACCGCGCCGAATGCTTCGCCCGTCGGGGTCGCCAGGCTCCTGAGGCAATCGACCGCCACCGCGCCAAACAAGCCGCCGACACCGAACGCAATCGCCTGTGATGCGCCCCAGACACCCATGCGAACACCCTCGCGCCGCGTACCGCCCTCGCCTGCCAGGGCCATCATGGAGCCGATCGCGGCGACAGCGAACATGCCGTTGAAGAATCCGAGGACTGCGATATTCCCGGTGACCGGCCAGTGCGGCGCGAACCGGGCCGCGAGCGACAGCCCGGCCAGCGCGGCTGCGGAGCCCAGACATCCCGCCACGGTCCAGCTCCGCATAGCGCGCGGCTTGCCCTGACCGAAAGCACTGCCACCGACCCCCACCAGTATCATTCCCGTCAGCACGCCCAAATGCTGCACGCCAGACAGTTCAGTTGTCTGGCCCGGCGTATAGCCGAACATCAGACCCGCAAACGGCTCAAGGATCATGTCCTGCATCGAATAAGCCAGCATCGATACGAACACGAAAATCGTGAAGCGCCGGGCACGTTGATCCGACCAAAGCTGAACTATGGCTTCGTCAAACGCGGTCGCGGGCTCGTCAGCGACGTTCGCTTGCGGGTGCCCTTCGATACCGCGAACAGCGAGAACCGCCAGGCCGAAGGCACCTAAGGCTATGCCACCCGCGACCAGCACCAGCCTTTGCGGCGAAAACGGGTCGAGGAGCTTTCCGGCAATTCCCGCCGTCACGATGATTCCAACGATCATCATGATCCAGGTAAGCGACGCCGCCGCGGCCCGGCGTTCGGGCGCTACCCGTGTCGCCAGCAATGCCAGCAATGACGTTCCCGCTGCACCGACGCCCGCGCCGATCATCGTGAAGGCGAGGACGGAAAAGAGGATCGACGCTGAGCGGGCCGTCGGGATCATGGTGGTTGCCTCGGCCGCCAGCACGCTGCCGACCGCCAGCACCCCCATCCCGCCGATAATCCACGGTGTTCGTCTTCGCCCCCTGTCCGATCCGTGCCCCCAGACGGGCCGTGAGAGCTGAATGCCGTAATGCCAGGCGACGAGCCCCGCCGGAATGGCGGCGGGCATCGCATATTCGACGACCATCACCCGGTTGAGCAGGGAGGTCGACAACATGACCATTGCCCCGATGGAGCTTTGCACCAGACCGAGCCGCACGATGGGCGCCCAGCCTGGGTGGTGGATCGACTGGCTCACGCTCCGGCGCCCAGGCCGAACGCGCTCGCCAGCATCCCCAGCACATAGCAGCTGGTGCCGGTGGCGTTGTACCAGGGCGTAAGCCGCTTCGGGTCGCCCAGCATCCGCAACATCAGTCCAAGCTGCAACACGATCAGCGCGGCGACGATCGCCGCTGACCACGCATGGTGCCACTTGAACAGCAGCGTAGCGACGACGACTTGCGGCACGGCCATCACGACGCACGCCAGTCGTGCGGCATTGCCGACGCCGAGCAAGACCGGCAACGATCGTACACCCGTTGCACGGTCCCCCTCGACCGCTTTGAAATCGTTGAGGGTCATGATCCCGTGTGCCCCGACGCTGTAGAGCACGAGAATGATGAGAATATGCGCACTGGGCAGCGCACCCAGCATCACGCTGGCGCCGGTGAACCAGGTCAGCCCTTCATAGGTCAGCGCCACGATAGCGGGACCGATCCAGCCATCGGCCTTCAGGCGAAGCGGCGGCGCGCTGTAGGCCCAGGCGCAGGCAAGTCCGAGGCACGTCGCCCAGAACACCCAGATACCCGTCGCGCCCGCCACGACAGCAGCAAGCAATGTTCCCGCGATCGCGATCCGTAGTCCCCAGGAACCACCGATACGGCCCGAAGGAATGGGACGGTTGGGCTCGTTGATCGCGTCGACATGGCGGTCGTACCAGTCGTTCACCGCCTGGCTGGTGCCACATACCAGCGGCCCGGTCAGCAGGACCCCGGCAATCAGGAACGGCCAGCGCTGCGCGACCGGCACGCCCGAAGATATCACGCCGCACATGAATGCCCATATGGGCGGGAACCAGGTGATCGGTTTGAGTAATTCGACCACGTCGCGCAGCTTTGGCACTGCCACGACTCGTGGTGAAGTGATCAGACGATCCATCACCAAAAGCTAGCCTTGACACTATGCAGCGTCAACCTTGCTTGACAGTTTACTCGTCGCCGGAAACTAGGTTGCCGAGGCCGTGGCGGTGGAGCTTGGAATAAAGGCTCTGCCGGCTGACGCCGAGGATTTCTGCCGCCGACGCCCGGTTGTCGGACGTGTATTCGAGCGCGGCCTCGATGCACAGTCGCTCGATCAGGTCCGTGCTTTCCCGGACCATGTCCTTCAGCGACATGCGGCCCACCAGCTCGGTCAACTGTTCTACCGACCGCGGCACGTCCCGCTCGGCTGCCGGCGCGTCGGTCGCCCTTCGGCCAATGTTGCGGAGCGAAAAGCCATAACCGTCGCCGTCGGCGTCCGGCATGGCGACCGCCGACACCTCGACTTCCTCCACTGCACCGTCTTTGCCGCGGACAATCGTCGTTACGTTCCTCAACACGCCATGTTCACGGAGCTGATCGATAATCAGGTCGACGTCGATTCCCGCACGCCCGACATAATCGGACAGCGGTGCGCCCTTGAGCCGCGAGACCGATACCTCCTGCGACAGGTCGAGGAACGACGCGTTCACCGACAGGATGCGCGCGCGCGCATCGACCAGAACGAATGCATCCGGCAACTGGTCAATCAAGTGACGCAATCGCTCGACCTCGATCATCGCCGTCGTCCGTTCGGCGGGAACGCGGACCCGCACAAGAAAATAGGCGGCACGGTCCTGGCGAAAGGGTGTCGCCGAAATCTGAACCTGATGTTCGCCTTCGAGCGAACCCAGCACCGGCTCGGCACCGTCGGCAGCAACCACGCTGCCAAGATAGGCAAGCAGCGGTTCCTGCGTTGCAACATCGAA
Organism: Sphingomonadales bacterium; assembly: GCA_038225385.1. Taxonomy (GTDB): domain Bacteria; phylum Pseudomonadota; class Alphaproteobacteria; order Sphingomonadales; family Sphingomonadaceae; genus Sphingomonas_O. Next base: position 17,198 of record JBBRRC010000031.1, on the reverse strand, counting down.
CAGGCTGGTCAGTGGCTTGCCCACCAGCGCGCCTGGCTTTGCCCTCGTCAATTTGTTCGCCGCCGGGTTGGCTTCACGAATCCGCCGCGTTTCGGCGTCGACGACAATCACCGCGTCACTGTCCAGATCAAACAACAGCCGGTAGCGGGCTTCAGTCTGACGCAGCTTGAGATAGTCGCGCTCCATCGACTGCTGCGCCTGGATCAGCTTTTGCTGCAACACCGATGCGGCGCGCTGGTCCTGGCCGATGGCGAGCACATGCCCGTTCGTCCCGGTGGCGACGGCGATATAGCGGATCGGCACATCCCCGTTGGACGACAGGTGGTTGACCTGTCGCCACCGGGGTACCTCATGCGTTCGCGCCGCGGCCATCATTTCGACCAGCTTCTGTCTGCTTTCGACGGTGACCAGTTCACCCCAGGTCTGTCCGATCCATCCATCGGCACCCACGCCGGTTGGATCGCCGCCGGCGAACGATATGTCGACGACCCTTGCCTCCGCATCGAGCACCAGCGCGATATCGCCAATCGACCCCGCCAAAAGCGCGACGCCGCTCGAATCAAGCGCACCCAAGGCCTCGTGCGGGGCACGAAACGCAATGCGGTCGCCAGGCTTCACAACCCTGTTGCTCATCGTACGCCCTTCAAGTTCAGGCGCAGAATACCTCGCGACAGGCATTCGTTGCTACGAGCTTACTGGCAACTGCCAGTGCCCGCTGCGCATCGGTGGCACTTCCATCGGCACCGACACGCATGGAAATAGTTGAATCCGCGGCAAGAGCATGACCTCCGATCATGACACACAGCCGGGGATTTCTGGAAACGCTGCGCATCGCCCGGATCAGTGACGGCAGGCGCGGGATATTGTCTTCACAACTGATCGTCAACCCGGCCATATCGAACGACCGGGCCGCCAGCGCGTCGAGCAGGCCGGGCTGATCCGTATCGGTCAGTATTTCGGTCGACCATCCGTCCCGGCGAAATACATCCTCGACGATGACCGTGCCAAAACTGTGCTGCTCGCCCGGCATCGTCACGAAGAGCGCGCATTTAGCCGAATTGATCGCCGACTGAAGTGTGGGCATCCGCGCCGACAACTCGCGAACAGCCTGCTGCAACCGCCACAGTCCCATCGTCACGTCGACGAACGTGCAACGGTCCTCTTCCCACCGGACGCCGAGTCGGCGGGCAGTTGGCGCCAGCAAATCGACGAGGATCGTGTTGACGGAAACCCCGCGCCCCAGGAGTACATCCAGGTGCTCGAGCAGGATATCGCTGTCGGCATCAATCGCGAGCGTCGCAAATGCCTCGAGGTCGGATGGTGAAAAGCCATCCGTAATGAGCGCGTCGCCGATCGACATGCCCTCGTCGTTATGACTGACCATCAGCCGGGGAATGACGTGCTGGGAAATAAGGTCGGTAAGCGTTGTCGCCCGAGAGGACACCGCCCCCGACGATAAGTCAGGGCGGGCGTTGGCACGAGGTAAACGACGTCGTCGGGCTACAAACTCGGGCAGATATGCCCTCGCTGTGTCCATAAGCCCGCTCATTGACGCCATTCCGGTTCTCCCGACCCGGCCAAGTCGGGAACCATATCCCGGCAAATGGGGGACAGGCATTTACCTTCCCCCGGCGACTCGGATGCTATGCGCGCCGCCCTTTGTTTGCAATTCCCTTAAATATGAAAAACCAGAAAAAAGTGTCAGACGGATTGGACGTCATAATCATTTGACACTCGTCCGGCGGTGCGCCAGTCTGCTGTTCGGAGGCAGTCGCGACGATGGGTTCAACCCGCAGCAATACCGAACAGCGGAGCGTCTCCAGGGGCCTGTACACGGTCGAGCAACGGGCGCGTCGCGATCAAACCGTGTGGACGCTCGTGCAGGGCATATTGGCGCCAGTCCAGTTCCTCGTTTTCCTCGTGAGCTTAGGGCTGGTCCTGCGGTACCTGTCGACGGGCAACGGTGAGTTTGCCGCGACTATCTCGATTGTTATCAAGACCTTCACCCTCTATTCGATCATGATCACCGGGGCGATCTGGGAAAAGGTCGTTTTCGGCAAATATCTGTTCGCAGAGCCGTTCTGGTGGGAAGATTTCTTCTCGATGTTCGTGATTGCGCTGCACAGCGCCTATCTGGTGGCCCTCGTTTTCGGGCTCGGCACCGCGCATGAGCGCATGCTGATCGCACTCGCCGCTTACGCGACCTATGCGATCAACGCGACTCAGTTCGTGCTGAAACTACGGGCAGCACGACTCGAAGCACCAGGCGTCGACTCGTGCAGTCAGATGGTGGCCGGATGAGCGCGATGCTTCCCCTGCCCGCGCTCGAAAAACCGGTATTGCGTGAGCGGGGCCAGCGCGAGGTCTTCTGCGGCTTGACGGGCATCATATGGCTGCACCGCAAGATTCAGGACGCATTTTTTCTCGTTGTCGGCTCGCGGACATGCGCGCATCTCCTCCAGTCGGCAGCCGGCGTGATGATTTTCGCAGAACCCCGTTTTGCGACCGCGATCATCGAGGAGCGCGACCTCGCCGGCCTGGCCGACGCGAACGAAGAACTCGACCGCGTCGTTGATCGACTGCTTGCCCGGCGGCCCGATATCAAGATGCTGTTCCTCGTTGGGTCATGCCCATCGGAAGTGATCAAGCTCGACCTGTCGCGCGCCGCGGCGCGCTTGTCGGTCAAACACAATCCTGCCGTCCGCGTGCTCAATTATTCGGGCAGCGGGATCGAGACAACCTTCACCGAGGGCGAGGATGCCTGCCTTGCGGCGCTGGTGCCCGAATGTCCCGGCACTGAGGGCCAGGCGACCAGCCTGCTGATCGTCGGCGCTCTGCCCGACATCGTTGAGGACCAGTTCCTGCGGATGTTCGAGGCACTTGGCATCGGTCCGGTCCATGTCCTGCCCGGCCGCCGCGCCGACCAATTGCCGCCGATCGGCGCTGCCACGCGCTATCTGCTCGCGCAGCCCTTTCTCGGCGCAACCGCACAGGCCCTCGAGGATCACGGCGCAGTCCGCATCGATGCCATGTTCCCCTTCGGTGCGGAGGGGACGACCGACTGGCTCCATGCCGCGGCAGAGGCCTTCGGCATCGACGATGTGAAGTTCCACAGTGTCATTGCTCCGGCTCGTGAGCGGGCCAAACGTGCGATCGAACACAGCCGCGAAAAGCTCGAGGGCAAGAGCATCTTCTTCATGCCTGACTCGCAGCTCGAAATACCGCTTGCGCGCTTCCTCGCTAACGAACTCGGCATGGTCCCGGTCGAAGTGGGCACGCCCTATCTCCACCGTCGCCACCTGGCGCGCGATCTCGCCGCCCTGCCCGCCGGTACGCAGGTCAGCGAGGGTCAGGACGTGGACAAGCAGCTGGACCGGGTCCGTGCCGCTCGCCCGGACCTCACCGTCTGCGGCCTCGGCCTCGCCAATCCGCTCGAGGCCGAGGGATTGTCGACCAAATGGGCCATCGAGCTGGTCTTCTCGCCCATCCACGGTTTCGACCAGGCCGGCGATCTCGCTGAACTGTTTGCCCGGCCGCTTCGCCGCCGCGACGTGCTGAGGGTCTGACGCCATGCAACTCGCCGTCTGGACTTATGAAGGCCCCCCGCATGTTGGGGCGATGCGCGTCGCAACCGCAATGAAGGACGTCCACTACGTCCTCCACGCGCCGCAGGGCGACACTTATGCCGACCTTCTTTTCACCATGATCGAACGCCGCGACAAGCGTCCCCCGGTCACCTACACGACGTTCCAGGCGCGCGACCTCGGCAAAGATACTGCGGAGCTCTTTCAGACCGCCGTCCGCGATGCGCACACCCGTTTCCAGCCCGCCGCGATCATGGTCGGCGCCTCGTGCACCGCGGAACTGATCCAGGACGATCCGGCCGGACTGGTCGATGCGATGAACCTCCCCTGCCCCGTCGTCCCGCTCGAGCTCCCCAGCTACAGCCGCAAGGAAAACTGGGGTGCCTCAGAAAGCTTTTACCAGCTCGTCCGTCGCCTTGCCGACCGCAACGTCGTGCGCCCGCCCGCCGGGGAACGTCGCCTGCGCGCTAATCTGCTCGGCCCGACGGCTCTCGGCTTTCGTCACCGCGACGACGTCATTGAACTGACTGCGCTGCTCGACAGCGTCGAGGTCGACGTCCATGTCACTGCGCCGCTGGGCGCGTGCGCGGCGGATCTGGTCGGCGTCGGTGCCGCTGACTTCAACGTCCTTATGTATCCCGAAATCGGCGATACCGCCGCGCGCTGGCTCGAGCGCACCTTTAACCAGCCAGTCGTCCGCACCGTCCCGATTGGCCATGGCGCGACGAAAGACTTTTTGCGCGAGGTCGCGGCGCTGTCCGGCGCTGATGCCGACGCGGCGATCGCCGCCGCCGCATCAAGGATGCCGTGGTGGAGCCGTTCCGTCGACTCGACCTACCTGACCGGCAAGCGCGTCTTCATCTTCGGCGATGCGACTCACGCGATCGCGGCTGCGAGAGTTGCCCATGAGGAACTGGGCTTCGTCGTCGCGGGGCTCGGCTGCTATAATCGCGAGTTCGCGCGCGACCTTCGCGACGCCGCCGCCCTTTACGGCGTCGAGCCGCTGATCAGCGACGACCACCTTGAGGTCGAAGACGCAATCATTGCGGCGACTCCCGAACTTGTGCTGGGCACGCAGATGGAACGGCACATTGCCAAGCGTTTGCGCATCCCGTGTGCGGTCATATCGGCACCGGTGCACGTCCAGGATTTCCCCGCACGCCACTCGCCGCAGATGGGCTGGGAAGGGGCCAATGTCTTGTTCGACAGCTGGGTCCATCCGCTGGTAATGGGGCTTGAAGAGCATCTGCTGACGATGTTCCGCGACGATTTCGAATTCAGCGATGACGCCGGGGCTTCGCATCTCGGCCACGCTTCATCGGCGCCGACACCGAAACACGACGAACGCGTCGCGACCGTGCCTGAACCGATCGACGCCGAAGAGGCCGCGGCGGAGATATCGAACTGGACGGCAGAGGCCGAACGGGAACTCAGGAAGATACCGTTTTTCGTTCGCGGCAAGGCGCGGCGCAACACCGAACGCTACGCCGTGGAACAGGGGCTCGGCGCGATTACGCTAGAGACCCTCTATGATGCGAAGGCGCATTATGCCCGCTAACACTCCCAACATCCGTGTCGTCATCGTCACCCTGGACAATCATCTGTCCGGCGCGACAGAGCGTGCCGCCGCGCAGCTGACGCGCGAAAACTCGGGCATCGTCATCGATTTTCACGCGGCTGCGGACTGGGACCGCGATCCCGCCTCGCTTGCCCGCTGCAATGCCGACATCGCGCGCGGCGACATCGTGCTGGCGACCATGCTTTTCCTCGACGATCACATCCGCGCGGTGTTGCCTGCGCTCCAGGCGCGGCGCGAGAGCTGCGATGCGATGGTCTGCCTGATGTCGGCGAGCGAAGTCGTAAAGCTGACCCGCATGGGGTCTTACCGGATGGATGCCGAACCAACCGGCCTGATGGCACTCATCAAAAAGATGCGCGGCACGGCGAAACCAGGCGCCAGTTCCGGCGCCGGTCAGATGAAGCTGCTGCGCCGCCTGCCGCAGATCCTGAAGTTCATTCCGGGCAGCGCTCAGGACGTTCGCGCCTATTTCCTGACGCTCCAATACTGGCTCAGCGGCTCGGACGACAATGTCGTCAACATGGTGCGCGCCCTCGTCGACCGCTACGCCGACGGCGAGCGTCGGGCGCTGCGTGGCAAAGCGAAAGTTGCGCCGCCGGTCGAATATCCGGAAGTTGGCGTCTACCACCCCACACTGGCCGCGCGTCTGGTCGAAGAGGTCGGACAGCTGCCACGAAGCAGGACGAACGTCGGCACCGTCGGGCTGCTGATGCTGCGGTCGTACCTGCTCGGCCACGATGCCGGCCATTACGACGGCGTGATCGCGGCGCTCGAGGCTCGGGGGCTGCGCGTCATTCCCGCCTTCGCCAGCGGGCTGGACTCGCGCCCGGCGATAGAAAAATTCTTTATCAGGGACGGGATGGCAACGGTCGACGCGATCGTCTCGCTGACCGGCTTCTCGCTCGTCGGTGGCCCCGCCTACAATGATGCCAAGGCGGCAGAGGAAATGCTCGCCCGCCTCGATGTTCCCTATATCGCGGCCCACCCCCTCGAGTTCCAGACGCTCGAACAATGGGGTGCGGGACGTGTCGGCCTGTTGCCGCTCGAGGCGACGATGATGGTCTCCATCCCCGAACTCGACGGCGCCATCGCGCCGATGGTCTTCGGCGGTCGCTCCGATGGCGCGGGTGCTGCTTGCACCGGCTGCGGTCGCGGCTGCGTCTTCGCCAGCACCGGTCTCGTGCGTGAAATGCGCTCCTGCCCGGAGCGCGCCGAGGCACTGGCTGGCAAGGTCGCGAAGCTGGTCGCGCTGCGCCGGTCCGAACGCGCCGATCGTAACGTCGCGCTCGTCCTGTTCAACTTCCCGCCGAATGCCGGCGCGACCGGCACCGCTGCGTACCTTGCCGTGTTTGAATCGGTGTTCGCGACCCTGACCCGGCTGAAGGCCTCGGGCTATACCGTCGAAGTCCCCGAAAACGCCGACGCGCTGCGCAACGCAATCCTGACGGGGAACGCCGAACGCTTTGGTGCCGACGCCAATGTTCACGCCCGCATCAAAGCCGATGACTATGTCCGCTGCGAACCGCATCTCAAGGAAATCGAGAAGCAATGGGGCCCTGCCCCGGGCAAGGTGCAGAGCGACGGGCAGACGATCCACGTGCTGGGCCGGCAGTTCGGCAACATCCTCGTCAGCGTCCAGCCTACCTTCGGATACGAGGGCGATCCGATGCGCCTACTGTTCGAGGGCGAATACACCCCGACCCATGCCTTCAGTGCATTCTATCGGTACCTGCGTGAGGATTTCGCCGCGCACGCTGTCCTGCACTTCGGTACGCACGGCGCGCTGGAATTCATGCCGGGCAATCAGTCGGGCATGTCGGGCAAATGCTGGCCCGAACGGCTGATTGGCGACATGCCAAACTTCTACCTTTATGCTGCGAACAATCCGTCGGAGGGCTTGATCGCCAAGCGCCGCTCGGGTGCGACGCTTATCAGCTACATGACGCCGGCGCTGACCGAGGCCGGTCTGTACAAGGGACTCGGTGACCTCAAGGCGTTGATCGAGCGCTGGCGCTCGACCCCGATCGACAGCGAGAAAGCGGCCGTGGAGCCGATGATCATCGAGGCCGCCACGGCGCTGGATCTTGTCTACACCGATGTCACGGACCTTGCCGCGCGTATTTATGAGGTCGAGCGTGAGCTCATCCCGCACGGCCTTCATGTCATCGGACAGGGCATGGGCGATGATGATCGCGCCGAAATGGTCGCCGCGATGCGCGCCGCCGACCCTGACCTTGACGTCTCCAAGCTCGACGCAGCACTTGCCAATAATGATGAGCTCGGCGCGGTCGTTCGCGCCCTTGACGGACGTTTCATCTCGCCGGCCCCCGGCGGTGACGTGCTGCGCAATCCACAGGTCTTGCCAACCGGACGCAACATCCACGGGTTCGACCCTTTCCGCATTCCGAGCCGCTTGGCGATTGCGGACGGTGCTGCCCAGGCTAACCAGCTGATCGAACGCCACATGGCCGACGGCGCCCCTTTCCCGCAGACGCTAGCGATGGTGCTCTGGGGCACCGACAATCTGAAATCGGAGGGAACGCAGATCGCACAGGCGATGGCGCTCATCGGCGCCCGTCCCCACTTCGACAGCTATGGCCGTCTGTCGGGTGCCGAGCTTATCCCGCTTGCAGAACTCGCCCGCCCCCGCATCGACGTGATCGTGACGCTTTCAGGGATCTTCCGCGACCTGCTGCCGTTGCAGACCCGGATGATCGCCGAGGCCGCATTCCTCGCCTCGATCGCCGATGAGCCCGCCGACATGAACTTCGTCCGCGTGCACACGCTCGCGCATCAGGCGAAGCACGGGTGCAGTTTTGAAACTGCTGCACTGCGCGTCTTTTCGAACGCCGAAGGGGCGTATGGCGCGAACGTCAACCAGCTGATCGACAGCGGCAACTGGGCCGACGCCGATGAGCTCGCGACTATGTTCGAAAGTAAAAAGGGCTTTGCCTATGGCCGCAGCGGACCCGCGGCGCGCCAGACCGAATTGCTGCAGAGCCAGATGGCCAATGTCGATTTCGCTTACCAGAACCTCGACTCGGTCGAACTGGGCGTGACGACGATCGACCATTATGTCGATGCGCTCGGCGGCATCGCCCGCTCGGTCGCGCGTGCAAAGGGCAAAGCGGCCCCCGTCTATATCCTCGACGCGACCCAAGGTGCGGCAAAGGTGCGCACCCTGGGCGAGCAGGTCGAACTCGAAACCCGCAGCCGCATGCTCAACCCCAATTGGTACGAGGGGTTGCTCAAGCACGGGTATGAAGGCGTCCGCGAGATCGAGGCGCATGTTACCAATACGATGGGCTGGTCGGCGACGACGGACGAAGTGTCACCCTGGATTTACCAGAAGATCAGTGAAACTTATGTCCTCGACGATGCGATGCGCGACCGGCTGGCCGCGCTGAACCCGAAGGCAACGGCAAAGATGGCCGGGCGCCTGCTCGAAGCCAGCGATCGCAATTTCTGGGCACCCGATGCGGCCACGCTGGCTGCGCTGCACGCGGCATCGGACGCAATCGAAGATCAACTCGAAGGTATCACGGCCCAGGCGGCCTGAGGAGAATACGAATGGCATTACTCGATCCTCCCGCTCGTACCCGCCCCGATGGTGAGGGTAGCGTTCAAGTCGGGCTCGATCCGCTGGACGGCATCGGTACGGCCAAGGTCTTTGCGATCTACGGCAAGGGCGGCATCGGCAAGTCGACCACCAGCTCGAACTTGTCGGCCGCGCTCAGCCTGCTCGGCAAGCGCGTGCTCCAGATCGGCTGCGATCCCAAGCACGACAGCACATTCACGCTGACCAAGAAGCTGATGCCGACGGTCATCGACGTCCTCGAAACCGTGGACTTCCACCACGAGGAACTGCGACCCGAAGACTATATGTTTCAGGGGTTCAACGGCGTCATGTGCGTCGAGGCCGGCGGCCCGCCAGCAGGCACCGGATGTGGCGGCTATGTCGTCGGCCAGACTGTCAAGCTGCTGAAACAGCACCACCTTCTCGAAGATGCCGACGTCGTTATCTTTGACGTTCTCGGCGATGTCGTCTGCGGCGGCTTTGCCGCGCCTCTCCAGCACGCAGAGCGCGCCGTCGTCGTCGCCGCCAATGATTTCGACAGCATCTTTGCGATGAACCGCATCGTTGCTGCCATCAAGGCGAAGTCGAAGAACTATGAGGTCCGCATGGCGGGCGTCATCGCGAACCGCAGCGCGGCTACGGACGAAATTGACCGGTTCAATGCCGCGACCGGCCTCAAAACGCTGGCGCATTTTCCGGATCTCGACGCCATCCGCCGGTCGCGCCTGAAGAAATGCACGATCTTCGAGATGGAATCGACGCCGGAAATCGAGGCGGTAAAGACCGAATATCTGCGCCTCGCCGCAACGCTTTGGGCGGGCACGGATCCTCTCGATGCAATGCCGATGAAGGATCGCGACATTTTCGAATTTCTGGGGTTCGAATGATGGCGACGACCTACGACCTGCGGCGCAGCTCGCTCGAAACCTATTTCGACCGAACGGCTCGCGACGCCTGGGAAAAGCTGACGTCGGATGCGCCCGTCAGCGGCATTCGCGCGACCGTTCGCAAGGGCCGCGACGCGATGCGGGCAACGATCATGGGGTGGCTGCCCGCCGACATGACCGGGCTGCGTTTGCTGGACGCGGGGTGTGGCACCGGCGCCCTCGCGGTCGAGGCGGCTCAGCGTGGGGCGAACGTCGTTGCGATCGATGTCGCCCGGGGTCTTGTCGACGTCGCCCGTGACCGTGCCCCCGCTGGTCTCGCCATTGATTGGCTGTCTGGCGACATGCTTTCCGCCGACCTGGGCGAGTTCGACCATGTCGTCGCGATGGACTCGCTGATCCATTACCGGACGAGCGACGTCGTCGCCGCGGTAAATGCTCTACGCTTGCGAACGCGCAACGCGGTGATTTTCACCGTTGCGCCCCGCACACCTGCACTGACCGTACTCCACACGATCGGCCTCGCCTTCCCGCGCAGCGACCGTGCCCCGGCAATCGTGCCTGTGGCGGAGGGCCATCTCCGGCGCGCACTGGGCGGCGCGATCACGAACACCGTCCGGGTCAGCAGCGGCTTTTACAAGTCGCAAGTATTCGAAGTGACTGGCAAGGGCGCCCATTCATGAGAGTGATCGGTCGCGCCGCAATGTGGAACCGGATCGGGACGAAATTCCTGCCGTTTGCCGATGTCGCGACGATCGAGCTTCCGCTGTCGCGCCTGCTGCGCCTGTCGCTTTTCCAGATTTCGGTGGGCATGTCGGCGGCATTGCTGACCGGCACGCTGACCCGCGTGATGATCGTTGAACTCGGCATCTCCGCCGGGGTCGTCTCGGCGATGATTTCGCTGCCGCTGTTGTTTGCACCCTTCCGGGCGTTCATCGGCCACAAGTCGGATACGCATCGCTCGATCCTCGGCTGGAAACGGACGCCCTATATCTGGTTCGGGACGATGGCCCAGTTCGGTGGCCTTGCCATCCTGCCCTTCGCGCTGCTTGTCATGAGTGGTCAGGGCGCGATGCCGGGCGGTGCTCTGGTCGGAGAGATCGGGGTGGCGTTTGCCTTCCTGCTGCTGGGCGCCGGGATGCATACAACCCAGACCGCAGGGCTCGCGCTGGCGACCGACCTCGCCACCGAAGAGACCAGCCCCCGTGTGGTCGCACTTTTGTACGTCATGCTGCTCGTCGGGATGATGGTCAGTGCGCTCGTCATCGGTCGTCTGCTGGCCGACTATCGCCCGACGCGGCTCGCGCAGGTCATCCAGGGCGTCGCGGTCGCGGTCATGCTCCTCAATCTTTCGGCCCTGTGGAAGCAGGAGGCCCGGCAACCGCGCGGTGCCGCCGACAAGCAGGTCGTGCCGAACTTCGCGTCGCAATGGAGCCATTTTACCGCCGATGCTGCGACGCGGCGATTGCTGACGACGGTCGGCCTTGGCGCCGCTGCGTTTGCCATGCAGGACGTCATCCTTGAACCTTATGGCGGCCAGATCCTGCATCTTTCGGTCGGCACAACGACGTCGATGACGGCACTCTGGGCCGCGGGCACGCTTGCCGCATTCGGATTTGCCGCCCGTCAGCTCAGTCGGGGGCGAGAGCCGCACCGCCTGGCCGGATACGGCTGTGTCGTGGGACTCGCCGCGTTCGCGACAATCCTGTTTGCCGCTCCCACTCAGGCGGTAGCACTATTCGCGGCCGGATCGGCGCTGCTCGGCTTCGGCGGTGGATTGTTTTCGGTCTCGACGCTTACCGCGATCATGCAGATGTCGCGCAAGCGGAGCACGTCCGGCCTCGCCCTTGGTGCCTGGGGAGCGGTCGGTGCCTCGAGCGCCGGCGTCGCAATCGCGCTCGGCGGCCTGTGTCGGGACCTCGTTGGATCGCAGGCGGCCGCCCATCGCCTGGGCGCCGCCCTGATCGGTCCCGAAACGGGATATGTGTTCGTGTTCCTGTGCGAGATCGTCCTGCTTCTCGCTACGCTCGTCGCGCTCGGCCCCCTGGTCCGGCGCGATCCCGAATTCGTCCAGGGTCAAGACCTGTCTGCGTCCCGCCAACCCTTCGGCCTAGCCGAATTTCCCGTCTGATCGAAAAGAGAGGAGGCCCGTCATGTCACCCATCTTCACAGGGAACATCGATGTCGCTCTGATTACCCTTTACGCGTTCGTAGCTTTTTTTGTCGGCCTCGTGATTTACCTGAACCGCGAAAGCCGGCGGGAAGGATACCCGCTCGAGGATGATCTGACGGGTCGCGTCGACACGCCGGGCCTCATCTTCCGGGACCGGCCCAAGAAGTTCCGCATGCCCTTCGGTCGCGGCACATATTCGTCGCACGATCACGCGCGCGAACCGGTAACCCTCCCGGCCCGCCGTGAGCGCTTCCCGGGCGCGCCGCTGTACCCGAATGGCAATGCCATGATCGACGGCCTCGGTGCCGCTGCCTGGGCGGAACGCCGCAAGGTGCCCGACATCGACATGGAGGGACACCCGCGCATCGTCCCGCTGTCGACGACCGACGCGATCTGGATTGACAAGCGGGACCCGGACCCGCGCGGCATGAAGGTGGTTGCGGCCGACGGCAACGTGGCAGGAACGGTGAGCGACGTCTGGGTCGACAAGGCCGACCGGCTCATCCGCTACCTCACCGTCGATACCGGCACCCGCAGTGTCCTCTTCCCGATGACAATGGCCAAGGTGGGGCGCAACCGCCGCATCGTATCCACCGACGCCGTTACCGCCGCACAGTTCAACGACGCCCCCGCAATCGAGGGTCCGGCCACGATCACCTTCTACGAGGAGGAGCGCGTACAGGCCTATTTCGGTGGCGGTTATCTCTATGCGACGCCCGCTCGTCAGGAGCCGATCATATGATTGCCGAACATGAAATAGAGCCGGTTCCTGGCCTGCCCGGAAACCTCCCGCCAGGGGAACGCATCCTCTGGCAGGGCTCCCCCGATTGGAAGCGCCTCGCCTATCAGGCATTCCACGTCCGGGCGTTCGCCGTCTATTTTGCCGGACTGGCTGTCTGGGGTCTCGTTCAGGCCCTCCGCGGCACAGGAACCTGGCTGGGCGCGGGCATTACCCTTGGGCTCGGGATTGCCGGCATTGTCGTGTTGCTCACCTTGGCATGGGCCATGGCAAGATCAACGATCTACACGCTGACCAACCGGCGGATCGTCATGCGCATCGGCGTTGCCCTGCCCAAGTGCATCAATCTTCCGCTCGCTGCACTGAACGGTGCCGACCTTCGCTGCTACCCCGATCAAACCGGCGATATTCCGCTGAACGTTACCGGCACTCAGAGCGTCGGCTGGATCGCACTATGGCCGCATGTCCGGCCCTGGGCGATCAACACCGTCCAGCCGATGTTGCGCGCTGTTCCCGACGCGGAGCGACTTGCCGGGCTGATCGCCCGCACGACCGCCACCGCTTGTGGCACAACACCGATCGCTTCCGCTCCCCAGCTGGCGGTGGCGGCATGAGCGCCATCCATCACCAGGGTCCGTTCCCCCGCGGTGCGCTGCTCGTCGCGGGAACGATCATCGGCCTGGCGTTCAGTGCTGCCATCGCTGTGCGAACCGGGCTGATGCCACTTGCGGCGTCACCCGTTGCGTTACGCGCGTCGGAGCATCTGAAACCGCTTCAGGTCTGTGATCTGCGTTTCGTGGATCAGCCCGACGGGGGTGTCTCGATCACCGACGTCACGGCTGGCCGGGTCGCCGAAATCATTCAGCCAGGCAGTCACAGTGGCTTCATCCGGGGTGTCATGCGCGGTCTTGCGCGCGAGCGTCGGATGCACGGAATCGGCAATGGTCCGCCCTTCCGCCTCGCGGCCTGGCCGAACGGTAACCTGTCACTGACCGACATGGCCACCGGCCGCGACATTGAGCTCGGCTCATTTGGCGAAACCAATCGTGCAGCCTTTGCAGCCTTGCTGAAGCCAGCCGCATGATCCGCCGGAGGCGCTTCGATACCGGATGCACGGTGGAGGTCGAGCATGGTTTCGACAACCTTCACGCGCATGTCGAACTCGACGGCGACGTGGCGATCATGCCGGGCGATAAGGTACGGGTGCACGGTGCGTCGATCCAGCTCCCCTATGGACGCCGCATTGTCGAGCGCCGGACCGCGACCGTCATCCGGGCGAATGCGTTCGACCGGGCGCTGACGCGGATCAGGGCCCGGTTTGCGATCACCGAACTTTACGAAATCAGCTTTTCGAACGCGAGGCCGTTATGAACGATTTGACTCACAGCTTTTCGGTCACCGACGCGCATGAGATCGCGACGAAAGACACGGTGCTGTCTCCGCGCTTCTATACGACCGACTTCCAGGCGATGGACCGCCTCGACGTCTCGCTCGTCCGCCGCGAATGGGATGCGCTGATTGCCGAGATGGCGAGCGATCCCAACAAGAACCATTTCAAGAAGTCGGAGAACTTCGACGGCATCATTGCCGCGATGGAACCGAACCTGCGTAAGGAATTCATCGACTTTCTGGTGAGTTCGCTGACGGCTGAATTCTCCGGCTGTATCCTCTACGCCGAGATTGCCAAACGAACCAAAAATCCCGATGCCAAGGCGCTATTTAAGCTGATGGCCCGCGACGAGAGCCGCCATGCCGGTTTTATCAACGACAGCCTGAAGGATGCAGGCATCGGCATCGACCTCAGCTTTCTGACGAGAACGAAGAAGTACACGTTCTTCCGTCCGAAATTCATTTATTATGCGACATATCTGTCCGAGAAAATCGGCTATGCTCGCTACATCACGATTTACCGCCACTTGTCGCGAAACCCGGACCGGATGATTCACCCAATTTTCAACTGGTTCGAGGAATGGTGCAATGACGAGTTTCGCCATGGGGAGGCTTTCGCATTGCTGATGCGGTCGGATCCGAAATTGCTGACCGGCCTCAACAAGCTGTGGATCCGCTTTTTCCTGGTTGCGGTCTATGCGACGATGTACGTCCGCGACCATGCACGCCCGCATTTCCATGCGGCCCTCGGCATCGACCCGACCGACTATGATTATCAGGTGTTCCGCACCTGCTCGGCGATCACCCGCCAGGTATTTCCGATCGTGCTCGATAGCGACAGCCCGAAATTTCGGGCTTTGATGGAAACAGTGCGCAAGGCCAATGTCCGGCTCGTCCAGGCGTCCGGTCCATTCGCCTGGGCAAAACGCGCCGCCAGTTATGCAGTCATCGGGCTCAGCATGACGCGCCTCTATTTCCTGCCAGCGGAGCGTAACAGCGTCCCCGCAAATGTCCGTCTGGTCCCCGCCTGGTGAGCCTGACGGGCCATCTCCTGCCGCTGCTCTTCGTAGCGCTGCTCTGGTTTGCCAGCACGGCGCTGGTCGTTTGGCTGGACAACCGGCCGACGATCAGTTTTGCCAACAGCCTGACGATTGCTGGCATGGCGGCATTGTTCGGGGTCGGCATTATCGCCGTAGCGGCAGGTTCGGTCTCGCTCGTCGCGACCTACGCGTCGTTCGTCGCCACCTTTGCAGTCTGGGGCTGGCATGAGCTGAGCTTTCTCACCGGCACGACGACCGGTCCCCGCCGCGCGCCATGTCCCGAAAACGCGCGCGGCTGGACCCGCTTCCGCATGTCGGCGGCGACCGTGATCCACCATGAAATTGCCCTGGTCGCAACGTTGGCGCTGCTGCTGGCGCTGACCTGGGGCGACGCCAATCCGACCGGGGCCTATGCGTTTGCCATTCTCTTCGCCATGCGCCTTTCGACGAAGCTCAACATCTTCCTTGGCGTTCCCAATTTCTCGACCGACATCCTGCCGCCACAGCTGGGTTATCTGAAAAGCTATTTTCGTAATCGGCCGTTCAACGGGCTGATGCCGTTCTCGTTGATCCTCGGCATCGGTGCCACGTCGTGGCTCGCGCATACCGCGCTTTCGGCGAGCGGCGACGCCGCCGTCCAATGGTCGCTGCTGTCCGGCCTGGCGCTGCTCGGCGTGATCGAACACCTGTTTCTCGTGCTGCCGCTTCGCGACAGCGCATTGTGGCGCTGGGCGATCCCGGCACGCACCAACGGATAAGTGGGAGGATAATATGGACTACGAGGCCCTGTTCGCCGAGCAACTCGATGGACTGCGTGAGGCGGGCAATTATCGCGTCTTTGCCGAGCTTGAGCGCAAGCGCGGTGCCTTCCCCCGTGCAAAGCGCTATGCCGACGACGGATCGGTCAGTGATGTGACCGTCTGGTGCTCAAACGACTATCTCGGCATGGGCCAGCACCCGAAGGTTATCGATGCGATGCACCAGACGATCGACGACTGCGGCGCGGGCGCGGGCGGTACCCGCAACATCTCGGGCACCAACCATCATCACGTCCTCCTCGAGCGTGAACTCGCCGATCTCCACGGCAAGGAAGCGGCGCTGATCTTTACCAGCGGCTATGTCTCGAACTGGGCCGCGCTCTCCACACTTGCTTCCCGCCTGCCGAATTGCGTCGTTCTGTCGGATGCGCTCAATCACGCCTCGATGATCGAAGGCATTCGCCACAGCCGCGCCGAATGCCTGCGCTGGCGTCACAACGACGTCGCCCATCTCGACGAATTGCTCGGTCGGATCGAACCGGGGCGCCCCAAGCTGGTCGCCTTCGAAAGTGTCTATTCAATGGACGGGGATATTGCCCCGATCGCTGAAATCCTCGACGTCTGCGAAAAACACGGCGCGATGAGCTATATCGACGAAGTCCATGCGGTGGGCCTCTATGGTCCTCGCGGCGGCGGCGTCGCCGAACGCGAAGGGCTGATGGACCGCATCACCGTCATCGAGGGCACGCTGGGCAAGGCGTTCGGTGTCATGGGCGGCTATATTGCGGCGTCGAAAAACCTCTGTGATTTCATCCGCAGCTTTGCGAGCGGCTTCATCTTCTCGACTGCGTTGCCGCCTGCGATCGCCGCTGGGGCGGCTGCGTCTATCCGCCATCTCAAGGAAAGTCAGATCGAGCGTGTTCGTCACCAGAACCGCGTGAAGATCGTCCGTCAGCGGCTCGACGCGATGGGCATCCCGCACATCGACAATCCCAGCCACATCATTCCGGTGATGGTCGGCGACCCGCACCATTGCAAGATGATCAGCGACTGGCTGATGGACAATCACGGCATCTATGTGCAGCCGATCAATTATCCGACGGTGCCCAAAGGGACCGAGCGTCTGCGGATCACGCCGTCACCCGTGCACACTGACGGCGATATCGACAAGCTGACGAATGCCCTCAGCGAATGCTGGAATATGTGCGCGCTGGCGAGGAAGCCGATGGCCGCGTAACAGCCGCGTCGCGGCGCATACACGTCCCGTCCCTGACCCGAGCCGCGAGCGTGACGAACCGGGGGACCTGTGGTCGCGCCATGCCCGAACGTCACTTATGGGTAAGCGTGGCGCATAGGCCGCCTTGCGGCTGACGGTGATGCTGCGATGCTTGTGCCTTTCGGCGGAGCGGCGCGGTGGATGATGAAGTCGGGGCGGATGCGAGTGGTCATACGAGCAGTCGTATGAGCGGTCGCAT
>JBBRRC010000030.1:0-30303 GCA_038225385.1 Sphingomonadales bacterium | reverse complement strand
GTGCCACCTTGGCCTTGAACGCCGGGCTGTGGTTCCGGCGGGGTCGCTTGCTCATCTTGCCTCCTGCTCGCGGCCAGCATGGCCGCTGTCAGATCAGCAATCCACTTATCCCCGCTGTGCAGATTCCCCGAGCCACCTCTGAATCAACCAATCCGCATCCCTGCAAGCTATTTAACAGGTCCTGAGCCTAAGCCTTATTACCCAGAATCACCCGGCGGATATCGCCTTCCTCGCGGCCGATGAGCCAGAGCAGGTAGGGGAGCAAGAATCCAGCACCACCGACGAACGCGATCAGTGCGAGGCATATGCCGGTGCCGGAGAAATCGGCGCGCCATGCCGTCCACAGCGCCGAAAGCGTCAGAAAGCACAGAAAGTCGAGATTGAACTGACCGGGCCAAGTCAGGGCGGCAATGTTGCCGAAAAATATTGGGAACAGCCCGATCCCGTGGTGCCAGATCACAATGGCGGTATAGGCGGTAAGCACCACCCATAATGTCGCTAACGTGAGGCGAAATGCGCTCATTCCGGTTGCTCCATCGGTTTCTGCCTCGTCAGCCTCATGCGCTCGTCAAAAACGCGCCTTCCCGCACGCCGGGCAAAGGCCGCGATAGGTTACCTCCGCCTCGTCGACCACATACCCGTCGGCAAGCGAAGCATCCAGACAGGGTGCTGCCCCGGTGGCGCAGTCGACATCTACGACGCTATTGCACGCCCGGCAGACAAAGTGGTGATGATTGTCGCCCGTGCGGGTTTCGTAAAGCATTGGCCCGCCATCGACGATGAAGCGGCGCAGCAGGCCGGCCTCGGCAAGGTGCGCCAGGCAATCATAAACCGCCTGATGCGATACGTCGGGCAGCACGGCGGCAACTTCGGCCAGTACGGCGGAAGCGCTGGCATGCGGTTGCGCCATGACGGCATCGAGCACCGCCACGCGCTGGCGTGTCACCCGGAGCCCCGTCTCACGAATGGCCAGGCGGGAGTCCATGGTCTGAAAATAGTCCTTTTCTTGAATCATTCAAGAGAGTAACGCGGCGGGGTCCCAACAGGAGAAGCCATTATGTCCCGGAATTTTCGCACCACTGCAATGGCGGCAGTCTCTCTTGCCTCGCTTTTCGCTGCAGAGGCCGCTTCCGGACAGCAACCTGCGCCCTCGCCAACCACTGTGGTCAAACCGTTAGCTCCCATGCCGGTGACGAGCGAGGACCGGGTGACAGGCAAGACCAATCAGCAATGGTGGCCAAATCAGCTCGAACTGACGCCGCTGCGTCGTAACGAGACGCACAGCAATCCCTATCGGGACTTTGATTATGCCCGTGAATTCAGCGCGCTGAACCTCACCGCAGTCAAGTCGGACATCGCCCGGCTGCTGACGACGTCGCAACCCTGGTGGCCCGCGGATTACGGTAATTACGGCCCATTCTTCATCCGCCTCGCCTGGCATGCGGCGGGTACCTACCGCGCGGCGGACGGGCGCGGGGGTGAAGATGGTGCGCAACAGCGCTTTGTGCCGCTGTCGAGCTGGCCGGACAATGCCAACCTCGACAAGGCGCGGCGGTTGCTGTGGCCGATCAAGCAGAAATATGGTCGCGCGCTGTCCTGGGGCGATCTGATCGTGCTGACCGGCAACGTCGCCCTCGAACAGATGGGCTTCAAGGTCATTGGCTTTGCCGGCGGTCGCGTCGACGACTGGTCTTCGGAAAATATCTTCTGGGGTCCTGAGCGCGACATGCTCACCGTCCAGCGCTACGATGCCAATGGCAAGCTGATCGAACCGCTTGCGGCGAGCACCATGGGTCTGATTTACGTCAATCCCGAGGGACATCTGGCCGATGGCGATCCCGGCCACGCTATCGACGATATCCGCCAGACGTTCACCAACATGGGCATGGACGATCGTGAGACGGTTGCGCTGATTGCGGGCGGCCACACGATCGGCAAGGCGCATAGCGCCCATGATCAGAAGCAGTGCCAGGGCAAGGAACCGGCGGCAGGCGCGATCGAACAGCAGGGGTTCGGATGGCACAGCGATTGTGCCACCGGCGTCGGCAAGGACGCGATTACGTCCGGGCTGGAAGGTGCCTGGTCGCAAAAGCCGACGCGGTTCAGCGGCAATTACAACGACAGTCTCCTGAAATATAACTGGGTGAAGGCAAAGAGCCCCGGCGGCGGGACCGAATGGCACCCGGACGATCCCAAGGCCCAAAAGCTGGTTCCCGATGCCTTCGATCCCAAGCTGCGTCACCCGCCGATGATGCTTACCACCGATGTATCGCTGAAGGTCGATGCCGCCTATCTGCAGACGGTCGAGCGCTACCGGGCCCATCCCGACCAGTTCAAGACCGAATTCGCCGAGGCCTGGTTCAAGCTGACGCACCGCGATCTCGGCCCCAAGTCACGCTATCTGGGCAGCGAAATTCCCGCCCAGGACTTCGTCTGGCAGGACCCGGTGCCCAAGGGGACGGGCAAGCTGGTGACCGATGCGGACGTTCGCGACCTGAAGCAACAGATTATGGCATCGGGCCTTATCGTGCCCCAGCTGGTGCGGACGGCGTGGGCGGCGGCGGCGAGCTTCCGCAACACCGACTGGCGCGGCGGTGCCAATGGCGCTCGCCTGGCGCTGTCGCCACAAAAGGACTGGGCGGTGAACGATCCCCAGGAACTTGCGGTCGTCCTGCCAAAACTGGCCAGCATTCGGGACCGGTTCAACCGCGACCATGCCGACCGGCCGGTCTCGCTTGCCGACCTCATTGTCCTTGGCGGCAATGCTGCGGTCGAAAAGGCAGCGGCAGATGGCGGTGTAACGATCGATTTGCCGTTCAGGCCCGGTCGTACCGACGCGAGCCAGGCACAGACCGACATCAAGGGCTTTGGCTATCTCGAGCCAAAGGCCGACGGGTTCCGAAACTATTACCAGCCAGGCCAGCGGCTTACCCCGCCTGAGGCGCTGGTCGACAAGGCTAGCACGCTGGGCCTCGACACCCGCGAAATGACCGTGCTGGTCGGCGGCATGCGTGCGCTGAACGCCAATGAAGGCCAGTCCGACGCGGGCGTGCTGACCGCCCGGCCAGGGGTGCTGAGCAACGACTTTTTCACCAATTTGCTCAGTATGGATATCGTCTGGACAAAGGCCGATCCGCAGGGGTCAATGTATGTTGGCAAAGATCGGTCGGGCAATCAGGTTAAATGGCGTGCCACGCCGGTCGATCTGACTTTCGGCTATAATTCAGAGCTGAGGGCGGTGGCTGAGGTGTACGCGACGGCCGATGCCAGGCGCCTGTTCGTGGACGACTTTGCGGCGGCGTGGACGAAGGTGATGAACAACGACCGCTATTGATAACATGCAAGCGCCACGAGCTTCCCGCAAGGAAGCTCGTGGCGCCCAGGTGCGCACGTGCTCATGGCGGGCTTGGAGTGTGGCTACGACCTCTGCCACGAGACGGTGTGACCGTGGTGAACCGGCTCGGGCCGATGTGTGCTGGTGAGATCCGTCGCAGGCGCGTGAGCGTCTATCCCCTTGGCATATATGCAAGAGGGATAGACGCCCAAAAATGCGGGTTCACGTTGCTAGATACCAAAAGCAACAAAGATAGAGATGCGCCTGTCATGTGGATTGATCTAAATAAGACATGATGGAGAGCTATGCCGGTTGGCTAGTTACGTATGTAGTTCCCAAATTTATGCTCCCTTTATGGCGCAAGACGTCATTCCCCATCGCGCCTTTACGGGCTTTGCGAGCAAAGGCGTGGCCTGACCAGTAAAGGCTAGCCATGCCCCTCGACCTGCTTCTCGGCGCGTTCGTCGCCGTCGTCATCCTTGTTTATCTGCTCGCCGTGCTGGCGCGTCCCGAGCGGTATTGAGGCCGCTGCGATGACTGTCGCCGGATGGGGCCTGATCCTCCTCTACACCGCTCTGTTCCTCGCGCTGGCCAAGCCTGCCGGCGACTGGATGTATGCCCTTTATGCCCGCGAGCGCCTGCCGCTAAGCGGGATCGAGCGCGGCTTTTACCGCCTCGCCGGGATCGATCCGGCGCAGGAGCAAAGCTGGGCCGGCTATGCGATGGCGGTGATGGTATTCAATATCGCGGGCATCGCTTTCCTGTTCGCGATCCTGAAATTACAGGGGTTGCTGCCGCTCAATCCACAAGGGTTTGGCGGGGTAGAAAATTTGCTCGCGTTCAATACGGCGGTCAGCTTCGTCACCAATACCAACTGGCAGAATTACGCCGGCGAGACGACATTGTCGCATCTGTCGCAGATGGTCGGATTGACGACGCAGAACTTCCTGTCGGCGGCGACCGGCATCGCGATTGCCTTTGCCTTCATTCGCGGCTTTGCGCGGACCAAAGCCGCGGGGATCGGCAATTTCTGGGTCGATGTAACGCGGGCAACGCTTTATCTGCTGCTGCCGGCCTCGATCGTGCTCGCGCTGATCTATGTCGCGCTCGGCGTACCGCAGACCTTCGCCGCATCGGCAACCGCGACGACCGTGGAAGGCGCGAAACAGGTCATCGCGCTCGGCCCTGTCGCCTCGCAGCTCGCGATCAAGATGCTCGGCACCAATGGGGGCGGTTTTTTCAACGCGAACTCGGCGCACCCGTTCGAAAATCCGTCGGCGCTCAGCAACCTCATCCAGATGCTCAGCGTGTTCGTGCTCGGCGCAGGGCTGACGCTGACCTTCGGCAAGGCAGTCGGCAATGTGCGGCAGGGTTGGGCGCTGCTCATCGCTATGACGCTGATTTTCCTCGGCGGCGTCCTCGTCACTTATTGGGCCGAAGCGGCCGGCAACCCCATTCACCATGCCCTCGGACTCGTCGGCGGAAACATGGAGGGCAAGGAGGTGCGCTTCGGCATCGCCGCGACCGCGCTGTTCGCGGTCATGACGACCGCGACCTCCTGCGGCGCGGTGATCGGCATGCACGACAGCTTCACGCCACTGGGCGGGCTGATACCCTTGTTCAACATCCAGCTCGGCGAGCTCGTCATCGGTGGCGTGGGCTCGGGGCTCTACGCGCTGCTGGTTTATGCGATCCTCGCGGTGTTCATCGCCGGGCTGATGGTTGGCCGCACCCCTGAATATGTCGGCAAGAAGATCGAGGCGCGCGAGATGAAGCTCGCCGTCATTGCCGTCGCGGTGCCGCCGCTCGCCATCCTCGGCCTCGCTGCCATTGCGTCGGTCGCCCCGGCGGGGCTGGCCGGGCCGCTCGCCAGGGGCCCCCACGGCTTTTCCGAAATCCTCTACGCCTTTTCGAGCATGGTCGGGAATAACGGCAGCGCATTCGGCGGGCTGAGCGGCAACACGCCGTTCTACAACGGCCTCGGTGCGCTTGCCATGTTCGTCGGGCGGTTCGGCGTGATCCTGCCCGTCCTCGCCATCGCCGGGGGCCTCGCGGCAAAGCGGCGCGTGCCAGAGAGCAGCGGCTCGTTCCCGACCACCGGCGCGCTGTGGATCGGCCTACTCATCGCGATCACGCTCATCGTCGGGGGGCTGACGTTCCTGCCTGCCCTCGCGCTCGGCCCCATCGCCGATCAGGCTCAGGTCGCGGCAGGTACCCTGAATTGAAAGACGCCGAAATGTCGCAACAAACCTCCTTGTTTACGGGCCCGCTGATGGCCGCCGCCGCGCGCGACGCGCTGGTCAAGCTCGACCCGCGCGTCCTGATCCGCAATCCGGTCATGTTAGTGACCGCGATCGTCGCGGCGCTGTCGACGGTGTTGCTGGTCAAGGGGCTGGCGACGGGAACCGGCCATCCGGTGTTCGAAGGGCAACTGGTGTTCTGGTTGTGGCTGACCGTGTTTTTCGGCAATTTCGCCGAGGCGCTCGCCGAAGGGCGCGGGAAGGCGCAGGCGGCCAGCTTGCGCGCGACCAAGGCCGAACTCTGGTCGAAGCGGATGCTGGGCGTCGGCGAGACGTGGAGCAGGGTTCCGGCCACCCAGCTGATGGTCGGCGAGATCGTGCTGGTCGAGACCGGCGATCTGATCCCTGCCGACGGCGAAGTGATCGAAGGCGTCGCTTCGGTCAACGAGGCCGCAATCACCGGCGAAAGCGCGCCGGTCATCCGGGAAGCCGGCGGCGACCGTTCCGCCGTCACGGCGGGCACGCGTGTGCTCGCCGACAGCATCAAGGTGCGCGTCACCGCCGAACAGGGCCAGGGCTTTCTCGACCGGATGATTGCGCTCGTCGAAGGCGCGTCGCGCCAGAAAACGCCTAACGAGATTGCGCTGACGATCCTGCTGGCCGGCCTCACGCTCATCTTCCTGATCGCAGTCGGGACGCTCCCTGCCTTTGCCGCTTATGCCGGTGGGCGGCTGGCAGTGCCGGTGCTGGTCGCGCTGTTCGTGACGCTGATCCCGACGACGATATCGGCTCTGCTATCGGCAATCGGCATTGCGGGGATGGACCGGCTGGTGCGGTTCAACGTGCTCGCGAAATCGGGCCGCGCGGTCGAGGCGGCGGGTGATATCGACACGCTGTTGCTCGACAAGACCGGCACGATCACCATCGGTGACCGGCAGGCAACCGCGTTCCTGCCCGTCCCCGGCGTTGCGCTTGCCGAACTCACCGCCGCGGCGCGGCTGGCAAGCCTGGCCGACGAAACGCCCGAGGGGCGCTCGATCGTTGTGCTGGCGGGGGCGGGCGAGGCGATGCCCGAGGGTGCCGAACCGATTGCCTTCACCGCGCAGACACGCGTGTCAGGCCTCCAGATCGGCGAACGCAGCCTCGTCAAAGGCGCGGTCGATGCGGTGCTGAAGCGGCTGGGCGATGTGCCCAATGCCGCGGCGTTACGCTCAATCGCCGACGATATCGCGCGATCGGGAGGCACCCCGCTCGCGGTCGCCGACGGCCAGCGCCTGCTCGGCGTTGTCCACCTCAAAGACATCGTGAAAGCGGGCATTCGCGAGCGGTTCGGCGAACTGCGTCGCATGGGCATTCGCACCGTGATGATTACCGGCGATAACCCGCTGACCGCCGCAAGCATCGCCGCCGAAAGCGGGGTCGATGATTTCCTCGCCGAGGCAACTCCCGAGGACAAGTTGGCGCTGATCCGCAAGGAGCAGGAGGGAGGGAAGCTCGTCGCGATGTGCGGTGACGGGACGAACGACGCCCCCGCGCTCGCCCAATCCGATGTCGGCGTCGCGATGAACGCCGGCACGCAGGCGGCGCGCGAGGCGGGCAATATGGTCGATCTCGACAGCGATCCGACCAAGCTCATCGAGATTGTCGGGTTGGGCAAGCAATTGTTGATGACGCGCGGCGCGCTGACGACCTTTTCGATCTCGAACGATGTCGCCAAGTATTTCGCGATTCTGCCGGCGATCTTTGTCGTCCTTTATCCGGGCCTTGGCGTGCTCAACGTGATGGCGCTCGGCAGCCCCCAAAGCGCGGTGCTGTCGGCGATCATCTTCAATGCGCTGATCATTCCGGCGCTGGTGCCGCTCGCGCTGAAGGGTGTGAAATACCGGCCCGCTCCCGCCGGCACTTTGCTCGCCCGCAATCTGGCGATTTACGGCGTCGGCGGCCTGATCGCGCCGTTCATCGGCATCAAGCTCGTCGATCTCGCCGTCACCGGCCTCCACCTCGCCTGAGGAACCGTCATGCTCACCGAATTCCGCTCCGCCCTTCGCCCCGCCATCGTCCTGCTTCTGTTACTGGCGGCGGTCACAGGCCTCGCTTTTCCGGCCCTCATCACCGGCGTGGCGCAGTTGACCATGCCCGCGCAAGCCAATGGCAGCCTGATCCGTGATGGCGAACGGGTGGTCGGCTCCGAGCTGATCGCTCAGGGTTTTGCCGGTGCGCGCTATTTCCATTCGCGTCCGTCGGCCGCCGGCAAGGGCTATGACGCATCGGCCTCGGCGGCGACCAACCTCGCGCCCGGATCGAAGGATCTGCGCGATGCCATCCGCGCCCGGGTCGCCGCGGCGCGCGCTGAAGGATTGACCGGGCCGAACGTCCCACCCGACCTGGTCACCACTTCCGCCTCGGGGCTCGATCCCGATCTCAGCCCCGAGGCGGCCCTTTCGCAAGTTCCGCGGGTCGCGAAAGCGCGGGGACTGGCGGAAGCGAAGGTCAGAGGCCTCGTCGAGAGCATCGTGGTCTCACCGCTGCTCGGTTTTATCGGCGAGCCCCACGTCAACGTGCTTCTGCTCAATCGACAGCTCGACCGGATTGCGCCTATCCCGAAAGCATGAACGACGCCGCTCGTCCCTCGCCCGAGGCGCTGCTGAAAGCGGCGCGGCGGGAAGCGCGTGGGCGGCTGAAAATATTCCTCGGTGCGGCCCCCGGCGTCGGCAAGACGTTCGAAATGCTGCGCGAAGGTGCCGACCTCATGCGGTCGGGGCTGGACGTCGTGGCCGGTGTGGTCGAGACGCACGGCCGCGCCGAAACGGACGCGCTGGTCGCGCCGTTCGAGATCCTGCCGCGCCGGTCGATTGCTCACGGCGCTCATACCCTCTCCGAATTCGACATCGATGCCATGCTGGTGCGTAAGCCTGCGGTCGCTCTGATCGACGAATTCGCGCACACCAATGCGCCCGGCAGCCGTCATCCCAAACGCTGGCAGGATATCGAGGAATTGCGCGACGCCGGTATCGACGTGCTGACGACGCTCAACATCCAGCATGTCGAGAGCCTCAACGATGTCGTCGCGGGCTTCACCCGCATCCGCGTCCGCGAGACCGTGCCCGACGCGATCCTGGACGATGCCGAGATCGAGATCGTCGATCTGCCGCCCGATGAGCTGATCGAGCGGTTGAAGGCGGGCAAGGTTTACGTGCCGCATGAGGCGACGCGCGCGCTCGGCCATTTCTTCTCAAAGTCGAACCTCTCGGCGCTCCGCGAGCTGGCGTTGCGCCGTGCCGCCCAAGCGGTCGATCGCAATCTGCTCGATCACGTCGATCTGGTCGGCGAGCGCGGCACCTGGGCGGCGGGCGAGCGCGTCGTCGTCGCTGTCGGCGATCAGCTGGGTGGCGAGGCGCTGATCCGCGCAGCAAAAAGGCTTGCTGATGCGATGCATGCGCCATGGACGGCCGTCAGCGTGGAAACCCCGCGCGCACAAACGCTGGGCGCCGCGGCGCGTGCGCGGACCAGCGATGCGCTGAAATTGGCGGCCAGCCTGGGTGCGACAATCGCGACGGTCCCCGCCCGTTCGGTGTTCGACGGTCTGCGGGCGCATATCACCGAAACGCGGGCGACGGCGGTCGTCGTCGGCAAATCGCGGCGCAACTGGTGGTTCGAACTGCGCCACGGTTCCGTCGTCGACCGGCTGGTCCGCGTGCTCGATGGCATCGCGGTGCACGTCGTGCCCCTAACCGATTCTGCTCCGGCTAAAGCTGAAGCACGCGTCTCGCGTCCGCCGGCACTTCGCGGGGTCCTGTTCGCCGTGGCGCTGGTCGCGCTCACGACGGCGATCGCCAGGCTGCTTCTGCCGGTTATCGGACTGAACTCGATCGACCTCCTCTATCTGCTGCCGGTCATCGCGACGGCCACTTTGTTCGGTCTCAGGGCTTCGCTTGCGGCCAGCTTTGGCGCGGCGGTCGCGTATAATTTCTTTTTTCTCCCGCCGCTTTACACGCTCACGATCAGCGATCCGCAGAACGTCGTGACGCTTTTGGTTCTGGTAATCGTCGCGGTCATTGCCAGCCAGTTTGCCGGCCGGTTGAAAAGAGAGGCGACGATCGGGGCGCGCACGGCCGTGGAAAACGCCGCACTCGCGGCGTTCGGGCAAAGGCTGGCGGCGGTGTCGGATGAAACCGGGACGGCGGTGGCAGTGTGTGAGGAGGTCGCAAAACTGCTCGACGTTTCAACCGTCCTGTTCGCTCGCGACGGCAGAAATCCGGCGGTCGTCGGCGCCAGTCCGCCCGATCCGGCGATCGGCCCCATCGATATCGCCGCTTGCGAATGGTCGTTCGATCGCGGCGAGGTCACCGGCCGCTCGAGCGGCACGTTGACGGCAAGCGAGTGGCAGTTCCACCCGCTCGAAACGGCGCTGGGCGTGCTTGGCGTGCTCGGTGTCGCGAACCTGGATGGCAGCGATCCCGTTCCTCCCGACAAGCGGGTCCTTTTCGCCACCCTGATCGGCCAGGCGGCGCTGGCGCATGAGCGCTTGCGGCTCGAGGCCGATGCGCGTGAGGTTGCGGAGCTGAAACAGCGAGACGACCTTCGCGCAACATTGCTGTCGTCGATCGGTCATGACCTGAAGACGCCGCTGACCGCCGTCGTGGCTGCGGCTGACGCGCTGGCGGACGAGTTCGGCTCCTCCGCAACGACGGCGACGCTAAAGGCACAGGCACGGCGGCTGCGGCGAGTTTTTGACGATCTCGTCGAAATGACGCGCATCGAATCCGACGCGCTCGTCGTCCGGCGTGAAGCGACTGACTTGACCGATGCAACGGCAGCGGCCGCACATGATCTGCGCGCCGAGCTTGCGGGGCACAGGCTGGTGCTCGATGTGCCGCCGACATTGCCGCTGGTTGATGCCGATCCGCGCATGCTGCACCACATCCTGATCAATCTGCTCAGCAACGCTGCTAAGTTCGCGCCGCTCGACACGCCGATAACGATCAGGGCGCGCCGGGCGCCGCATGCGCTCACCCTTGCTGTCCTCGATGACGGACCGGGATTACCGGAGGGTCTGGAGGCGACGATGTTCAACCGCTTCATCCGCGTCGAAGGGAATGACATGAGTGGGGGAACAGGCCTTGGCCTTGCGATCGTCAAGGGGTTTGCCGAGGCGATGGGGTTGCAGGTCGCCGCAAGGAATCGGGAGGAGGGCGGCGCCGCTTTCGAGCTGACCTGGCCCGAAAGCGCGATCCGTCCATTCTCGTTGCAGGGCGCGGGGAAGTGACCGCGAGGATTTTAATCGTCGACGATGAAGCGGCGATCCGCCGTCTGGTGAGGGGAGCCGTGGAGCGCGCCGGCTACACCGTGAGCGAAGCGGCGACCGCCGCCGAAGCGCTTGCAGAGGCGCGGCGCGTGGGCTGTGAACTGGTGATCCTCGACCTCGGCCTCCCGGATCGCGACGGCATCGAACTGGTGCCCCTAATAAAGGCGATGGACCGCGCGATCGTTGTGCTGACGGCGCGGGACGCCACGGCCGAAAAGGTCGCGGCGCTCGATCTCGGCGCCGACGATTATGTCGTGAAGCCGTTCGACACCGAGGAACTCCTCGCGCGCGTCAGAACCGCGATCCGTCATCGCGCTGCGATTGGCGGCGGCGACGGACAAATCACCGTCGGCGCGATCACTATCGACGTCGATGGACATGTGGTGACACGAAATGGAGACCGCATCGCGCTGACGCGACGGGAGTTCGCCCTGTTCGCAGAGCTGGCCCGCCATGCCGGGCGGGTCGTCACGCACGGACGGCTGCTCGCTGCCATCTGGGGTGAGGCCCATGTCGATGATGTCGAATATCTGCGCGTTGCGATGCGGGGTCTGCGGCAGAAACTCGAAGACGATCCCGCGCGTCCTTCGCTGCTTCGAAACGAGCCCGGCATCGGTTATCGCCTCGTTGTGAGTTGATCAGACGAGCCATTTGCGGACGAAAAGCCCGCGCTGAGCCGTCTCAAGGCGGCTGGCGTCCCCCTGTCACAGGCAGGATTATGGTTTAGTCGTCGGACCGTTCCAATTGTCGCCTTCCTGAATCTCGGCGCGTCCGGTCGAACGGTTGTAAGCACATAGCAACCGCTTTGTCCGCCCGCGATTATCGAGGCCACGCAATTGCCGAACATCGACCCCGATGGTGTCGGAAAAGCTGATGCGCTTGGCGAGCAGGATCGGGCGCGACAGGCCCGAGATCGCTACGCACTGCCGATTGGCACGCTGGTTCATTTGGTCCCAGGCCACTGGCGTGGACGCCGAAACGGGAGACATGAGCGCGGTAAGCACTGCAAACATCATAAGTCGCATGCTCAACCCCCTATATCCGATCACAGTTGTTCTCCGCACGACGACCATCGAACCGCGCGTCGAGCCAGTCGAGCGTCTGCTGCGCGCTATCGGCAGCAGTGGTCTCATGCCCCTTGCCGGTGACATTGAGGTAGAAGACCTGTCCACCCGCGCGGCATAGTCGGCGCGTCCATGCTTTGGTTACGGAAGCGCCCACGATCACGTCTTTGTCATTCTGGGCGATCAGGAACGGCACACCATAGGGGCGCGCAGTCGGGCTGTTGTCACGCGCAATGCGCGACCAGGGTGCAATGCGTCCAAGGTCGACGTTTTTCAGATCGCGGCGGAGGATCGCGACGCCGAGGATCGTCCCGAGTTTCGGCTTTGCGTTCGGCGATGCACAATTATTGCGGGCGAGGCGGGTGATGATACCTTGCGTCGACTTCCCGCCGAGTGTCGATAACGGCGCTCCGAAATGCTGTGACCAGGCGTATGCTGAAAATGCGGTCAGGAACGCGCGGATCGAAGCATCGCTGCCCGCGGTCAGGTTTGTCGCCAGATCGGTCGGCGGGGCCGCGGCGGCCACACCGACCAGCCTCAGGTCGGGCGCATAGCTCCGCGCCAGCTGCCCGGTCCACAATGCCGCATGCCCCCCTTGCGACAAGCCCCACACCGCAAAGTCGCTTCCTGCTGCCGCACCGGGAATGTTGCGTGCGGCCCGAACCGCGTCGAGAACCGACCGACCTGTGCTGACGCCAACGAGATAGGGGTGCGGCATCGATGTGCCGAGACCGGGGTAGTCAGGCGCGACAATCGTATATCCGTGCGCAATGGCATCTGACAGGCCGGCGACCTGATCGTAAAACCAGGGCGCCCGCGATGGCGCGCAACTTTCAACCACACCCGTCGTTCCGTGCGTCCACGCAATAACCCTGCGCGGGGTCGCGGGGATCGCCTCGCGCGGGGCGACGACCATCCCGGTGACCTCAATCTCCGCCCCTCGATCGCTCTTCGTCCAGTACCGGATTTTCCAGGCTTGCGACCCGGCAGGCGTATCGACCACCGGATCGGCCGAAATGAGCGTTCCCGGCGGCGCGGCGATCGCTGTTGTCGTGGCGACAGCCAATGCCAGAGAGCCAACTACGCCAGTCATCATGCGCATATTATAAGTCTCCACAGCCCGCTCAGCTGAAGTTGAGGCCGCATCCGTTCCACGCTCGCGCGGACAATCGGGGTTCCGTCAGAGGCGGTCAACCCTAGATCGAATACCAATTTTTTCGCCGTATCCGCTGGGGTTGGGGCCAAAACTTCGTCAACTGCCGACTATAACTGGACGCCCGGGTCGTGGGGAAAAGGCTCGATGGCCGACATTCTCGTCGCACCGCTGGCATAGCCGTTGAGATCGCGGCAGGCGTCGCTACCTCGCCAGCCAAACCCGCCACTTTATAAACTTTGGTGTCGCGGCGAGCATGCGCGGGGGCAAGACCATCATCAATATGCAGTTTTGTCGCCGTTATCCGCACCTGTCGTTATGCGACACAAAAGGCGACCATCGTCAGTCGTTTCAAATGTGCCTCAATCAAAAGCTCGCGCTCGACCCAGGGAAATTCGGGCCGGTCGAGCAGCAGCGCTACGATGCCGTGCACGCTCGCCCAACAAGACTGGGCGCGGACATCGACCTGCGGTGACTCGGTGCCGAGCACCTCTTCATAAAGTCCGCGCACAACGGCGAACGCCTTCAGGCCGGCGGCGAGTGTCGCGCCCTTACCGTCGTCCATTTCCTTTGACATCGGCGTCATGAATGCGACGCGGTACGCCGCTTCATTGGCGAGTCCGAAACCTATATAGTCTTGTCCCAAGCGATGCAGGCGCTCCTCAGGCGTCCCGTCAACGTCGATCGCGGCTACCAGACAGTCGTGCAACCGCTCGAATGCGCGCTGGCAAAGTTCGATGCCGATCGCATCGCGCGTCGGGAAATGCGCGTACAGCGACGGCTGGCTGATCCCGACCGCCGCCGCGATCTGCCGCGTCGTGACGTTATGCATGCCGTGGGCACCGAACAATTGGAGCGAATGCGCGAGAATCTGTTCGCGTCTGGGTAGCGGTTCGGGTTCATCGACCATCACGCCTGACCATCAAGCCCCTTGACAAAGCCTGTCAACCTATCATTGATAGCCTATCAGTGATAGGGATGGGATATTGTCTCTACAGAAACTTTTCGGATGGTGGCTTTCCGCCGGTGTTCTGCTCGGATCGTGCGGGCATAAACCCCAGGCGGTCGTCGCCCCGCTGCCCGTCGAGGCCGTCGCGATCGACTCCATCAGACCCGAATCCGACGTGGCCTCGTACCCGGCGGTCGTTCGCCGCGACCGCGAGGCTGACCTCTCGCTGCGTATCGCGGCAACGCTGATCGAGGTTCCCGCACAGATCGGTCAGTATTTGCCCCGCGGCGCGCTGGTCGCGCGCGCCGACGTCACGGCCTATCAGCCGGCATCGGGGCGCGCATCGGCGGAGGTCGCGCGCCTGACGCGCGCCGTGGCGCGGAACGATGCGCTCGTCGCCGTCGGCGCCATTTCCGCAACAGAGCGCGACGATACACGAAGCGCGCTGGCGGCGGCACGCGCAGCCTTGGCGGGCAGCCGCTATGATCTCCGCTCGGGCGACCTTCGGATGCCGTTTTCCGGGATCGTCCTGTCGCGCGACGGCGAGGCCGGACAGAACGTCGGGCCGGGTCAGCGGATCGTGAGCGTCGCCGATACCGGCAGCGGTCTGCTTGCCCGCGTCGCGGTGCCGCCGTTGGTGGCGAGCCGCCTGCGTTCGGGGATGCCGGCAACATTTCGCCTTCCCCCCGGGCGGACGATCAGCGCCCGCATCCGCCGCGTCGGCGCGGCGACGGATATGGCGAGTGGCACCGTGACCGTCGACCTTGACTTGCCGCCCGGCCTGTCGATCGCCAGCGGGACGACGGGCTCCGCGAGCTTCGCCACGGGCGAGGCGTGCGCGGACGGCCAGCCGCTTCCCGCGGAAGCCTTGCTCGATTCCAGCAACGGGTTGGGTCACGTCTTCGTGGTGGACACCAGGAGCGGCACTGCCCGTCAGATCGCGGTGCGTGTGCTCGCAATTTGCGACGGCTCGATCCGCGTAACCGGTGTGCCGGTCGGCGCCCGTGTCATCACGGCGGGCGCTGGCTTCGTGGCGAACGGCCAGCCCGTCGCGGTAACGCTCAAGTGATCTTCAACCCCGCCGCCTTCGCCCTTGGCCGGTGGCAGTTCACGCTCGTCGGCATTGCCCTGATCGCGGCGCTCGGACTCGCCGCTTTTTCCGCGATCCCGCGCACCGAGGATCCTCAACTCGATCCGCCGACTTTCGTCATCAATGCGGTGTTGCCAGGCGCGACGCCAGGCGATGTCGAGCAACTCGTGACGAAACCGATCGAGAATGCGGTCTACACGCTGGATGCGATCCGCGAGGTGCGATCGCGTAGCAGCGACGGCCTGTCCTCGACCCGCGTCGAGTTCGATTGGGGTACCGACCCGAAGGCCAGCTACAACGACGTCGAGCGCGAGGTGAGTGCGCTCCGCGCCAACCTGCCGCCTGGCATCGTTCGGCTGGAGGTCATCCGCGCGCGTCCGATCGCGGTCTCGATCGTCCAAATTGCCTTGGCGAGCGACTTGCTGCCGATGCGCCGGCTTGAAAAGCTCGCCGATCGGCTGCGCGAGAAGATCGCCAGTGTCCCCGGCGTCCGCGAAGCACGCTATTGGGGAGCAGCGCCGAGCGAGGCGCGGGTGTCGCTGGATCTTGCCAGGCTCACAGCCCTGAAGATCACGCCGGATCAGGTCGTCGCCGCGCTGCGGGTCGGTGGTTTCGAAACGCCGATCGGCAGCGTCGAGGCCGGTGGGCGGCGGTTCAGCGTGCGCTACGCCGGTGCTTACCCCGATCTCGCCGCCATCAGAGACATCCCGGTCCTCGCCGGTGGCGGCGCAGCCTTGCGCGTCGGCGACGTCGCCAACGTCGATTGGGCGACCAGCGAGCCTGACCATATCACCCGGTTCAACGGCCACCACGCGGTGCTGATCACCGCCAGCCAGGGCGAACGTCAGGATGTTACCCGCCTGTCATCCACGATCGCGGCCGAACTGGACAGTTTCGAGCGTTCCCTGCCGGGTGGCGTCAAGCTGATCCGCGGATTCAATCAGGCCGACAACGTCGTCCATCGTCTCGGCAATCTCGAGCGCGACTTCCTGATTGCGCTGGGGCTGGTCGCAATCACGTTGCTTCCGCTCGGTATTCGCGCAGCAGCCGTCGTCATGATCGCGATCCCGCTATCGCTGCTGATCGGCCTGCTGATCCTGGCGAGCACCGGCTACACGCTCAATCAGCTCGCCATCGCTGGCTTCGTCGTCTCGCTCGGCATCCTCGTCGATGATGCGATCGTGGTCACCGAGAACATCGCGCGCTGGTTGCGCGAAGGCGCTGACCGTGCCCAGGCGGTCGTTGGGGGAACCGGGCAGATCACGCTGGCGATCCTCGGCTGTACCGCCTGCCTGATGCTGTCGTTCGTGCCGTTGCTCGCGCTTCCCGAAGCGTCCGGCGAGTTCATCCGCTCGCTGCCGGTCGCGGTGCTGGCGACCGTCGCGGGCTCGCTGCTGGTCGCTTTGACGGTCATCCCGCTGGCCGCCAGTGTCTTGCTTCGGCGCGAAGACGATCCCGAAGGCAATCGCCTGCTGAAGGCGGTCAACCGCGCGATCCATGGGTTCTATGCGCCAGTGCTGCATCGTGCGCTGGAACGGCCACGCCGGGTCCTGGTCGGGCTCTTCGCGCTGTCCTCGCTTACGATACCCCTGCTCGCACTGATCGGCTCGAGCCTGTTCCCGCCTGCCGAAACTCCGCAGTTCCTCATTCGCGTCGAAACACCACAGGGCACGACGCTCGACCGCACCGACGCGGCGGTCAGGTTCGTCGAGCGTACGCTCCGTGAAACCCCCGAGGTGCGCTGGGTCAGCGCCAATGTCGGGCGCGGCAATCCGCAGATCTATTACAATGTCGGCCAGCGCGAGACTGACCCGGCGTTCGGTGAGGTTGCGGTTGGGCTGAAGGCATGGGAGCCGTCGCGCAGCCCGGCCATCCTCGCAGGCATCCGCGCCCGGCTCGACCGCTATGCCGGCGCGCGCTTTACCGTCGTCACTTTCTTCAACGGTCCCGAAATCGAAGCGCCGATCGTCATTCGCATTGCCGGGCCTGACCTCGACACGCTGACGCGTCTTGCGCACCGGGCCGAAGCCGCGATGGCGGCGACACCGGGGCTGCGCGACATCGGCAACCCGCTCCGGCTCGCCCGGACCGATCTCGGGCTGGACATCGACGCGGCGCAGGCGGCGGCAATCGGCGTGCGCGCCGGCGCGGCCCGGCAGGCGCTCCAACTGAGCCTGACGGGGATTGATGTCGCCAACCTGCGCGACGCGGACGGCGATGACTATCCGGTCAGGGTCCGCTTACCGATGGACGAGCATAACAAGCTCGCCGCGCTGGGCGCGGTGTTCGTCCCGACCAGCGCGGGCCAGGCGGTGCCGCTGACGGCGATCGCGACGCCCAAATTCTCCTCGGGGCCAGCGCGGATCGACCGGCTGCGGCGATCGCGGGTCGTGTCCCTCACCGCCTATGTCGATCCCGGTGTCCTCGTCGCCCGCGCGACGCAGGACGCGCTCGCCAGAGTGAGCGCCGGGGTGGCGTTACCGCCCGGCTATTCGCTTTCGCTCGGTGGCGAGGCCGACACCTCGTCGCGCAGCTTTGCCGGGCTCGTGCCCGCGATCGCCGTTTCGGCGTTCGGCATCCTCGCTGTCCTGGTGCTCGAATTCGGTCGCTTTCGAACCGTCGCGGTGGTCGCCGGCATTATCCCCTTCGGACTGCTCGGCGCGGTCATTGCATTGTGGCTGACGGGCAATTCGCTGTCGTTCACCGCGGCAATCGGGCTGATCGCGCTTATCGGTATCGAGATCAAGAACTCCATCCTGCTGGTCGATTTTACGGAGCAATTGAGACGCGACGGCCTTAGCGTCCGCGACGCCGTCGAACGCGCTGGAGAACTGCGTTTTCTGCCGGTGCTGCTGACGTCGGTGACCGCGATCGGCGGGCTGATCCCGCTGGCAG
Organism: Sphingomonadales bacterium; assembly: GCA_038225385.1. Classification (GTDB taxonomy): domain Bacteria; phylum Pseudomonadota; class Alphaproteobacteria; order Sphingomonadales; family Sphingomonadaceae; genus Sphingomonas_O. Next base: position 12,273 of record JBBRRC010000030.1, on the reverse strand, counting down.
CGGAAAACACCGGACTCTACTCGCCGCTTGCCATCACGCTGATCGGTGGATTGATCGCGTCCACGCTGCTGGCGCGGATCGCGACCCCCGTCATGTACCTGTTGCTGGCGCGCCCCGACACGCGGGCTGCGGCATGACCGTTCGCCCGCCCGCCATCGCTTTGGCCCTCATGCTCGCCGGCTGCACCGTTGGGCCCGATTACATGCGACCGTCGGTTCCGCTTCCCGCGTCCTTTCGGGCATCCTCCCACGCGACGCGGGGTGACCGTGCATGGTGGCGGGCGTTCGGCGATCCGACGCTCGAGGCGCTCGAGACCGAGGCTTTGGCCGGCAATCTGACGATCGAAGCCGCGCTCGCCCGTGTCGACCAGGCGCGCGGTCAGGCAGGGATCGCCGACGCCGCGGCGCAGCCCAGCGCCAGTCTCGATGCTTCGGTGGCGCGTAGCCGCCAATCGCTCAACGCAGGTCTCGGGCAATTGTCGCGGTTCGTGCCCGACTTCGGCCGCACGGTCGACAATGGCAGGATCGTGCTCGCTGCGAGCTGGGAGCTGGATTTCGCGGGCGGGATCCGCCGCCGCGAAGCGTCGCGCGCCGGCCTGGTGGAGTCTGAAGCCGGCGTCGCGGCAGCCCGGCTTGCGGTTACGGCCGATCTTGCTGATGCGTATATGATCCTGCGCGCGACTCAGGCGCAGCGCGACGCCCTTCGGCGCGCGACGGCGATGCTCGACGACCAACGCGCAATCATGGCCGTGCGTGTCCGGACCGGTGCCGCGCCGGCCGATGCTCTATACGACATGTCGGCGCGGGTACGCGACAGCGAGGCCCAGATGCCCGCACTCGACGCCCGGATCGCGGCGGCGCGGAACCGGATCGCGGTCCTCATGGGCCGGTCGCCATCGATCGACGATCCCCGACTCGCGACGGACGTGGCACTGGTCGACGCACCAGACCCGGCGATCGGTGTCCCTGCGGACATCCTGCGAACCCGGCCCGACGTCGCCGCGGCGGAGGCGCGCCTGGTCGAAGCGAACGCCGGCATCGGTGCCGCGCTTGCCCAATATTATCCGTCTTTCTCGTTGTCGGCCGTGTTCGGTTTCGAGAGCAACCGGCTCGGCCAGCTGGCGTCCGGCGACTCCAATGTCGCGCAGGGCGCATTTGGGCTGCATTGGCGGCTGTTCGACTTCGCGCGGATAGCCAATGATGTCCGCGTCGCGCGCGGACGCAATCGGGAGGCGCTGGCGGCCTATCGCGACGCCGTCCTGCGCGCGTCACAGGAGGTCGAGGATGCCTTCGCGCAGCTGACGTCCGTCCGGGCACGCCTCGCGGCGCTCGATGAACAGCGCGCGCAGCTCGCCGCCATTGCCGCCAATACCCGCCGCGCCTTTGCACTGGGTGCCACTAGCCGCGACATCAGCATTGGGGCCGATCGCGCTGTCGTCGCGCAGGATCTGGTGATCGCCGGTGCACAGGGGGATGTCGCCCGCGCCGTGATTGCCTGCCACCGCGCGCTTGGCGGCGGCACGTCTTCTCCGGATTTGCCTTCTTGAATATCGGCGAGCCAGCTTCAACGCGACATGAAAAGTTGTCTGGTTGGCTCTGATAAAGCTGGCAATCCTTGCGAAGCCACCGAAAGATCGCGCTTTGCACGGATTGACATGCCTCGTTATGACGCCGCCCGGGAGGCGCTGGTGTGACGGACAGAAACGACGTTCAACCGCTCGATGCGCCCGTGGACAGCGGGCTCGGCTGTTTCATCATTCTGGTGAACTTTCTGGGGCGGTCAGCCGATCCTGAGCAGCTGCGGCATATGCGCGGGCGGGGCGACGCTCCCTTTACGCCGGCCGACCTCCTCAGGCTCGCCCAATGGCTCGAGATCGAGGCAGGTCAGGTCGACGTCCCAAGCGACCGGCTCGCAAACATGCCGCTCCCCGCCATTGCCGCCGATCGCGACGGAGGCTTTTTCGTCCTGGCGGCAATAAACCCTGCCGATGGAAGCGTCCTCGCTCAGGAGGCGCACGCCGATGCACCCGACAAGTGGACGCTTAGCCAGCTCGACGAGAGATATGGCGGATCGCTGATCCTGATGACCACGCGCGAAAAGGTAACGGGCTCGGCGCGACCGTTCGATCTTTCGTGGTTCCTGCCCGCGCTGGTGCGGTATCGTCACACCTTGCGCGACGTCCTGATCGCCAGTCTGTTCATTCAGGTGCTGGGACTGATCACGCCGCTGTTCTTCCAGCTGGTTATCGACAAGGTGCTTGCGCACGACGCCCTGACGACGCTGCAGGTACTCGCTTTCGGCCTGGCCGTCGTGTCCTTATGGGAAGTCGCGCTCGAGGGCCTGCGAACCTGGCTGTTCGCGCACACCACCAACCGTATCGATGCCGAGCTCGGCGCCCAGCTGTTTCGCCACCTCGTGGCGCTTCCCCTCAGCTATTTCGAATCGCGTCGTGTCGGCGACAGCGTTGCGCGCGTCCGCGAACTCGAGACGATCCGCGAATTTCTGACGTCGAATTCGGTGACGCTCGTCCTCGATGTCGTCTTCACCATCGTGTTTCTGGCCGTCATGGCGCTCTATTCGCTGCTGCTGACGGGAATCGTGCTCGCCTCGATCCCGTTTTATGTCCTTATTTCCTCGGCAATTACGCCGGCACTGCGGTCGCGGCTCAACGAGAAATTCCGGCGCGGTGCCGACAGTCAGGCGTTCCTGGTCGAAACCGTGACGACCATCCGCACGCTCAAATCCATGGCGGTCGAACCGCAGATGCGTGAGCGCTGGGAGCGGCAGCTGGCGGGCTACACGGCGACGGGCTTTGCCGTCACGCGGCTCGCCAACTGGGGCAATCAGCTGGTGCAGCTGACCTCAAAGCTGACGACGGTGGCAATCCTCTATTTCGGCGCTCAGCAGGTCATCACAGGCGCATTGACGGTCGGCGCGCTTGTCGCGTTCAATATGCTGAGCGCGCATGTGACGGGACCGATCCTGCGGATTGCGCAGCTGTGGCAGAATTTTCAGCAGGTGAAGATTTCGGTCGATCGCCTGGGCGATGTGCTGAACGCGCCGGCCGAGCCCAGCCATACACCAGGACAATCGCCGCTGCCGCCGATCGTCGGACGCATCGATTTCGACCGTACCCGTTTCCGCTATCGCCCCGGCACGCCGGAAGTTCTGCGGGACATCAACCTCAGTATCGCGGCCGGCGAAATGCTGGGCATCGTCGGACCGTCGGGGTCGGGCAAAAGCACGCTCACCAAATTGGTCCAGCGCCTCTATGTCCCGACGCAAGGCCGCGTCCTGATCGACGGGACGGATTTGTCGCTGGTCGATCCGGCGTGGCTGCGCCGCCAGGTGGGCGTCGTGCTCCAGGAGAATGAGTTATTCAATCGGTCGGTGCGCGAGAATGTCGCGTTATCGGATCCCACGCTGCCGATGACCCGCGTCATCGAAGCAGCCAAGCTGGCGGGCGCGCACGATTTTATCCTCGCGCTGCCGCAAGCGTATGACACGCTCATCGATGAGCGGGGCGGCAATCTGTCGGGGGGGCAGCGACAGCGGCTCGCAATTGCCCGAGCGCTGATCACCAATCCCCGTATTCTGGTGCTTGATGAGGCGACCTCGGCACTTGACGCAGAGAGCGAAGAGATCGTTCAGGCCAATCTGAAATCGATCGCGGCGGGGCGGACGGTCATCGTCATCGCCCACCGGCTTTCGGCGGTGCGGCAGTGCGACCGTATCATCACGCTGGAGGGCGGCACGATCACTGAAATGGGTACGCATGAGACGCTGCTCGCCGCCAACGGGCGTTATGCCGATCTCCATCGGCGACAGACGGGCATGGTATCGTGACAGGAACCGTGACGCGCTGGTGGCACATCGTCCAGGTCGCCTGGGAAGAGGACCGCGCGTCGGCACCGACACGGCATCAGTATGACGAACCCGCGTTCCTGCCTGCCGCGCTCGAAATCATTGAGACGCCGCCCAATCCGCTCGGGCGGACTTTGCTGCTTGCGCTTTGCGCGATGGTCGTCGCGGCGCTCGCCTGGAGCATCCTCGGGCACGTCGACGTCGTTGTCGTCGCTCCCGGGAAGACGCTTCCGCGTGAGCACGTACAGATTGTCTCGTGGAGTGGACCCGGCAGCGGACTGGAGGGCGCGACGGGGGTCGTCCGTGCACTCCATGTGGCCGACGGCGACCGGGTTCGCAAAGGCCAGTTGCTCATCGAACTCGATCCGACGATCAGCGGTGCGGATACCGCCCAGGCACAGCGCGGGCTGCTGAGCGCCGAAGCCGATGCGGCACGTTCGCGTGCCCTGGTAAATTATCTCGATCACGGCGTGATCGACGTCCAGGTCCCTCCGGGGCTGTCGAGCGACGAGGCCGGGCGGCTTCAGGCGCTCGTGCGGTCGACGATCGAAGAATATGAGGCGAGGATAGCGGGGCTGCGCCAGGCACGTGCCGAACATGTCGCCGATCTCGCGTCGGCCGAAACTGAACGGACCAAGCTCGGCGAAATGCTGGTCCCGCTCGACAAGGAACTGGCCATGCGCACTGAACTCGCGGCCAAGGGCTATCAGTCGAAAGTCGCGCTATACCAGCTCGAGCAGGTGCGGATCGAACGCGTCAAGAACATGGAGTTGCAGGTCAGCGCCGCCGCGAAAGCGAGAGCGGCAATCGCGGGCATCGATGCGCAGCTTCGCGAAGCCCGCCAGGTTTTTGCACGAGGAGGGCTTACCGATCTTGCCAAGGCGGGCGACGACAGCAGTGTTCGCCGCGACGAGATCGTGAAGGCTGCGCACCGAACCGCGCTTCTGCAGATTCGTGCGCCCGTCGACGGCACCGTCGAACAGCTGCAAGTCCATACAGTCGGCGGGACGGTGGAGCCAGCGCAGCCGCTGCTGACGATCGTGCCCCTGGACGACGCACTGGTGGCCGAAGCGCAAGTCGAGAATCGCGACATCGGCTTTGTTCGGGTCGGTCAGCCGGTCGCGATCAAGGTCGAGGCCTTCCCATTTACCGAATATGGGGTGCTGCAGGGCACGGTCACGTCGGTCGGCCGTGACGGCGTGGCGATGCCGAATGCTGGCGACCCGACCGGCGTTGCCGCGGCACCGGCCAAATCGCTTGGCTTTGTCGTTCGAATTCGGCTCCGCAAAAGCTTCGTCATGGTCGGTGACTGCGACCGTGCGCGCACGGCGTCGCCCTATTGCCGTCCGACCGCGCTTAGCCCGGGCATGGCCCTGGCCGCCGAGATCAGGACTGGCCGTCGCCGGATCATCGATTATGCCCTGTCGCCGCTTATGAAGGCCAGTACCGAAGCGGGACGCGAGCGCTGATGCGGGGAAGATTTTTAACTTGTCATCACGCTGAAATGATCCCTAACTAGCCCTCAAGCATAAGTCGCGCCATCAATCCTACATTGTTGTCTTTTTTCGGCCTCGACAGCTGAAGAAGGGTTCGCGGGTTGGAATTCGGGCGTCCTGCCCGGTCTGCCCGAAAGCCAAATCGGGGAATTTCGATCATGAGCACTCTTACCGCAAACGGAACGTCTGGGACTCCTGGCATCAACGGGGCAACCCCTGGGGCATCCGGTACCGCGGGGGGTGCCGGCCAGACGGTAAACGCCACGACCACTACGCCCAGCGATCCTTCGAATACGGCCAGTGCCACAGGAGGCACCGGGGGCGGCGGTGGTAGCGGAGCGGGCAATGGCGCAGGGGCCGGCGGTGCGGCCGGTGCGGGTGGTACCGGTGGCGGCGGGGCGGCAGCGGCGACCACGACGGTTGCCGGCGACGCGACCGCGAGCGCCACGGGAAATGGCGGATCAGGCGGCAGCGCGGGGGGCCAGGGGTCGGGCACGCCGATCGGGGGAGGTGCGAACGGCGGGGCCGGTGGTACCGGCACAGCGACGGCGATTGCCACAAATACGGCGAACACAGCGAATACGGTTAATGCCCAGGCTTATTCGACGGGCGGCACTGGCGGATCGGGCACCGGAGCAGGCGCCAGCGCCGGCAATGGCGGCATCGCGAGCGGCGTCAGTGCTACCGCAACCAATGGCGGAGCGAATTATACCACTGCCACAGCTAGCCAGGCCGGCGGGGCAGGCGGGGTGGGCTATAATGGCGCAAGCGGTGGTAACGGTGCATCGTCCACGCTGACGAACGCGGCCAAGGCAACGTCAAACAACGGCTATGTCACTCTCAATCAGAATGCCTATGGCGGTACCGGTGGCTATTCCTACACCGGCGCGGCGGGCGCTGCAGGCAACGCAGCATCGAGCCTGACCTTCGACGACACTGCGAGCACGAACAAAAGCGCGCAGATTTCGTCGACGCTTTACGCGGCCGGCGGAACGGGCGGCGGCGGCCAGACGGGCGTGAACGGCACTGCCGGAGGCTCGGCGACCGTCAATGCCAATTTCAAGGGCGTGAAATATGTGGTCAGCAACGTCAGCGCTTACGGAGGGACCGGCGGCGCGGTGGGGACCGCGGGCAATGGCGGGACAGGTGGGACGGCCACGGGGTCGTCGGTCGCGACCACCACTACTGCCGGCTCGGATACGGCTTCGGCCAGCGTCACAGTGGCGGCCGGCAATGGTGGCTCGGGTGAAGGTGCGGGCAAGTCCGGCGGCGCCGGTGGCTCTGCCGGCGCAACCAGCGCGTCGGCAATCTCTTCGGGAACGAGCTCGGTGTCAGCGGCAGCCACGCAAAGCGGCGGCACGGGCGGTACCGGTTACAATGGCGCAAATGGCGGTGCCGGTGGCACGGCCAGCGGTGCACTGACCGCCAGCGCTGCCACTGCGGGGGCCGGTAACGCCACCGCATCGGTCGCGCGAAATCAGGGCGCGGGCGGCTATTCCTATGGCGGTTCGGCCGGCGCGGGTGTGGCCGCAAGTCTGACCAACGCAGTGACCGGATCGACCAATGGCGGCAACCTCGCGCTCAACCAGACGGCAAATGGCGGCGATGGTGGCGGCGCGACCAGTGGGATCATCGGTGCGGCGGGCAGTGCTTCGTCGTCACTGACGTTCAACGATCTGGCGAATACGAACAAGAGCGTATCGGTGGCTGGCAATGTCAACGCGACAGGCGGTGCCGGCGGCGCTGGCGCGGGCACTACGGCGGGCGGTACAGGCGCGGCGGCAAGCGGCACGTCGGCGATCACTGGCTCGGTCAATACCTCGACCTCATTGGGCGTGCACGGCGGCGCTGGCGGGACGAGCGCCAACAATAATGGTGGCGACGGGGGCACAGCGACCGGCCAGGCATCGGCAACCGGCGGGACGGCCGCAACCGCTCAGGTCACGACGACAGTCAATACCTATGGCGGTGCCGGTGGTTCGGGAAGCGGCGTCGGCCATGTCGGAGGCAATGGCGGTGTCGCCAGCGGAACAACCGGATCGGCAAGCAACGCCAGCGCCTATTATAACACGATCAGCGTTGCCCAGGTCGGCGGCACCGGTGGCACCGGCTACAGCGGGGCATCGGGCGGTAACGGCGCGTCCTCGACTCTGACCAATGCGGTGAGCGGGTCGACCGCTGCCGGCTATATGACGCTGAACCAGACGGCTTACGCGGGGGCTGGCGGCTATTCGGCTGGCGGGACTGCCGGTGCGGCGGGCAATGCTGCATCGACCCTCAATTTCGACGACACAGCGAACACGAACAAAAGTGCGCAGATCACCGCAAACGTTGGCGCTGTCGGAGGCACCGGGGGCGGCGGCAGCTCGACCAACGGCGCGATCGGCGGAACGGCGACGGCGGCCAGCACGGTCAAGGGCACCAAATACGTCAACAGCAATGCTACGGCGAATGGGGGTGCCGGGGGCTCGATCAATTCTATCGGAAATGGCGCGACCGGCGGAACCGCGACCGCGGCATCGAGCGGTACGTCGACCGACGTCGGTAATTCGACGGTCTATAGCACAGCAACCTCGAACGCCGGAGGCGGCGGCTCTGCTGACGGCGCAGGCAAAGTCGGCGGGGTAGGCGGCTCGGCGGGGACGACGACCGCGACTGCGGCATCGAGCGGTACCGGCACTGTTTCGGCCAGCGCCGCACAGAACAGCGGTGCGGGCGGCGCGGGCTACACGGGAGCCAACGGCGGCAACGGTGCCGTGGGCAGCGGCACCCTGTCGGCAACGGCCTCGACAGCTGCGGCCGGCTATGCCTATGCGACCACTTCGCGGTCGAGCGGTGATGGCGGTTACGGCAATGCGGGCGGTAACGGCGGCAACGGTGCGGCGGCCAGTTCGGTCAATTCGGTCACCGGGTCCACGAACGGCGGTGTTCTGACGCTGGCGCAAAATGTGTACGGCGGTGCGGGGGGCGGTTCCACAGGCGGCACAGTCGGTACCGCGGGGACCGCGAGCTCCGCCCTGACGTTCAATGACTCGGTCAATACCAATAAAAGCGGGACGGTCACCGGAAATATTACGGCAAACGGCGGTGGTGGCGGCAACGCTAGCGGGACCAGTTCGGCAGGCACAGGTGCGGCGGCGAGCGGATCGACGGCGATTTCTGGTACGCTTAGCGTGGGCACCACGGCCAGCATCAACGGCGGCAACGGCGGATCGAGCCAGGCGGGCAACGGCGGAGCGGGCGGCACTGCGACGGGCCAGTCAAGCGCCGTCAGCACGACATCGACGGCCAACACGGTCAATGCCACGACCAACTTGACCGGCGGCAGCGGCGGCTCTGCCTCCGGTGCGGGCAAATCCGGCGGTGACGGCGGTGTTGCCAGCGGCGGCACCGCAAACGCCGTCAACGGCGGAGCCTATTATACCTATATCACGGTGAACCAGTCGGGCGGCAGCGGCGGTACCGGTTATAGTGCCGCCAACGGTGGCAAGGGCGCGTCGTCGACGCTTACCAATGCCCTGTCAGGGTCATCGAACGCGGGATATCTGCGGCTGACGCAAACAGCGACGGGTGGCACTGGCGGCTATTCCTATGGCGGGACCGCCGGCGCCGCCGGAACGGCGACATCGAACCTGACGCTCGACGACACGACCAGCGTGAACAAGAGCGCACAAGTAACGGGCAATGCGAATGCCCAGGGTGGTACCGGTGGCAGCGGGACATCGGGTACGTCGGGCGTGGTCGGCGGTGGTGCAACGGCGACTATTTCCCTGACCGGCACCAAATACGTCGACAGCGAAGCGACCGCATCGGGCGGCACGGGCGGCTCTGGATCGAGCGCCGGCAATGGCGCTGCCGGGGGCACGGCGACTGCGACGGGGCTGGGTGCCTCGACCTCGGTCGGGAGCGACACTGTCTATGGCTACGCCACGGCAAATGGCGGCCGCGGGGGCAGTGCCGATGGTGCAGGAAAAACAGCGGGTGCCGGCGGCGTTGCGAGCGGGACGACCGCGCGCGCGACGAATGCGGGTGTCGGTTATACCTACGCGCTGGTCAGCCAGAGCGGCGGATCAGGCGGCAATGCGACGAACGGGGCCAGTGGCGGCAATGGGGCGGCATCGACCATCACCAACGCCGCGACCGGTTTTACCAACGGTGGCTATCTGACCCTGACGCAGAATGCATATGGCGGCAATGCCGGATCGACCACGACCGGTACGGCGGGTGTTGCCGGTCTCGCCAAGAATACGCTGTCGTTCAATGATTCGGTCAATACGACGAAGAGCGCGACGATCACGGCGAATCTGACCACGAATGCCGGTGCCGGTGGCGATACCAGCAGCGCGAGCTTGGCAACGGCCGGGGGTGCTTCGACGAGCACGGCCACGCTCACGGGCACTCAGGCAGTCAACATCGTCAACAGCGGCTCTGGCGGCAGCGGCGGTAACGGTGGGGCCGCCAGTGGCGGTCTCGGCGGGAAGGCGACGGTCAGCAGCACCTCGACCAGCAGCGGAGGGGCCGCTTCTGCAACCTCTTACGCTTATGGCGGCAACGGTGGCGCGGCCTATGGCACCGGGAACAAAGGCGGCGCTGGAGCGACGGCCTCGGCCAAGGCCAAGGCTATCGCCAGTTCGGCGCACAACGCGACCGACTATATCCTTCAGCAGGGCGGGGCCGGGGGCATCGGCTATCAAGGCGCAAGCGGCGGCGCGGGGGCATCGGGTTCGATCACCGCCGGCGTCAGCGGCTCGACCGTTGGCGCGACGTTGTCGCTCACGCAGAGTGGTCGCGGCGGCGGTGGTGGCGCGTCCTACGGCGGAACGGCTGGCAAGGGCGGGTCCGGCACATCGAAATTGACGCTTAGCGACACGACGAGCACCGAAGTCGATTTCAATGGCAGCGCCTATGGCGGTGCCGGCGGTACCGGACAGTCTTACAATGGTGTCGACTCGGCCGGCGCGGCGGGCGGCGCGGCGACGGCGGGCTCGATCATTTCGGGCATCCGGCGGATAGCCGTAACGTCGTCCGCCAGTGGCGGCGCGGGCGGTGCTTCCGCTGCGTCGAGTGGCGGGGCCGGTGGCGCATCAACCGTGTCGGGCAGCGTGACGAGCACGACGACGAGCGCAAGCGACAGCGTTTCGATCGCCGTGACCGGCGCGGGTGGCAGCGGCGGGTCGGCAACCAACGCTGGCAAGACAGGCGGCAAGGGCGGTGTTGCCAAAGCCGCCAGCGTTATTTCGGCGACAGCATCGGGCACGGGATCCATTTATTCCACACTGACGCTGAGCGGCGGCAATGGCGGTACCGGGAATTCCGGTGCCAAGGGCGGCGCGGGCGCCGCTGAGACCGCGACCAATCTGGTGACCGCCAAATCCAGCGGTGGCCAGATGACCTTGAATCAGATCGTCAGTGGCGGCGACGGCGGCACGACGTTCGGGACCGGTCTCGGCGGTGCGGGCGGCGCAGGGACATCGATCCTCAGCTTCGACGATACGATCCAGTCGACGAAGGTGGACAGCATTTACTCGAACGTAAATGCATCGGGAGGCAACGGGGGAACGTCCTACAGTGGCGGGAATGGCGGCGCTGGCGCGAAGGCGATCGCATCCGACACCGTCAAGGGGATCAAGGCGGTCAGCGTTTCGGTGACGGCAACCGGTGGCAGCGGCGGTGCCGGCGTTGTCAAAGGTGTCGGGAGTACGGCGACCGCGACCGCGGTGGCGACCGGCACGACCGCGATCGGTTCCTTTGCCAATGCCATCGGCGGCATGGGTACGGGTAGTGGAGGTACCGCATCGGCGAGCGGGACTGGCCTGTCAGGTCAGGTTCGCGCGCTGTCGAGCGCCAAACTGCCTGCCGGAGCGCTGGTGACGAGCGTGGCGTCAGACACCTATTCCTACCTTGCGGGTTCGGTGAGCCAGGTCGACAGCAGCACGAACCTCGCTCAGGCGACGATCAACGTGGCGGCACCAACGGTCAACACCACTGCGCAAGGGGTGTCGTACATCACCGGCGCGCCGACCGCCGCAAACGTCAGCTCGATCCTCTCGGCGAACTCGAACATCGCAGCGGCGTTTGCGACCAAGACGCCATCCTACTTTGCAATCGAGGAACTGGGCGGGCGTTACACGACCGCGGGGAGTGGCGCGGAGACGACATACAGCACGACCGACCTGCACGTCGATCTCAACCAGCTCAGCCCACGTCACGACCTGCTGCTCGGTTTCTACGGCGGACAGAGCTTTGGCGCCGGCGTGACCAATGTCACGTTGAACATCACGGCAAATGGCACGAATGTGGTGAGCCAGAGCTTTGCGACGGCGGCTGCGGCGACAGCCTATTTTACCAATCATGCCCTCGACGTCGGGTCCCTGACTGGGGGCATTTACAGCGGTAATGTGCTTGACCTGCACGTGTCACTCAGCGTGACCACCAATGCGGTCGGATCAGGGTTCTACGGCAACATTCTCGTCGGCGATCCGCCCGCGACGACCGGCCAGGCCAAGGCGCAGAACCTTGCAGCCGCGCTCGCCAGCTTTGCAGCCAACGACAGTTACATGGCCGGCGACGACGTGTTCAGATCGGCCAGTTACCGGACCAGGCCGATGCTCGTAGTCGCGAGGCGTTAGGGACAGCGGCGCTGTCCGACGGTATTTGCTCCGGCGTCTCTTGGGAAACAGGTTCGGGCCAATGGCCCGAACCGCCACCATCGGAGACCGTTCTTCGCTGGCCGGCGGTAAGTTCACCGCAGGCCGACCCGATGCTTTTGCTACCTAGAGCGTCGAGCGTTTAATCTGCAACATAGCCTGCGGCTTTGAGATAGTTCCAGCATTCATCCGGGGAGTAGAGGTCGCAGATCGACCCGACGGCTTTCCAGAGGTCATTGATGGTTCTGGCTTCGGCTTTGCGCAGG
>JBBRRC010000029.1:0-31106 GCA_038225385.1 Sphingomonadales bacterium | reverse complement strand
GCGCAAAGCCGAAGCCAGAACCATCAATGACCTCTGGAAAGCCGTCGGGTCGATCTGCGACCTCTACTCCCCGGATGAATGCTGGAACTATCTCAAAGCCGCAGGCTATGTTGCAGATTAAACGCTCGACGCTCTAGTCCGCCGCATCGAAGAACTGGCGAAAGCCGTTCGACGCGACATTCACAAGATGCGGGCGTTCGTCCGGTTTCGCGCACTGACCCTGTCGTCGGGCAATGATGTGCCGGACGATCCTGTGCAATATGTTGCCTGGTTCGAGCCCGACCACCACATCGTGCGGGCCAATGCCGGGTTCTTCGTGCGGCGCTTCGCCAATATGCGCTGGTCGATCCTGACGCCCGAATTGTCGATCCATTGGGACGGTGACGTGTTGCGCGAAGGGCCCGGCGCATCGCGGGCAGACGCCCCCACCGACGACCCGGTCGAGGAAGTCTGGAAGACCTATTACGCGTCGATATTCAATCCGGCGCGCGTGAAGATCGGCGCGATGTTGAAGGAAATGCCGCGCCGCTATTGGAAAAACATGCCTGAGACGGCGTTGGTGCCTCACCTCATCGCGAACGCGCAGGCGAAGGAAAGCGGCATGATGGTGCAAGCGACCCTGGGAGGGACCAGCAACATGGCATTGGCTGCTCTGCGGGAGGAGGCAATGGGGTGCACGCGTTGCCCGCTCCATCGACCGGCAACGCAGACGGTGTTTGGCGAGGGGCCCGTCGACGCCCCGTTGATGTTTGTCGGCGAGCAACCCGGAGACCAGGAGGATCTTGCCGGCCAGCCATTCATCGGTCCTGCCGGCAAGATGTTCGACAAGGCACTCGCCGAGGCCGGCATCGACCGGACACGGGCCTATGTCACCAACGCGGTCAAGCATTTCAAGTTCGAGCCGCGCGGCAAGCGGCGCATCCATGCCAAGCCGGATGCCGGCGAGATCGAGGCATGCCGGTGGTGGGTCGACCAGGAGCGTGACATCGTCCGGCCCCGGCTGACCGTCGCCCTGGGTGCGACCGCAGCGCGCAGCCTGTTCGGCAAGCCGATGACGATCGGGAAGGAGCGCGGCCGGGCAGTGTTGCTGCCGGACGGCGGAGAGGCCTGGATCACGGTTCATCCGAGCTTTTTACTGCGGATCGAGGACGCACAGGCCGCTGCGCTCGAATATGAACGCTTCGTCGCAGATCTGCGTGCGATCGGGCGGCGCGTGGCGGAATTGTCCTAAATGTCGCGGGCGGGACGGCCCCGCTTTGGCGTCTCGCTTTTTCCGACGTGTATGCCCCGCCTGCCCAGCGCCTCGCGCAACAGGCATTCGATCTGCGCGTTGACGCTGCGCAGATCGGCCGACGCCGCACGCTCGACCGCTGCATGAAGCAACGGATCGAGGCGCAGCGCAAAGGGTCGGCGCTCGGTCACCTCATTGATACAGCGTGCCGGTGTTGACCACGGGCTGGGTATCGCGTTCGCCGCAAAGCACGACCATGAGGTTGGAGACCATAGCGGCGCGACGCTCGTCATCGAGTTCGACGACATTCTTTGCCGACAACATGTCGAGCGCCATTTCGACCATGCCGACCGCACCCTCGACCAGGGTCTTGCGCGCCGCCACCACGGCCTCTGCCTGTTGGCGGCGCAGCATCGCGCCGGCAATTTCCTGCGCATAGGCCAGGTGCGTGAACCCGCATTCATCGACGGTGATGCCCGCAACCGCCAGCCGTTTCATCAATTCCTCGCGCAGCTCGGCACCGACCTGGTCGTGGTTCCCACGCAGGGTAATTTCCTGATGTTCGAAATCGTCATAGGGATAGCGTGCGCCGATCGTGCGGACTGCGGCCTCGATCTGGACCATGACGAATGCCTTGTAGTCGTCGACGTCGAACAGCGCCTGCGCTGTATCGGTCACGCGCCAAACCACTTGCGCTGCCATCTCGATCGGGTTGCCGCGCAGGTCGTTGACCTTGATCTTGTCGGAGATCAGGTTGTTCGCGCGCGCCGACAGCTTTTTCTTGCCGTACCACGGCAACACCCAGCGCAGGCCGGTCGTGCGGTCGGTGCCCTTGTAATTGCCGAACAGGGTGATCGCCGCAGCCTGGTTCGGCTGGAGCATGTAAAAGCCGCAGATAACCAGGACGAAAGCGATTGTGGACAGGATGGCGATCAGGATCAGGCGATCCCCGCCGAGCCCCTGTCCAAGGCGCACGGTAGACCAGAGCGTGACGACGAGCAGGACCAGCGCCACGACCAGCATGACATAGCCGCTGCTGGTTGAGGCACGGACCTCCCGACTGGCGTTCAGCGCCGTCGAGTCATGCGAATTGTTCATCGGACTCTCCCCGTTAAATACGATATCATAATTATATCGTTTCGGGAGCGAGTCAAGCCGTCGCTATTGGACGGTCACCGTTACGGCGCGTCGATTCCTGGCCCAGGCCTCCTCGTCGGACCCGGTCGCGTCGGGACGTTCCTTGCCATAGCTGATCGTCGTCATCCTGGCCGGGTCGACACCGAGCGCGGCAAGCGCGTTCTTGGTCGAGTTGGCGCGACGCTCGCCAAGCGCGAGATTATACTCGCGCGTGCCCCGCTCATCGCAATGTCCTTCGATGGTGATGCGCTTGGCCGGATATTTGGCGAGCCACCGCGCCTGCGATTGAAGCGTCGTCTGGTCGGCACTGTCGACGTCGGACTGGTCGAGGTCGAAGAAGATGCGATCGGCGGCGACGCTCGCCACGAAATCTTCCTGGCTCCCCGGAACCACGGCATTGGTCGCGGGCACCTCCGGCTGCACCGGCCCGCTGCTCTGCACGGGCGGCGGTGGCAATTCTTTGGGCGGTTTTTTCGCACAGCCGGCGATCACGATCAGCGAAGCCGAGACGAGCAAAGTGGTCAGACGCAATTTCATGGCAAATTCCTCTTCTGGTCGCATCGTTCGACGAAATGGATGATCACGGCAACAACGGCCCCCAGGTCGGGTCGGAACCATCGGCCGGCGTCGGCAGCCGGCGTTCGTTTACCCCGGTCAGATCGACCTGCCAGAGCGATGACTTGCCACCCCGCCCCTGAGAGGTGCGAAAGAACTGAATGACACGGCCATTGGGCGACCAGGTCGGCGCCTCGTCCTGCCAGCTGTCGGTCAACAGGCGCTCGCCCTGGCCGGCGGGCGTCATCACCCCAATTCTGAAATTACCCGACATCTTGGTAAAGGCGATCAGGTCGCCCCGCGGACTCCATTCGGGCGTCGCATAACGTCCGCCGCCAAAGCTGATCCGCTGTGGATTGGAACCGTCGGCGTTCATCACATAGAGTTGCTGGCTGCCCGAGCGGTCGCTTTCGAACACGATGCGGCGACCATCGGGTGAGAAACTTCCCCCGACGTTGATGCCGGGCGCATGCGTCAGCCGTCGAGGCTCGCCGCCGGCTGCCGGCACAGCGTAGATGTCGGTATTGCCCGCCTGACTCATCGAATAAAGGATCGTCTTGCCGTCAGGCGACCAGCGGGGGGCGAATGCGGCGCTGCCCCCTTCGGTGACCAGCCGCTGCTGCCCCGTGCCCAGGCTGTAGATATAGATCCGGGGCCGTTTGCCCGCATAGCTGAGATATACGATCGACTTGTAATCAGGCGAAAAGCGGGGGGTCAGGACGATGTTCTGGCCATTGGTCAGAAAACGGTGGTTTGCCCCGTCCGAATCCATGATCGCCAGCCGCTTGACGCGGTGCTCCTTGGGACCGGTCTCGGCGATATAGGCGACGCGACTGTCGAAAAACGGACTTTCGCCCGACAGGCGTGCATAGATCGCATCGGCGCATTTATGCGCCGCGCGCCGCCAGTCGGATGGCTTTACGACATAGCCCGCCCGCGTCAGTTCGCTCTTCAGCGCCACGTCGTAAAGGTAGCACCCGACCGTGACCTGATCTCCGGACCCCGCCCGGACATAACCCTGAACGAGTGCGGCCGCGCCGCCGTTCGCCCAGCGCGGAAAATCGGGAGCCGTGACGGCGGCGAAGTCGATGCCCGGAACGCCTGCCGGCCCCAGCGGCCTGAACAGCCCCGACCCGCGCAGATCGGCGGCGATCACTTCGGCAACATCACGCCCCAGGGTATCGGTCGCGCCGGCCGCAGTGGCAATGACTGCGGGCGTCGGCATCGCCGGGATCGCGATGACGAGGTCGCTGCTCGTCTCATCGGTCACGTCGACCTTGAGCTGTGCAGCAGCCGGAGCGGCCAGTGAAAGAGCGATCAGCAGCGCGTATAATCTTGTCATTGTGCCAACCTCTTGTCGAAGCCCACCGGCTCGAGCAGTTTCCAATCGTCGTACAGTGCTGGCGGCAGGCTGAACGGAGCTGCCAGCCGCACCGCCTTGATCGCCGCCTCCTGATGAAGCTTGACCTGTCCCTGATTGCTGGCGGTCTGTCCGGTCGTGCGCAGCACATGGACATCGGTCACCTGGCCGTCGCGCGACAGTGAAATGCTCAGTTCGGTACGAAGCAGCTCGGCGTCCGCACCGGTGGGGGACTTCCAGTACGGCTTCAGCTGCTCACGCACCAAATGCCCGATCGCATTGGCGGCAACCGCACCGATTGCCGCGCGCGGAGCGTCCGACGTGCCGACGGTCGGTCGGTCGGCGATCCCTTTGAGAAAGTCATGGCCCAGCCGAGACCCGCGCGGCGGGGCTGCCTTCGGCGGCGGGTCGGATTTTGCCACTCGCGCAGGAGGAGGAGGCGGTGCCTTCGGTACGGGCGCGGGTGCCGGCCCCGGTTTCGGTTGCGGCGTGGGCTGCATGAGCGGCAAAGGCGGCGGCGCCTGGACCGGCTCGGCGAGCGTGGGCGCAACGCTCGGGGCAGGGTCGGCCTGCGCCACGCGGGGGGCCTGATCGCGGTCCGCAACCTCGTCGACGATCTGAATGTCGACCGGCGCCGTCGTCTGGACGGGCGGACGGGGTGCGGCGATCAGGCCGAGCGACAGTGCGCCGAAGACCAGAATATGGCCCGCGACGGCGATGCCGATCCCGGCGTTGTCAGCGCGGTCCATCCGTCGCTTCCGTAGTCACGAGCGCAACGCGCGTCAGGCCCGCCCGGCTCAACTCACCCATCACCCGCATCACGCGGCCGTAATCGAGTGCACGGTCGGCACGCAGAAAAACCTGCGGCGACTGGTCGCCCGTCCCGCGCGCGGCAATTTGGGTCAGCGTATCGGGCAGGTCGCGCGCCGACACTTCGGCATCGTTGATGAAGACCTTGCCCGAGCTATCGAGCGAAAGCTGGACCGGCGTCGCATCCTGATCGAGTGCCTTGCTGCGCGCATCGGGCAAGTTCACCGGTACGCCCGCGACGAGCAGCGGCGCCGTCACCATGAAGATGATGAGCAGCACGAGCATGACATCGACCATCGGCGTGACATTGATGTCCGACATCGGCACTCGGCGCGTCCGGGCGCGGGCAGAGGGCGGTTGCATCACAGCCCGTCGAGTTCGCGGCTGAGCGTTGCGTGAAAGGCATCGGCGAACCGACCGAGCCCCGCCTCGACCCGATTGAGCCGGTGCGAGAAGCGGTTGTAGGCGACGACCGCCGGAATCGCCGCAAACAGGCCGAGAGCGGTTGCGAACAGCGCCTCTGCGATGCCCGGCGCAACGACGGCCAGCGACGTATTCTGCGCCGCCGCAATGCCGGTAAAGCTGCGCATGATTCCCCACACGGTCCCGAACAGCCCGATGAAGGGGGCAACCGCACCGATCGTCGCCAGAATATTCAGCCGGTCGGACAACCGGTCGACCTCCGCCGCCACGCCCGAGCCGAGCGCCGTCGCGAGCCTTGCGCGCGTGCCCTCCCGGTCGATCTTGCCCGACCGGCCCTTGGTCGATTGCCGCCATTCATCGAGCCCGGCGGTGAAAATCCGCGCACTGGGCACATTGCTCGACTGGTGCTGGCGGGCAAAGCTGTCGACATCCTCGGCGCTCCAGAAAGCTCGCTCGAAGGCCTCGGAGCGCTGCGCTGCGCCGCCGAGCCTCATCCAGCTGGCGACGATGATCGCCCAGGTCGCGATGCTTGCCCCGACCAGCAGGACCATTACGCCCTTCACCACGATATCGGCCGCCAGGACAATGGCGAGCGGCGACAAGGTGGTGGCATCGGTGGCAAGCATCATCGAATTCATTGCGGTTCGGCCTCGTTAACCATGACGCGCATAGCCGCTGCAGCCGGGCCGGGGAATCCCTGTTCAGCCTAGCCGTCGAACAACCCGTCCTGCTGGCCCGGAGGCGGCGTCAGGCCGAGGTGTTTCCACCCGAGCGCATTCAGACAGCGTCCGCGCGCTGTCCGTGCGATCAGGCCGAGCTGGATCAGATAGGGTTCGATGACTTCCTCGACCGTATCGCGCGGCTCGCTCAGCCCCGCCGCCAGCGTCTCGACCCCTACCGGCCCGCCCCGATAGACATCGGCGATCATCGTCAGATAGCGCCGATCCATGGCATCGAGGCCGATCGCGTCGACCTCGAGCCGGTTCAGCGCGGCATCCGCGCTCTTTGCCGTGACCAGCGCCTCACCTGCGACATTGGCGAAATCGCGGACCCGGCGCAGCAGCCGACCGGCAATGCGCGGCGTGCCCCGCGATCTTTTCGCGACCTCGGCGGCACCATCGGGCGCAATCGAAAGGTCGAGCAGCGCAGCGGCGCGCGTCACGACCTTCTCCAGTTCCTCGACCGTGTAGAAATTCAGCCGCACCGGGATACCAAAGCGATCGCGCAGCGGCGTCGTCAGCAACCCCTGGCGCGTCGTCGCACCGACCAGGGTGAACTTCGGCAGGTCGATTCGGACCGAGCGGGCCGATGGTCCCTCGCCGATCATCAGGTCGAGCGCCCGGTCCTCCATCGCCGGGTAGAGAATCTCCTCGACGGCGGGCGCGAGACGGTGAATCTCGTCGATGAACAGCACGTCGCCGTCCTCGAGATTGGTCAGCAGCGCTGCAAGATCGCCCGACTTGGCAATGACCGGCCCCGACGTCGCCCGGAACCCAACCCCGAGTTCGCGCGCGATGATCTGCGCAAGGGTCGTCTTGCCGAGCCCGGGCGGCCCGAAGAACAGCACATGGTCGAGCGCATCCCCGCGCGCCTTTGCCGCCTGGATAAACACCCGCAAATTATCGCGCGCCGCCCGCTGCCCGACGAACTCATCGAGTGTCTTCGGACGCAGCGCCGCGTCGATGTCCTCGGGCTGGCGGGAGGGGGTCAGGACGCGGTCGGGATCGCTCATCAGCACGAGCGATCCCTAACCCTCATATCCCGCTTAGTAAAACGCGCCGTAGATGACGTCGACGATCCGCCGCGTGCCGATCTGGACGAGCAGGAGGTCCGGGCCATAGCGCACCCAGCGATATCCCGGCGGCGGTGCCCCGACGCCAAGCGGGGCCCAATTGTCATAATAATAAGAGTGGGACAGGAACAATGTCGGCAGCAGCAACCCGACACTCCAGCGGCGATAGCGCCAGCCATGCGGATAGTGGAACACGGGACCACGCACCGGTCGGAACTGCGGCGGACGACCCATGCCCGGCCGATGGACAAAGGGTGGGCGCGGCGGACGCGGCCGATCAGGCCGGGGCGGCTGGGGCTGCGGGCGGACGATCACCGGCGGACGCGGCGGCTGGGGCCGGACAGGCGTCGGGCGTCCGGGGCGGGGCGGCTGAATCTGGGGCCCACCGTTGCCTGGCCTGGGCGGACGCGGCGGCTGGATTTGCGGACCACCGTTGCCGGGGCGGGGCGGTTGCACGTGCGGGCCGGGACGCGTCGGGGCTGGGCGTCGCACCGGCTCGGGCATTTGCGAAAATGCGATATCGGGTGCGACCAGAGCGAGGACACTTGCCGTCAAAATCAATCGCTTCATAATTTTACTCCGATCAGCTTTTCCCCCGGCGAGGATGCTATGCTGCTCAGCCGCAACTCACAAGCGGGGTCAGCGCGATGCCTTGCGCAGCGCGAGACGCACCAGCGCGTCGAGCCCCGCGCCCCCGCCCAGATCATCGGCGGCGGCCGCGACGGCCGCGCTCGCCTCGGCGGGCTTGAAGCCGAGATTGAGCAGCGCCGATACCGCATCCGCCGCTGCTCCCGCTGGTGGCACTACGCCGGCACCAGCGATCGTGATGCCGCCGACCTTGTCCTTCAACTCACGGACGATGCGTTCGGCGAGTTTGGGCCCGACACCGTTCGCGCGCGCGACCATCGCCTTGTCCTGCGCCGCGACCGCGCGGCTCAACTCTTCGGCGTCGAGCACCGACAGGATGCTGAGCGCGACGCGGCCCCCCACGCCCTGCACGCCGGTCAGCAGTCGGAACCAGTCGCGCTCACCGGCGCTGCCGAACGCGAACAGCGTCATCGCATCCTCGCGGACCTGCAGCTCGGTAAAGACCATGACCTCGCCGCCGACGGGTCCGATGACATTCAGCGTGCGTGCCGAGGCCTGGACCAAATAGCCGACTCCGCCGACGTCGATTACCGCGTGATCGGCGGCGGCCTCGGCCAGGGTCCCCGTCAGTCTCGCGATCAAATGCCCACCCTTTTCGCACTGGCCAGATGATGCGCGTGGGTGATGGCGACCGCAAGCGCATCCGCTGCATCCGCCCCGGCGATTTGCACGCCCGGCAACAGGTGCGAGACCATAGCATGAACCTGGGCCTTTTCCGCGGTTCCGGTCCCGACCACCGCCTTCTTCACCAGCCGCGCCGCATATTCTCCGACCGCGATGCCCGATTTTGCCGCACACAGCAGAACAACGCCGCGCGCATGGGCCAGTTTGAGCGTCGACTGCGCATTGGTATTGACGAACACCTCCTCGACTGCAGCTTCGTCCGGCCGATGCGTCAGCAACAATTCGGACAATGCCTCTTCGATGGTGACCAGCCGGTTCGCGAGCGGCGCTTTCGTATCGGTCCTGATCTGGCCATTGGCGATGTGACGCAGACGGTTTCCGTCGACGCCGATGATGCCCCAGCCGGTCGTGCCCAGACCTGGGTCGAGGCCAAGGACGATCACGCTGGCAGGATGGCCATGAATGGCAAACAACGACCCGCCACGGTGGAACACACGATCGCGTGATGAGTTGATCCTGGGTCTATAGTTGGAGTGTAAGTCATGAAAATTGCAGCATTTACCATCGGAATGAGCCTCATGCTCGGTTCGGCGCCGCTGTGGGCGCAAGCCGCCTCGACGGGAGCCCAACCGGGCAACGCGTCGACCTCGACCGATGCACAGCTTGCCCGGCGCCTGGCCGCGGAAAAACGTGCCCGCGATTCGGGCAACCCGGCGCGGGTCGCTCAGTCACGGTCCGAAGCGCGGGAGGCATATCGCAACGATTACCTGAACGATCATAACCTGGCGAACAAAGGCAAGCGTAACCGCAAGTCAAAGCTCGACGACGATGACAAAACGCCGGTGACCCCGGTCGCCGCACTCTGAGGCCTGGCGGCGGAGGCGATGTTGGGTGACAGGACATCGCTTCCGTCCCGCTGATCAGGTCAGTTTTGCGATCACGTCCTCGGGCACTTCGTAATTGCCCCAGACCGTCTGCACATCGTCATCCTCGTCAAGCGCGTCGAGCAATTTCAGCAGGGTGGCGGCATCGCTGTCGCCGACGGTGACGATCGTCTGCGGCCGCCAGGCAAGCTTTGCCCCCTCGCCCTCGCCGAGGCGCGCTTCGAGTGCCCTGGCAACTTCGTGCAAGTCACCGATATCGGTCCAAATTTCATGGCCATCGTCGCTGGACGTGACGTCCTGCGCACCTGCATCCAGCGCCGCTTCGAACACCGTGTCGGCATCGCCCGCCGCCAATGGATAATTAATCAGCCCCATCCGGTCGAAGCCGTGCGAAACGCTGCCGCCCGCCCCCAGATTGCCGCCATTCTTGCTGACCGCGGTCCTGACATTGGTCGCTGTGCGGTTGCGGTTGTCGGTCAGCGCCTCGATAATCAGCGAAACGCCGCCGGGGCCGAACCCTTCGTAGCGGATTTCTTCATAGACCTCGGCGTCGGACCGCGACGCATTGCTGATCGCGCGCTCGATATTGTCCTTGGGCATGCCACCGGCACGGGCGGTAATGACGGCAGCACGCAGGCGCGCGTTCATCGCGGGATCGGGCAGGCCCGATTTCGCAGCGACCGTGATTTCGCGGGACAGTTTCGAAAACGCCGCCGCCCGTTTCTTGTCCTGTGCACCCTTGCGGTGCATGATGTTTTTGAATTTGGAATGGCCTGCCATGTCGCGACCTATGCCAACCCCAGCGCGGCTTTGTAAGTGTCGAGCAACGATTCGGCCTCGTCGCGGGCGTTCTTTTCCATTTTGCGCAGGCGGATGACCTGGCGCATGATCTTGGGGTCATAGCCCACGGCCTTTGCCTCGCCATAGACATCCCTGATGTCGTCCGCGATGCCCTTTTTCTCGTCTTCCAGCCGCTCGATGCGCTCGATCAGCAGACGCAGCTGATCGGCCTGAATAATATCGCTCAAGATCATGTCCCCATCGATGTGAGCGGCGCGTCTAGGCGAGCCAGCGGCGTTGCTCAACCGTGCTTTGGCCGGTAACGCGCAGTTCCTTACCGGAGGAGACGGACGTGCACCGAACATTGGCTCCCCGCGCCCGCAAGGTTCGCGTGCTCGCAACGCTCGGCCCCGCCAGCAACACGCCCGAAATGATCGAAAAGCTGATACGGGCAGGCGCTGACGCCTTTCGCGTCAACATGAGCCACGGCACTCACGCCGATCACGCACCCGTCATTGCCGCGATCCGCTCCCTCGAAAAGTCGATCGGGCGGCCGACGACGATCCTGGCCGACCTGCAGGGGCCGAAGCTGCGCGTCGGGACTTTTGCGGGGGGCAAGGTGACGTTGCGGACCGGCGACGGGTTTCGGCTCGACCGTTCGGCCGAGCCGGGCGACGCGAGCCGGGTCTCTCTGCCCCACAAGGAGATTTTCGAGGCGCTCGAGATCGGATCGCGCTTGCTCCTCGACGACGGCAAGCTCGTGCTGCGCGTCACCGCACTCGAACCCGACCATGTCCAGACCCGGATCGAGGTCGGGGGCATTCTTTCGGACCGCAAGGGGCTGAATGTCCCCGATGTCGTGATTCCCGTGGCTGCGCTGACGGAAAAGGACCGTCGCGACCTGGCCTTCGCGCTCGAACAGGGGGTCGACTGGGTCGCGCTGTCGTTCGTCCAGCGTCCCGACGATCTCGCCGAGGCGCGCCGCCTGATTCATGGGCGCGCGGCGCTGCTGGCCAAGATCGAAAAGCCGGCCGCGCTCGACCGCCTCGACGAAATCATCGAGATGGCCGATGCCGTCATGGTCGCCCGCGGCGACCTGGGCGTCGAATTGCCGCCGGAAGCGGTACCGCCCGCACAAAAACGCATCGTCGAGACGGCCCGACGATTTGGACGCCCCGTCGTCGTCGCGACGCAAATGCTCGAATCGATGATCACCTCGCCGACCCCTACCCGTGCCGAAGTGTCCGACGTCGCAACCGCCATTTACGACGGAGCCGACGCGATCATGCTGTCGGCCGAATCGGCAGCGGGCGCATGGCCGGTCGAAGCCGTCGCGATGATGGACCGGATCGCGCAGTCGGTGGAAAGCGACCCAGGCTATGCGGCGCGCCTGCACTTCACCGAGACCAAGGCAGATCCGACCACCGCCGACGCGCTGGCCGACGCCGCGCGTGAAATCGCGATCACCGTGGGTGCGCGAACGATCATCTGCTTTACGTCGTCGGGGTCGACCGCACGGCGGGTGGCGCGCGAGCGGCCGTCGGTGCCGCTGCTGGTCCTGACGCCCAAGCTGCAGACCGCGCGACGGCTCGGGCTGCTATGGGGCGTCCATGCCGTCAGCACGCGCGATATCGGCAGCTTTGAGGAGATGGTCGCCAAGTCCAAGCGGATGGCGCTGCGCCACGGGCTCGCTGCAGGCGGTGAACGGGTGATCATGATGGCCGGCGTGCCATTCGGTACGCCCGGATCAACGAATGTCCTGCATGTCGTCCGTCTGACCGGCGACGAACTGACCCCGCAAAAGATGCCCTAAAGTGTCAGGCTCTGCTCGTCCGGCCGCATACGCCGAAAGAGTGCGTCAGCCCTGGCGCGCCTTGAACCGCCGGTTCGTCTTGTTGATGACATAGGTCCGCCCGCGGCGCCGGATGACGCGATTGTCGCGGTGACGATCCTTCAGCGACTTCAATGAATTGCGAATCTTCATGGGGCTGGCTTTTCTGGCGGTCGGCTGGATGTTGAAAGAGCGCCGCGCCTAGTAGCGACAGGCCATCAAGTCAAGACGACGCCGCCCTTTGCAGCGCGACACCGATTGGGTAACGCGCGGCCATGACAATCAGCATCACCGACGCGTTCGACGCGGGCAACATCGAAATCCTGACCATCGACGGCAGCACCGCCAACCTCGCCATCCGGCGCGACAAGGACAGCGAATTCTACCAGTGGTTTTATTTTCGCTTGGCGGGGGCCAGGGGGCAACCGGTCACTCTGCGGATCACCAATTGTGCAGGTTCCGCCTATCCGATGGGATGGCCCGGATACAGCGCACGGGTCAGCGAAGACCGCATCGACTGGCGACAGGTGCCGACCGACTATGCCGATGGCGTCCTGACCATCCGCTATACGCCGACACGCGACACGGTGTGGTTCGCGTATCACGCACCCTATTCGATGGAGCGGCATCATGACCTGGTCACGCGCATCGGGGCTGCACCCGGCGTCGGGCTGCGCGAGCTCGGCACCTCGCTCGACGGACAGCCGATCGACTGCCTGACGATGGGCGACGGGGCTCGGCAAATATGGCTCTACGGGCGCCAGCATCCCGGCGAATCGATGGCCGAATGGTGGATGGAAGGGGCCCTTGACCTGCTCGTCTCGGATGATCCGGCAGCGAGGAAACTGCGCGAGGCGGCCACCCTGCACATCATTCCCAACATGAACCCGGACGGCAGCGTTCGTGGCCACCTGCGCACCAATGCCGTCGGCGTCAATCTCAACCGCGAATGGAATTCGGCCAGCCTGGAGCGCAGTCCCGAGGTTTATCATACGCTCGCCGCGATGGATGTGACGGGCGTCGATTTCGCCATCGACGTCCACGGCGACGAGGCCATTCCCTATGTCTTTCTTGCTGGGTTCGACGGCATCCCGTCATGGACCGAGCGTCAGGGACGGCTTTACACCCGCTTCGCCACCGACCTTGCCGCGCGCACGCCCGACTTCCAGACCAAGCACGGTTATCCGCCGTCGGGGGAAGGCAAGGCGAACCTGTCGATGTCGACCAACCAGCTCGCCGAACGGTTCGGCGCAGTGTCGATGACGCTCGAAATGCCGTTCAAGGATAACGCCGACGCACCCGACCCGGTCCATGGCTGGTCGCCAGAGCGATCCCGCAAGATGGCGCGCGACTGCCTCGCCACTCTTGCCGGGATGATCGACGATCTGTGACCCGGTCGGCCTTCCGCTCCTTTCTCCATCCGGACCCCTAGACCATGCCCCAGCTCGTTCTCATTCGTCATGGCCAGTCGGCCTGGAACCTCGAAAATCGATTCACCGGGTGGTGGGATGTCGACCTGACCGAAAAGGGCGTGGCCGAGGCGTGGGCTGCCGGCGAGCTGCTCAAGGCCAAGGGCTTCGACTTCGATATGACCTTTACCAGCTTCCAGACCCGCGCGATCAAGACGCTCAACCTCGCGCTCGAAGCAATGGGACGGCTCTGGCTGCCCGTCGAGAAAGACTGGCGGCTGAACGAGCGTCATTATGGCGGGCTGACCGGCCTCGACAAAGCCGAAACCGCCGCGCGGCATGGCGAAGAGCAGGTAAAGCTGTGGCGGCGCAGTTTTGACGTCCCGCCGCCTGTGCCCGAGGCCAACAGTCCGTGGAACCTCGCCGGGGATCCCCGCTACCGCGGCATCGTCGTCCCGCAGACGGAAAGCCTGAAAGACACGATCGCGCGTGTGCTGCCCTATTGGGAAGCGCGGATCGTGCCGGCACTCAAGGCTGACAGAAGGGTGCTGATCTCGGCGCATGGCAATTCGCTGCGGGCACTGGTCAAGCACCTGTCCGGGATCAGCGATTCCGATATCGCCAGCCTGGAAATTCCGACCGGTCAGCCGATCGTTTATGATCTCGCCGACGACCTGACCGCGCGGGACCGCTATTATTTGTCGGAACGATGAGCCTGTTTCGTCGCGTACATCTCGCGATCGGCGCGGTGCAGGACATCGGTCGGGCTGTCCTCGCGACCGACCATGGCCAGCCCCAGTGATAGTCCGACGTCGATCATGACCGTGCCAAAGTCGAGCGGCTCGCTCGCGATCGCGGCAAGCAGCGCCAGCCCCTTGGCGCGGGCAGCCGTTTCGTCGAGGTGATCGAGAACCAGCCCGAACTCATCGCCACCGATGCGCGCGACGACGTCGGTTGCCCGGACCTCGCGCCGCAGAATCATCGCGACATGGCGCAGGGCGGCGTCCCCGGCGGCATGACCCCAGGCATCATTGATCCGCTTCAGCCCGTCGACATCGACGAACATGACCGCTGCCGGCGTCCCGTGCCGCGTCACACTGCGCACGACCCGGTCGGTTTCGCGCAGGAAGGCGCGCCGATTCGGCAGAGGGGTAAGCGTGTCGGTATCGGCGAGTCGCTCCAGCTCGCAAAGACGCGCGCGCAGCACCGCCATCTCGTTGCGAAGACGACGATTTTCCGTCATCACTTCGTCAATCGACTCTGGCGCTTGTCCGGAGCGCAGATGTTGATGCGTGTCCCCCATCCATTCGTCTGATAGCGTGACTTTCTTAACCAGCCAAAAACATCCGGCCGTTGCGGTTGCGAAAATGTGACGCGCTACTTAAGGACGCGACGCTTCACCGCTTGGCCAGACGGGGACGTGGCACATGACCGGCGACGGATCGACGACCAGGGCCAGTGAAATCGGCATCATCATGGGCAGCCAGTCCGACTGGGACACGATGCGGGAGGCGTCGGAGATACTCGACGTCCTGGGCATCGCGCATGAGGTCCGGATCGTCTCGGCGCACCGGACACCCGACCGCCTGGTGACTTATGCCAAATCCGCCGCTGCGCGCGGCCTCAAGGTCATTGTGGCCGGTGCAGGCGGGGCGGCGCATCTGCCGGGCATGGTGGCCGCGATGACCCATTTGCCCGTTCTCGGCGTACCCATCGAGTCAAAGGCGCTGGGCGGGCTCGACAGCCTGTTGTCGATTGTGCAGATGCCGGGCGGCGTGCCCGTCGGGACGCTCGCCGTGGGCAAGGCGGGCGCCACCAATGCCGGTTTGCTGGCCGCCTCGATCCTCGCGCTGACCGATGTGGCGTTGTCGGCACGGCTTCAGGCCTGGCGTGCCGATCGCACGGCACAGGTCGCCGATACCCCCGCATGACGGCGTGACGATGTCGGTCATTCCTCCCGATTCGACGATCGGCATCCTGGGCGGCGGACAATTGGGGCGGATGCTTGCCATTGCCGCCGCGCAACTCGGCTATCGCACCCATATCTTCGATCCCGATCCGTCGTGCTGCGCTGCCGCCGTTTCGGCGCAATCCACCGCCGCCGCGTTCGATGATCGCCAGGCGCTCACCCGGTTCGCAGCCAGCGTCGACGTGGCAACCTATGAATTCGAAAATATCGACGTCGGCGCGGTCGACCACGTGGCGCAAACCACCCCCCTTTTTCCGTCAGTCGCGGCGCTGGACATCGCCCAGGACCGGATCAGCGAAAAGCGCTTTGCCGCACGGCACGGCGCCCGGACCGCGCATTGGGCGGCGGTCGGCTCATCGGCGGACCTCGCCGGGGCCATCGGCGAGGTTGGGGTTCCATCGATCCTGAAGACCAGGCGTTCCGGCTATGACGGCAAGGGTCAGGCCCGGCTGACCTCGCCCGGCGATGCCGACCGTGCCTGGGCCGAAATCGGTGAACGACCCGCTATTCTGGAAGCGATGGTGGCGTTCGATCACGAGTTCTCGATACTGATCGCCCGCGGTCGCGACGGCCAGAGCATCCTTTGGCATCCGCCCGAAAACATCCATCGCGGTGGCATCCTCGACACCTCGACGGTGCCGGCCCACGAACACATCGCGGCACAGGCCGGAGAGGCAGCCGCGCTGGCGACCCGGATCGCCGATGCGCTCGACTATGTCGGTGTGCTGGCGATCGAATTTTTCGTCGGTACCGAAGGGCCGGTGTTCAACGAAATGGCACCGCGTGTGCACAACAGCGGGCATTGGACCATCGAAGGTGCGATCACCTCGCAATTCGAAAATCATATTCGGGCCATCTGCGGCCTGCCGCTCGGCGACGTGGGGCTCGTGACCGGAGGGGCCCGGATGACGAATTTGATCGGGTCCGAGGTCGACGACTGGCCGCGGCTGATGGCTGAACCGCGTGCGCACGTGCATCTCTATGACAAAGGCCGGGCGTCAGCCGGGCGCAAAATGGGTCATGTCACGCGCTTATGCTGAGCGGTCCGGTGATAAAACCGGCACGCGTGACCTCATAAATGACATGCCGTGTCGGACAGCCGAGCGTATCGTACCAAATCTCACGATCGGTCAGCACGGCTCCCAGTTTCTCGATGGCGCGCCGCGACCGGGCGTTCGTCTCCCCGATGCGAAATTCGACGACGTCGACGGCGGAGAGCGCATGGCCGATCATCAGTCGCTTCAGCTCGGCGTTGATTGCCCCGCCCCAATACGCCCGCGCCAGGAACGTCCAGCCGATCTCGATACCGCGCATGCCCGCTTCGCGCGCATAATAGCGCGACGAGCCGATAAGCGCCGCCGTCGCCCGGTCGACGATCACCAGCGCGCCGCCAGACGCCAGGCCGTCATCAAAGAATTCGCGAAAAACCGCCTCTTCGTGACGGTTCGAGGCCGGGTGGCCCGCCCAGATGAGCGGATCGCGGGCCACCGCATAGAGTGCATCCCAGTCGTCGGCGCGAAGCGGCCTGAGCGCGATCGTCGCGCCGACGAGATGGGGCTGGCGGTCGAGGATCAGTTCAGGCCATCCGTGTGCCGCTCATCGGCGAGGTGCCGAACATCCCCGCCTTGACGCCGCCGGTCAGCGTGTCGCCGTCGATCGTCGCGTCGCATTCGAGCGTCATCGGCATCGGCACCTTCATATCCATCGTCCAGGTCAGCTTGTTACCGTCGACCTTGCCGTTGTCGCAGGTCAGCGACCCCATCGCGCCGGTATTGTCGCCGGTCCAGCTCGCGCCGTCGGCGCTGACATTGACGGTCATGACCGACTTCTGCTCGCCCAGCGGCGACTTGACGAGGCAATCCCATTTTCCACCGACGTCTGACATCTTCATTCTCCTGATTGGCCGGGGCGCTATTTTGCGACCGGCAGTTGCACCTGATCGAGCGGTAGCCCGAGCTTTTCGAGTTGCGGTTTGATCGCGGCCGCATCGCCGACAACGACGATCGCCAGTTTCGCCGGATCGATCGCTGCCCGTGCCGCCCGGTCGAAATCGGCCGCCGTCATCGCGCTGTAGCGCTTGGCGAGCGTCCGGTAGAAATCATCGGGTCGCCCCAGAGTCACGATCCGCTGGATCGCGCCCAGCAGCGCGCCCGACGTCTCGAAGGTGCCCGGCAATTCCCGGATGCTGCCATTGGTCGTGCGCGTCAGTTCCTCGGGCGTCGTGCCCTTGGTCGTCAGAAAGGTGCGGATATCATCGAGCAGCGCCGCCACCGATTCGCCGGTCCGGTCGGTCTGAACGGGTGCCTGGACGATAAAAGGCACCCGCTGTTCGAAACTCTGGACGCGGCTGCTGACGCCGTAGGACCAGCCCTTGGTCTCGCGCAGATCAATATTCAGCCGTGAGAGGAACGATCCGCCAAGGACGTCATTGGCCTGTGCCAGCAGGATCAGGCTGTTATCCCTGCCCGTGATATCGAGGACCTGTCCCGCCAGGATGACCGACTGCGGTGAGCCGGGTCGATCGGCGAGATAAATGCGGGTTGTGGCGGGAACCGGGACGGGAGCCGAGAAATCCTTTTTCGGTCGTGCCATCCGGTTGGCAGGCCAGGTGCCGAACCGCTCATCGAGCAGCGCCCGGAGCTCCGCCAGCGTGGTATCGCCGACCGCGAAGATCGCGGCGTTGTCGGGCACGAGCCAGTTCCGCTGGAACCGCACGACATCGTCGCGGGTCAGTGCCTTGACGCTGTCAGTGGTGCCCAGCCCGCTGGCGGGACGACCATAGGGATAGGCGTCGCCATAGATTTTGGCGGGGAGGATATAGCTCGCGATCCCGGCGGGTTGGCTGAGCTGCGCCGCAATGCTCGACAATTGCGTGGCGCGAATGCGCTCAAACTCATGGGTGTCGAATCCCGGATTGCGGACGACATCGGCCAGCAAGTCGAGCGATGCCGCGAGGTTCGCCGTCAGGGCATAGAGCCCGACGGTCGACCGGTCGACACCGCCAGCAGATGAGAGTGACGCGCCCAACCCTTCCTGAATTTCGGCGATCTCCCGCGAAGTCTTGGTCGTCGTGCCCTCGTCGAGCAATGACATCGTCAGCGACTGCAGACCCGGTGCATCGCGGGGGTCGGCCGCAGACCCGGCGTCGAAGCTGACCGCAACGCGCACCGTCGGCACGTTCGCGCGTCGGGCAAAATAAACCGGAATACCGTTCGACAGGGTTGTCCGCTCGATTGCCGGAAAGGTCAGATCCGGGAACGCGCCCAACGCCGGTGCCGCCCGCACCGGCTTTGGGGGCGGGGTCGGTTCGGCGACCTTTGCGGGGGCGGGAAGGGTTGAGGGAGCGTCGCCCGTAATGGCAAGCGATGCCGCCGAGGTGTCGCGCGCGCCGGGCACGATGGTGATGCTGAGTGCCGGCCGCTTCAACCATTTCTGCAGAGCCGTCCTCACCCGCGTCGGCGTCATCCCCGCGAGTTCATCGAGGTCCTTACGATATTTGCCGGGGTCGTTCGAATAGATCAGCCCCTCGGCCAGCGCCGATGCCTTGCCGTCGACCGGCTCGAAACCGGCGATCGTCTCGGCGATCTCGCGCGTCGCCACGCGCCTTACTTCGTCAGCCGTGGGACCCTGGGCGATCAGGTCGGCGACGATCGCATCGAGGTGCTTGCCCACGGCAATCGGGTCGGCACCCGGTTTCACATCGGCGGCAACGGTCAGCACGCCAACCTGTTCAAAGGCCTGCATGTACGCCGTCACGGCGATCGCGCTCTGGTCGCCCCGGACCAGCGCATTGTCGAGACGGCTTGACGACAGCCCGCCGAGGACCGTCGCCGCGACGTCGAGCGCTGCGGTATCCCTGCCGTTCACGCCCTCTACCGCCCAGTGACGGGTGATCCGCGTGTAGGGCACACGGTCCTTTAGCGTGATCGACCGCGGCGCGGGCAGGGTCGGAATGGATGGCGTCGCCCGTGCGACGACGGGCCCGCGCGGAATGTCCCCGAAATATTTTTCGGTCAGCCGCCTGGCCATGGCGAGGTCGATATCGCCCGCCAGCACCATAACAGCATTATCCGGCCCATAGTTGGCGCGGAACCAGTCCTTTACCGTCGCCAGCGACGCAGCGTCGAGGTCGGCCATCGAGCCGATCGTCTTGTGATGATAGGGATGTCCAGGCGGAAACAGGCTATTGTAGACGTAGTAATCGGCGAGCGCGAAGGGCTGGTTGTCGCCCTGGCGCTTTTCGTTCTGGACGACACCGCGCTGGTTATCGAGCTTGGCCTGATCGATCCCGCCGAGCAGATGCCCCATCCGGTCGCTCTCGAAGAAAAGGGCGGTCTCGAGTGCGGGCGTAGGCACGGTCTCGTAATAATTGGTCCGGTCGAACGAGGTCGACCCGTTGGCATCGGTTGCGCCGACCTGGGTCAGGGGCGCGAAGAAATCGCCCGGCGCATTTTCCGATCCGTTGAACATCAGATGTTCGTAAAGATGGGCAAAGCCGGTCTTGCCGGAAGGCTCATCCTTCGATCCGATGTGATACCAGATCGACACGGCAACGACCGGTGCCTTGCGGTCGGTGTGGACGAGGACGCGCAAGCCATTGGGCAACGTAAACGCGTCATAGGGGATGTCGATCTTGGCGACGAGCGCTGCGACCGGTGCCGGTTCGGCCGCTTTCGCCGGCGTCACGACCAGCAGCGGCAGGGCAAGCAACGCGGCGCGAAACATCAGATACATCCTCGAACGAAACTTTTCTCGGTCGCTCGTCTTAATGGGGGCAGTCGGAGGCCGCAATCAGGGCCGGTAAATTCTCACGGCATGGGCAAGAATATCCGCCCGGTCGAAATGCACCGGCTTGAATTCATGCCGCACGAACAGCGCCGCCTGGTCGTTGTAGTGCGGCGATGCGGGCCGCGTCGTCGCGGCGCCGAACGGTTGGATGGAGCGCGAGGTGACGTGTCCCGCCGCGTCCCAGTCGATCAGCATGATGAAACTGTCGCCGTGCTTGACCCGGGCCCGGCCGTCCGGATCGAGGTCCCACAGGGTCGCCGCGCGCAGCGTGTCCGAACCGCCGTCCATCGGCAGGTCGACGTTGCCACGCCGCACGCGCAGCAACGCCCCCAGCGGCGGGTCGAGCGTTCCGAAATATTTGGTCAGGTGATCGGCCGCAATCTTCAGTTCGTTGCGCACATCGGGCATCTGCGGCTCCCGCCGGTAGCTCCAGCGCATCGCGGGGCGCAGCACCAGCGCCGCCAGCGCATCCCCCGTCCCCTTGCCGTCGAGCGACCAGTCCCAGGTGCCGAGCAGCGTTTGCGCCGCCTGCAGTTGTCGATCGCCCCTGAGGTCGAGCGCCGCGATCGCCGCCATCCACTTGCCCGCATAGCCGGCGCGGTCGTAGCCGGTGTCGAACTTGATCTGCAGCAGTTCAGGCCAGCCGATCTTTGGTGTGGCCGTCATCAACCCGATCCCCCGCAACGACCGATTGGTGGCGTCGCGCTCGATACCGAGCAGGGGCGAAAAGGCTGCGGGGTCGAGTTCGGACCCCGGTCCTGCGGCCTGGAATGGCGAATTGTTCGAATTCTCGAGGAAGCCCGAGGCAGGATCGACGTGTTGCGGCACCTGCGACCACGGAACCTCGCCGCTCGCGAGATCGCGCGACGTGTCGCCGGGCAACAGCTTGCGATAGTCAAAGCCGGGTTTGCGGACCGGGAATTGCGCGTTGTAGACGTGCGCTATCCGGCCGGTCCGGTCCGCGTAAATGAAATTGGTGGCGGGAATGGCATGCAGCGCCATCGCCTTCGACCATTCGCCCCAGCTCCGCGCCCGGGTGATGCGATAATATTGTTCCAGCATCCCCATCGTTCCCATGCCGGCGTAGTGGATGGCGTACGCCCCATCCTTGTTGACGATGACGGGGCCGTGGACCGACCGGTAGATCATCTTGGGCACCGGCAGGACGAACGGTCCTATCCTGACCCGCAGCCAGATCCGCTTTGCATCGAGCGGCAACCATTTGCCGTCGAACCGATAATGCGTGCGATCAGCGTCGGTCACGAGCTTGTAGACGTCGATCAGATCGGGCCGGTTGACGGTGTTGGTCCAGCCGAGATCCTTGTTGTGCCCGAGGAACGGCACAAAGCCGCCAGGAAATGTCGCACCCGCGAAATCCCAGCCCGCCTGCGAATGGATGCTGACTTCGTACCAGGCGACGCCGCCCGTCCATGGCTGGTGCGAGTTGGAGATCAGCATCGTATGACCGTCGGCAGAGCGCTTTGGAGCGACCGCAAAGGCGTTCGAACCGTCCATCGTCGACCCCAGCATCGGTGCCGCACTTTCAGGCGGCAGCGGCTTGCCCTCGGTCAGCGCGCCGAGCGTTTCGTCGAGGCCGAAAAAGAAGGGTGAGCGCAGCACGAAGCCCGCCGCCACGTCCCGGCCCTCGACCGGGAACAATTTGCTGAGCCTGACCTCGCCGGGATGACGCGCCGCATACAGGTTCAGACCGGCGGCATAAGCATCGAGCAACGCGCGGACATCGGCGGGCACCTTGTCGTATTGTGCCTCGACCGTCGTGCGCACATCGAGCAGCGCGAGCGCATAGTCGATCTTCGCCCCGTCAGCGCCCATCAGCGCGCCCGATCGCCCGCGCGTCATGGCAACGACCTCCTGCAACGTATCGAAATCATCCTCGGCATGGGCATAGGCGAGCGCGTAGACCGCGTCGGCATCGGTACGACCGAACAGATGCGGCACGCCCCATTCGTCGCGGGCGATCATGCTGTCATAGCGGCGGGGTGCGGGCCCGGCGGCAGATCTCGCGGTCAGCGGTTCCCAGACGATACCGGCGATGCCGGTCACGATGACGAGCACGACCAAGCCGATGATAACCTTACGCAGCATCCCGAACCCTTTACGTTTTGCTTTGCGACTAGAAAGACTATCGGACACCGCACTGCAAGCTTCTTCGGGGAGTTCGACATGGCCGAAATGCCCAACGCGCATCGCATGGCGCTCGATTATCTCGCCAAGGACATGGCCGCGCTCGACGAGGAGGAGCGGCACGTCCTCCAGGATCTGGCCGATAATTCGGTTACCAGCCGCGATGTCGCCGACATGGCCGACGACCAGGCGACCTATTGGGACCGGCTCGCCGACCGTGTTGCCGCGATCGGGGGTTCCTGGCCGTTTATCTTCACGTTTCTCATCGTGCTGGTGCTGTGGATGGCGCTCAATACGGGCGTCCTGGCCCATTGGCGGATGCAGTTCGACCCCTATCCCTACATCTTCCTGAATCTCATGCTGTCGATGGTTGCAGCACTTCAGGCGCCCGTCATCATGATGAGCCAGAACCGTGCGGCAGCAAAGGACCGGGTCGCCGCAAGTCACGACTATGAGGTCAATCTGCGCGCCGAACTCGAAATCGTCCGCCTGCATCACCGGCTCGACGAGATGCACCAGGAAGTGCGCACGCTGATCCAGCTGCTTGCCAAGACTGAGGGCGTGTGACCAGGTATTCGAGCACGATCGCGCTGCTCGCGGGCGTCGCCTCGGCGACCGGCTTCGCGCCGCTCGGCCTGTGGCCGGTGACCGTCGTTTGCGTCGCGATCCTGATGATGCTGGTCGCGGCGGCACCGACTTGGCGCGCCGCGTTCGGGCGAGGGTGGTGCTTCGGCGTCGGCCATTTCACCCTCGGCATGAACTGGATCGCGCACGCCTTCGTCTATCAGGACGCGATGCCCCACTGGCTGGGCTATGTCGCGGTTTTCATGCTCAGCCTGTACCTTGCCGTCTATCCAGCGGTCGCCGGACTGCTGGCGTGGGTGGCCGGGTCGCACGGGCGCTCGCAGGGGACGTTTCCCCTCGCCTTCGCTGCCGCCTGGATCGTCACCGAATATGCGCGTGCGACGTTCTTCACCGGCTTTGCGTGGAATCCGCTGGGCGTTGCGCTCGTGCCCGCGGGCTCGCTTCCTATGGCAGCAACGTTCGTCGGCACCTATGGTCTGTCGGCAATCATCGTGCTGACCGCGGGGGCGCTCGTCTTGCTGGTGAAAGGGGTGCGATGGCCTGCGGCAATTGCCCTCCCGCTGCTGGTCGCGGCTGCGCTTTTGCCAAAGGCGATCGATCTGAGCGCGTCCACCGCAGAAGCGCCGCTTCTCCGCATAGTGCAGCACAACACCTCGCAAGCCGAGCGGCACGACAGCAACCACGACGAGCTCAGCGTACAGGCGCTGGAGCGGCTGACCGGGCCACCGGGGAACGAGCCGCGGCTCGTTCTCTGGCCCGAGGCGGCGGTCCCCTATTTCCTCGAGGAGGAGCGGTTCGCGCGAGCGCGGCTCGCCAGGCTGCTGGGTCCGAACGACATTCTGCTGACCGGCGGTGATGCGCTGATCTACGACAAGGCGGGCGACCTGATCGCAGCGCGCAACTCGCTATTCGCGATGACGGCCGGCGCCACCCTGATCGCGCGCTATGACAAGGCGCACCTCGTTCCCTACGGCGAATATCTGCCGATGCGGCCGCTGCTGTCGGCGATCGGCCTGTCGCGCCTGGTCCCGGGCGATCTCGACTTCTGGTCGGGCCCGGGGCCGCGCACCCTCGCGCTTCCGCGCTTTGGCCGGGTCGGCGTGCAGATCTGTTATGAAATCACCTTTTCGGGACAGGTCGTCGACCGCACGCACCGCCCCGATTTCATCTTCAACCCGTCCACCGATGCCTGGTTCGGCAACTGGGGTCCGCCCGAACATCTCGCGCAGGCGCGGCTCCGCGCGATCGAGGAGGGACTGCCCGTCGTCCGCGCGACACCCACAGGGATTTCGGCCGTGATCGACGCCGACGGCCGCGTGCTGGCCGCGCTTCCCCTCAACAAGCCGGGGTTTATCAACACGCGCCTGCCACCGCCCCACGCCCCGACGCCATTCGCGCGCTACGGCAACACGCTGCCACTGCTGCTTGCACTGGTGCTGGCGATTCTCGCCGTTGCGCCGGGTGCGCTGCGCCGTTACAGCGCGCGCTCATAAAGACATCTTTATATCCAGGCCCTCATCTGCCCCCTTGCGAAAGACCGACCATGCGTCCGCATTTCCTGTTTACCTCCGAGAGCGTGTCCGAAGGACATCCCGACAAGGTCGCCGACCAGATTTCGGACGCGATCGTCGACCTGTTCCTCTCGCGTGACGCCGTGGCGCGGGTCGCCTGCGAGACGATGGTCACGACGCAGCGGATCATCCTGGCGGGCGAGGTGCGCTGCAACCCCGACGTGTTCCCGTCGCTCGCTGAAATCGAGCAGGCGGCACGCGATACGGTCAAGCGCATCGGCTATGAACAGCACGGCTTCCACTGGCAGACCGCAGAATTCGCCTGCCACCTTCACGGCCAGTCGGCGCACATCGCGCAAGGGGTCGACGAAAGCGGCAACAAGGACGAGGGCGCGGGCGATCAAGGCATCATGTTCGGCTATGCCACCGACGAGACGCCCGATCTGATGCCCGCCACGCTCTATTATTCGCATCGCATCCTCGAGCGGCTGGCCCTCGACCGGCATTCGGGCAAGGCCGCGTTTCTTGAACCCGACGCCAAAAGCCAGGTCACGCTGGAATATGTCGATGAGCGACCGTCGCGCGCGACGGCGCTGGTCCTGTCGACCCAGCATTCGCGCGAACTCAGCAATGATGCCGGACAGCGCCGCCTGCGCGATTATGCGATGTCGGTGTTCGAGGAAGTGCTGCCCCCCGGTTGGCTGCCGCACCACAGCGACCAGATTTTCGTCAATCCGACCGGCCTCTTCGAAATCGGCGGGCCGGATGGCGACGCCGGGCTGACGGGTCGCAAGATCATCGTCGATACCTACGGCGGTGCCGCCCCCCACGGCGGCGGCGCGTTCAGCGGCAAGGACCCGACCAAGGTCGATCGGTCGGCCGCCTATGTCGCGCGCTATCTCGCCAAGAACATTGTTGCCGCCGGGATGGCGCGCCGCGTCACGATCCAGCTGTCCTATGCGATCGGCGTCGCCGAGCCCCTGTCGTTGCTGGTCGACACGCATGGTACGGGGACGATTGCCGAGGAACGGATCGAGGCTGCCCTGCCCAAGCTCGTCCGCCTGACTCCCAAGGGCATCCGCACCCATCTGGGCCTCAACAAGCCGATCTACCAGCCGACCGCCGCTTATGGCCATTTCGGCCGCACGCCCGATGGCGACCTGTTCAGCTGGGAACGGACCGACCTCGTCGATGCCCTGAAGGGTGCGCTGCTCTGAGCGATCCGGCGACGATCGGTCGGCTTTATGGGCGACGTGCCGGTCACAAACTGCGACAGGGGCAGGCGGACCTCGTCGAGGAAATGCTGCCCAGCCTCGCGGTCCCCGACGGCCCGCTCGACGCGACACGGTTGTTCGGCGACGATGTCCCCCTCGAACTCGAAATCGGGTTCGGCGCGGGTGAGCATCTGGCGGCGCAGGCGGTCCTGCACCCCGACCACGGATTTATCGGTTGCGAGCCGTTCCTGAACGGCGTCGTTGGCGCATTGGGGCACGTCCGCGCGCACGGCCTGACCAATGTCCGCATCCACATGGGCGACGCGCTCGACGTGCTGCGGCGGCTGCCCGACGCCTGCCTGACACGCGTTTACCTCCTCCATCCCGACCCCTGGCCCAAGGCCCGCCATGCCAAGCGCCGGTTCATCAATACAGGGCCGCTCGATCTGGTCGCGGCCAAGCTGAAACCGGGTGGCGAATTCCGCTTCGGGACCGACCACCCCGTCTACGTGGCCCACGCCATGATGATCATGAACGGTCGAAGCGATTTCGACTGGCAAGTCGAAACTGCCGACGACTTCCTTGTCCGCCCCGGCGACTGGCCCGAAACCCGCTACGAGCGCAAGGCACGACGCCTGGGGCACGAGGTGTGGTATTTTCGCTGGAGGCGACGCTAAACCGCCATTTTTCGTTGGAATTCTGCCGTTTTTTGCATATCCAGTTACGCCTGAATTGTCCCCAAAACGCCCCATTTTCCGCTTCCGTGATTGCTGGGTGATTGCTAGAAAAGGGACACGAGGTATGAATGGCAACGGGCAAAATCACGAAACGAGCGGTCGATGAATTGACCCCCAATGGCGGGACTCAATTCCTTTGGGACACCGAGATCAAAGGCTTTGGCGTAAAGATGACCGCCGCTGGCGCCATCTCTTATCTTCTGCAATTTCGACTGGGTGGTCGCGAAGCCAAAACACGCCGATACACAATCGGAAATCACGGATCGCCGTGGACTCCCACGACCGCCCGCTCCGAAGCAATTCGCCTATTTCTAATCATCGCCCAAGGCATCGATCCCGTCGATGCTGACAAGCAGCGTCGCCGGGAAGCGGTGGATCTGGCGTTCGCCACTTATGCGATTCGCTTCGCCGGCAGCTGCAAACG
Organism: Sphingomonadales bacterium; assembly: GCA_038225385.1. Classification (GTDB taxonomy): domain Bacteria; phylum Pseudomonadota; class Alphaproteobacteria; order Sphingomonadales; family Sphingomonadaceae; genus Sphingomonas_O. The sequence continues at coordinate 4,249 of JBBRRC010000029.1, read as the reverse complement.
CGAGGGATGGAAGCGACTGGTTGAACGATCCATCCGCCTCTACCTGACGCCAGTTCTCGGTCGCAAAGCTTTGCCGAGCATCAAGCGAACCGACGTGGTGGCGGTGTTCGACGCAATGCCTGACGAACAAGTCGCCAATCGGCGCAACGTGTTTGCCGTGCTTCGGCGGATGTTCCGGTGGGCCGTCAGCCGTGGCGACCTTATGTACAACCCGATGGAGGGAATGGAGACACCGCCACCGGTCAAGCCGCGCGAGCGCTGGCTTAGCGATGCCGAACTCAAGATCATCTGGGACACGACGCCAGAAACCCATCGTTGCTTCGGCCCGATCGTACGCCTCCTCATCGTAACTGGGCAGCGCCGCGAAGAAGTATCCGGCCTCGCCTGGGAGGAGTTGAACCGGGACGAGCAAATGTGGACGCTGCCAGGTCACCGAACCAAGAATGGCGAGCCTAACTCCATTCCCCTCAACGATCTAGCAGTCGCCGAGCTCGATTCCGTCGCCAGAGGCGACAAATGGCCCAGACGCGGACGGGTGTTTCCAACCTCTACTGGCGCTGGCTTTACAGGCTACGCCAAGGGCAAGGACAAGCTTGATAAGCTTATCGCAGAAAACGTCGGAGAACCACTGCCCCCATGGCGCCTGCATGATCTTCGCCGCACCTTGGCTACAGGGTTTCAGCGACTCGGCGTTCGGTTCGAAGTGACCGAGGCCATCCTCAATCACGTCGGTGGATCAAGAGCAGGCGTAGCGGGCATATATCAACGCCACGACTGGAAGGCGGAAAAGCGGCAAGCACTAACGGATTGGAACGCTCACTTGGTTGCCGCCTTCACCGAGGCCAGCCTTGTCCCATCCCGACCCGACCGTGATGACGGCGAAACCCGCGCCGCGATTCCGAAGTAACCAAGTCGATTTCTCCCTCGCCCTTGGCGCAAAGGCGGCGACATGGTCAGCAAGCTCTGGATTTCGGCCGCTGTCAGGCTCATTCCGTCACAGTCCAACTATCGTCATAGCGCGATCTCACATAGGATGAGATCATCCAACCATCGCAGAACCACCCACTCGCATTAGCCGCTGATCCCTGGGCTCGAAGCCTGCCCTCCTTCAATCAACCCGTGAAGGGTCCGCTACGCATGCGCGTACGGCCGCAGCGGAGCTGCGATGATTGCGGCCAGCCCCCGGCCTTTGGGGCGACTGTCGAGCGGGGTGGTCCCGCTCCAAGGCAGGAGCCGCAACATGCCATTGGCAACCGCACAATCGCTTGGCTGGAACCTCTCCCGGACGCTGATGACGGTGATTGTCCTCATCAAGACTAGTCAGGGCTACTTCGTCATCCCCGCTAACGAATTTGATGGCGACCCCGAACAGGTGGTTCGCGAATATGATCCTTTCGCCCGCTGATCTCCGGTACATTTCGCCTTTTCGGCCAGCGATCTGTTGTGCTATTCTTGCATCGCAGATTGCGCTGAGGTGGTGGTGGCGAGCGCGTCCAGACAAGGGACGCTTATGACCTTTCTCCTCATCCTCGGGGCCGTTGCCGGTCTCTACATGCTTGCGCTGCTGTTCCGCCTCGCGAGCTATGCACTGCCTGTTTATGCTGGCATCGGTTGTGCATTCCTGCTGCTCCGCCATGATTTTGGGTATCTCGCCGCCATCGTTGGCGGGCTGGCGGCAGGCATTGCCACCCTACTGCTCGGCCAATGCCTCATCGCCTTTATTCGTTCTCCCTTGTTGCGTGCCGGGATCGCGCTCCTCTTTGCCATTCCGGCAGCCATCGCAGGCTTTCAAGCCGCGCATGCCCTTGGATCGCTGGCAACGGACAACAGCGCGCTGCTGGCAGTTCTCGGATCAATCGCTGCGCTGGCCACATCCATCTCGGCATGGCGAAGCGTGACGATGACGGGGCCTGATACGCCCGTTCCACCGAATTTCGCCGGTCCGGTGAGTGGGCACGCTCATAGGGCCCGATCAACGTCGACCGAGTGAGGGCGTGAAGGGGCAATTGCGGCGCTCTTGTAGTTCCTGCTAGTTTGGCCAACGAGGTTTGCAGATCTGGGCCTGCTTTCACCCAAACATTTGAATGCAATCGGCATCTGACATCCTTTCCGGCAGAACCGACCAGTGCGGCCTCTTTCGATCCGCGCCCATGTCAGCAAGACGCTGCGCTTGGCAGGCTTGCCGCAACGGTGCTTGCCGAACTTTCTTCCCCCGGCGTGCCGCCGTTCCTCGCGAGACAAGAAAGCCCGGCCACACCGTCCTTCGCTAACGCTGCGGGCTGACGCTGCGGCGCCTGCCACTGGCTGACCCTTATCCGCGCATCGAGGCCGCACTGGCGCGGTCCCGTCCAACGGAAAGGAAATACTCATGGCAAAGATCGGCAACTTCAAGATGGTTTCGGGCGAACTCCGGGGCCAGATCGTCACTCTCGCACTCCAGGCCAAATCAGTCAGGATCGTCGCGGAAGAAGGCACTAGCGGAAATGCCCCCACTCACCGCGTCCTCATCGGCGAAGTCGAAATCGGCGCAGCCTGGAAAAAGCATACCCAGGACGACCGGCCCTACCTCTCGGTGAAGCTCGACGATCCCAGCTTCACAGCCGCAATCTTCGCTCAGCTCTTCGAGGCTGAGGATGGCAGCCATGATCTGGTCTGGAACCGCCCTAGCCGCCGCAACGACCACTGAAGCCCCAAGTCATCGCCCGGGTCACACCGGGCGATGACGAATCCCTAGTATATTGGGTGGCAGTATATTAGGGTAACGCCGACCCACGAAGCATGAGGCTTCGGGAGATTTTTGGGACGAATTTAAGGCGATTGCGACACGCCAGTGGGCTTTCGCAGGAGGAATTGGCGCATCGTGCCGGACTCAACCGCAACTATGTCGGCCTTCTTGAACGCGCAGCCAATTCGCCCACGCTCGACACGATTGAGCGACTCGCAGCAGAACTCGCTGTCGATCCCGTCAGCTTCTTCGAAAAATCCGGCGGTCGTTGAACGCAACTGCGTTCCATTTCACCGATTCACCGCGTCAATTTTACATTTTTTCAACTACAGCAGGCAGATAATTGCTCTTGTGAGTCGTTTATCCCGGCGGCCGAGGCTCTGCGTTATACGATGCAACGTATAACGCTCTGCAAGATTTGGGAGAAGTCCGCTCGGTGTCTTCGCTCGCGTTGTCGAAGCGCAGTGACTATATTGATTTTGCCTCAAGGAGGGACCTATGTCGGCTCCTGATTTTGATGATCAACCACCGCTGATGGACCGTCTGAGCGCCTATGATGAGCGCCACCTTGTGACCTATCTTCGCTTGCTTGATGCCGAAATCGACGGTGCCTCATGGGAAGAGGCGGTTTCGATTATCTTTTCAATCAATCCTGTCGCTGAGCCCGACCGTGCGCGCCGAGTCTATGACAGTCACCTCGCCCGCGCCAAGTGGATGACGCACAGCGGCTACAAGCATCTTCTAGCCCGGCGAACGCAATAAAGTTGCGCTTGTCGCCTCAGCTTTACGCAAACGATTGTACGGCTCAGAACGATAGCGCGGAACTAACTCGGGCACTTCTCGGGCAAGGCGTTAGATCGGATTGTTCGATTCCAAAAAAACCTCACAGGAGAGGTGCGATGGAGGAGCCGCCCGACTGGCGTTCGGAGAGTTACGCCAAAGCGTTTGAAACCTATGACCGCGCGGATTTCGCGCAGGAGTTTCTGCGCCGCAATCCCGAGTACCGCGATAACTATGCTGAAGCCACTGATGCTGCGCCTCTCGCGCTAAGGCGTCTGGCCAAGCGCTGGGGGTTGGTCTTTCGCTGCGGACCCTGATCTCCCAGCTCATTATCTCCCAATGATTTGGCACCCCTCGGTAGCGGCCAGCGTCATCCTGCTGCGGCCTGCGCCGTTTCCGTGCAATGGCTATTGCGAAGCCGAAATTGTCGGGAGCACGAACATCGCAGCCGACCACCGTGATCATGAAGGGCGGCATCTCGTCCTATCGACGGGGCAGCGTCGCTACCGCCTGAATATTGACGGCGAGACATCAGATGCCCAGCCGCTCGCCTATATCCTTCCAAGCGGCGCATGTTGGGAAACGCGGCGAGCCGCCGCTTCCGCTTGTGGATCGGCGTGCAAAAAGGACCCCCTTAGCGGGGTGATCGGCGTCCAACAGGGACCCCTCATTTCGATAGTTTAGACAGCAGCCTGGGTATTCTCAGGCTGCGAGATCGGGATGTTGGTGGTGGAGACTGTGGTT
>JBBRRC010000028.1:0-35255 GCA_038225385.1 Sphingomonadales bacterium | reverse complement strand
TTCAGTGCGAATGGGGCACTCGCTAGGCCGACTGCGGTTGCATGGTTTCGTGCAGTCCGAGAAAGCCAACGCGGGCGGGTTGCTGCGCTCGCAGGCGACGCAGAAGGGCGAAACCAGCGAGCCGGTTGGCGGGTGGCGGAACGGCAGCGGCTAATTTGCCCCGCCCGCTTCCGCAGACTTAAAAATTCCTCGGATGACGAGCCCAACAAGTCCGATAGCACTTACTGCCGTGCTCCCAGTGACAATACTGAGAACTACATCAGAAAGCCCAAATCCTAACCATTTTGATCCCGACAGACATAATAAGACAAATGCGAAAAAACAGTAGCCACAAAGAAACCAAAACACTTTGTTTGCATATGGCTCCATTAAGCTTTCAATTGCCGTTTTAGTCTCAAGACGCTGATTGAGCCTATGATTCTCTGCTTTTAGCTCAAAATTGTCATTTGAAAGTTTAGAAAACCTAGATTGCCAATCCTCTTGGCCTAAATTAACCGCCGCAGGTTTCAAGTTTGCGGGGAGGTTTTCCGGGGCCTTATCAATGTCTGAAAGTTTCGGTTTGCCGTCAGTCACGAGCGGCATTTGCCAAATCAGTGTAGTGCTGTAGCACGTCGTCGGAATCGATGGTCGCGCTTTTGCCTCTACCAAAGTAAGCTTTGAACCATGGCGTCCCAGGCCGATGAGTCATATCGGAGAGTTTGAAAGCTCCGTAGCGACCGTATCGACGCCAAACATGATCGATTACGGCGCGCTCATCGCTGGTGAGCGTAGCCACATAAGGTGTCTCATCATTGGATCGGCTCAAAAAACGACTGGGAGCGATGGGCCGGGAAACTGCACCGCTGCCATATTTAGTGAGATGGTTCCAAAGCTGGCGATAGACGGGTCCGTTATCCCAAGCCTCAGCATCTTCCGAAATCAAAGGCTCCCCGTTAATCGCTAAATTCCACCCATTTGCAATAAACGCGAGCTTTTGAAGCTGCATTTGGGTTAGATTGCGTTCATTGCCTTGCAACCGCAGGAACTCATTCGCGATGGCCATTGAGGAATGGGCTGCCATGTCATCTCTTTCAATGGCGAGATGCGCCAGGTAACTAACATAGTGATTTTACTTGCTTTTTCAAGAAAACAAAACGAATCAAAATCAATGGCTTAAGCCGCCCGCTGCCAATACCCAGCCAACCGACGCGACTGGCGCGAAGCCATAGCGGCCTGTCCAACCATCGCCGCTTGCATGCCGTTGGCGGCGCGGCGGTTATCCTCACGCCATGATGCTTCGCTGGCATAGCTGCCAAGATACGGTCCAGCGATGTGGTGGTGCGTGCCAATCTCCATGCGGCGAAGGCGGCTGAAAAAGCTTTCCGCCTGATTGGTGCGGTATTATGTAGCAAACGCACCAAGTTCGCGTTTTCATCCCCAATACGGCGGGGACTCTACTATCGTGACAGCCTATCAAATACACTAAGTACGCGAGCACCGACCAGTTCAGTAATGATACCGGCACGACAGCACCTCTAGCACCTGCGCATCGCCGCTGCCGCGCACGCGGTACACCAGGCGGTGTTCGCTCGTGATCCGCCGTGACCACCACCCTGCCAGATTGCGCTTGAGCGGTTCGGGCTTGCCGGTGCCGCTGAATGGGTGGCGACGGCATTCACCGAGCAGGATGTTGATACGCGAGACGACTTTGGCATCTAGGGCTTGCCAGGCTTCGTATTCGTCCCACGCGACGGGATCGAAGACGATTTTCACGGCTCGATCAGCTCGTGCTCCTCACCAAGCCCAGCATCCAGTCGCGCAATACCGTCCAGCAGGTGCTTTGCGTTCGCGGGGGACGCCAGCAGATAGAGCGTCTCCTCCATCCCCGCCCATTCGCTTTCCGAAATCATGACGACTCCCTCACCCCGCTGGCGCGTGATCGCGATCGGGGCGCGGTCGGCGACGACCTTGTCGATCACCGACTTGAGGTTTTCGCGGGCTTCGGAATAGCTGATGGCTTGCATGCCGGCTAATTGGACAAAGTTTTGTCCAATGTCAACCGGAGCGGCACCGGCATGCGGGTATAACGATCCTCGTTCCGCTCATCCCCTCACCGGCATAGCGCGCGACTCGGAGACCCTCCCGGTAACGCTCAGTCTGCATCCAAGCCGTTGATTATCGGGATGATTCAGCCGAAATGGTGCAAATTGGGGCGCCGGGCCTCAAACCTCATGCTGCGAACGGTCGAAGTGATTGTTCCTGCACGCGGAAAGTGTCGCGGCGCGCGCTCGTTTCGTCGCATCGCGGGCCAAACGGTCCGCATCGCGGAAATCCGCGGTTTTTGCCTTATTGCGAAAGGCATTCGCAACTGGCCGTGGGTCGGAAATGGCCGCGGCGGCAGCGAGAGGCGCGATCGGCGCCGGGAGTGCTGCGCGCCTAAAATGCTGTATCTGCGCGGTTTTTGCGTAACGCTGTCCTACTGGCCGATGGCGCGTCATGCTTCGTCCCATGCCCTTATTCGCCTCCGCCCTGCCGATTTACCCCATCACACGGGGGTCAAACTTCACGCTCCGCGCAGGCCGCGCGCCGCCGTCCGGGACCCCCGCTTGACAAAAATGCTGGCACGACGGGAAAGAAGCGTTAGCACAGCCGCTTGCCGTCGCTTTTACGGGGGCAATTATGATCAGGGAGCAACGTCATGGCCGAACCGGCAAAGAAACCCAACGCCCTTCAGACCCCCGTCGCCGTGTCCGACGACCTCGCCGCGATCGTCGGCAAGGGGCCGATGCCCCGCAGCGAAGTGACCAGCAAGCTGTGGGATTATATCAAGAAGCACAAGCTGCAGTCCGAAAAGGACAAGCGCCAGATCGATCCTGACGCGACGCTGGCCAAGGTCATCGGCAAGGACAGCATCTCGATGTTCAAGATGACCGCCGCGGTCAGCAAGCACCTGGGCTGAGCCGCCCTCCTGCCCCCGCCCTAGGGCGTCGTCGCTGCGGGCGGCGGCGCGGGCGGGGTGTCGGGGACCAGTTCCATCACCTCGACCGTCGGCCCGTGGTCGACCCACGGCGTCACCATCCGCCAGCGGAAATCGCCGACACGTTCGACGATGCCCGCCCGGTCACGGCGCGGGTCGGTGCCATAGGCGGGCGCCGCGGCCCCCGGCTTGTCGGCCATGGCGCCGAGGAAGACGAGGCGCTTGTCGCCGTCCTCCCACAGGCGGCCGCCCGGCAACTGGGTGCCGGTCGCCTTCATAAACACCAGCAGCTTGTCCTCGACCACCACGAAGCAGGTAAAGGGTTTGAACTGCTGGAACGCTCGACCCCGGTGGAGCGCGCCCGAACCGAGCGCGACGACGCGACAGCGATAAGTACCGGGCGGCGGCGTCGGGCGCGGCAGGCCGCCCGCCGGATCAAGCAGCGGTCCCTCCCGGGCGATGTCGGCCGCATGGTGGGGCTGGGCTTCCTTCAGTCCCGTGGCCCATGCAGCATCGGCGTGCATCAGCCGCTGGGCGTCGGCGGCGGTGATGATCCCGCTCCAGCTGTTGGGGTCGGTATCGGCCTGCTCGAGCGTCACGATCGCCTTTGGCCCCGGCGCCGGACGGTGGAGCGACGTGGCGCAGCCGCCGAGCAGGCCTGAGCCTAAGACAAGCAGGAAAGCCAGGTTTCGCGCCGCAGAACTGCGTTGCATCGATCGACTCCCTACTCGTTCACGACGCACACATCGCGTCGCCAATCGTTAACCGAAAGTAAACTCCATCGGTTAACGAAAGGTTACCAATAACGCAGTCACACCGCGACCGCGCCCTTTATCGGCGGGTGCGGGTCATAGTCTGACAGCACGAAGTCCTCGATCGCATACTCGTCGATACTGTCGGGATGGCGGGTCAGAGCGAGCCGGGGTGCGGGGCGCGGGGTGCGGGCCAACTGCTCGTGCGCCTGATCAAGATGGTTCTGGTAGAGATGGACATCACCACCCATCCAGATCATCTCGCCCGGTCGCAATCCCGCCTGTTGTGCCAGCATGAGCTGGAGCGCCGCCGCGCCCGCCCAGTTGAACGGGACACCAAGGAAATGGTCGGCACTGCGCTGGAACAGCAGGCCGTTAAGCCGCCCGTCGCTCGTCACGTGATATTGATAAACCATGTGGCAGGGCGGCAGCGCCATCGCGCCAAGCTCGGCCACGTTCCAGCCGTGGAACAGGATACGGCGGCTGCCCGGGCTGGTTCTCAGCGTCTCGATCACTTGCGCAATCTGGTCATATTCCTTGCCGTCACTACCCAGCCACCGCCGCCATTGCTTGCCATAGACAGGCCCCAGGTCGCCCCAGCGCTGGGCGAAGGCGGGATCCTCGACGACGCGCGCCTCGAAGGCGCTCTGGTCGATCGGGTCACCAGTTTGTTCGCGGTACCGGGCGAGCGGCCAGTCCGTCCAGATGCGCACGCCGACCAGCAACAGGTCACGGATGTTGGTGTTACCGGTCAGGAACCACAGCATCTCACGAATCGCGGTCTTCCACAGGACGCGCTTGGTTGTCAGGATCGGCACTTCTCCGCCCGACAAGTCGAAGCGCGCCATCACGCCAAAGATGGAAAATGTGCCCACACCCGTCCGATCGACGCGAGCATCGCCGGTATCCAGGATGCGCCTCAGGATATCGAGATACTGGCGGTCGGCGTCACTCATCGACCGGCTTCCGCGGAAACCAGCAGCTTGTCGATCTTGCGGCCGTCCATATCGACGATTTCGAACCGATGATTGCCGAAGTGAAAATGATCGCCGACACTCGGCAGACGGCGCAACTCGGCAAGCGCGAGCCCCGCAACCGTCGCATAGTCGCGATCCTCCGGGAGCGTCAGCCCGAGCCGCTCTCCCAGCAGGTCTGCCGCCCACCAGCCCGAGACCAGAAAGCTGCCGTCCTCGCGCTCGAACAGCGGCGGATCGTCGTCCTCATCCTGGTCAGAGAGGAAATCCCCTGCGATCGACGAGAGCAGATCGGCAGGTGTCACGATCCCTTCAAGATGGCCATATTCGTCATGGACGAGCGCCATCGGCACCTCTGCCCGGCGCAGCGCTTGCAGGGCGTCCATGGCATCGACCTGATCGGGAACGATCGGCGCCTGGCGCATCAGGGCGCGCAGATCGACCTCGTGACCGGTCACCAGCGCGCCGACGATGTCGCGCGCCTGGACAATCCCGATGACACGGTCGACCGACCCTTCGGCCACCGGCAGGCGGCTGTGCGGCAGGTTGGCAAGGATCGCCGTGATCGCCGCCCGGTCAGAACCGACATCGATCCAGTCGATCTCGGTCCGCGGGGTCATCACCTCGCGAACGGGCCGGTCCGCGAGGCGCACGACGCCCGAAATGATCGCTCGCTCGCTTTCCTCGATAATGCCCGACTTCGACGCCTCGGCGACGATCAGGTGCAGTTCCTCCGCTGTCACATGACTTTCCGACTCGCGGCGCATGCCGAGGAGGTGAAAGACAAGGGCGCTGGTCCGATCGAGAAGCCAGACCAGAGGAGCCGTTCCGAGCGACAGCCACAGCATCGGCCGCGCCATCACTGCGGCGATCGATTCAGGGCGGCGCAAGGCGAACTGTTTCGGGACGAGCTCCCCCACGATCAACGACACGAACGTCGTCAGCACGATGACCACGCCAAAGCCGACGTCGTGCGCGCTACCGGGCTCAAGCCCTGTCCACGCCAGCCGTTCGCCAACCGGTCCGCCAAGGCTCGCGCCCGAATAGGCCCCTGCCAACACGCCTATTAACGTAATGCCGATCTGGGCGGTCGACAGCAGCTTGCCCGGATCAGCCGCCAGGTCGAGGGCGACTCGCGCCCCCCCGACACCCCGGCGGGCCATCGCTTCGAGCCGCGGCCGGCGCGCCGACACGATCGCGAGTTCGGACATTGCGAAGACGCCATTGAGCGCGATGAGCGCGAGAATGATCGCGACGTCGATCCAGGGAAAAGGGGCAGGGTCGGCGACATGCATCGGCAAACCACCTAATGGCGACTTTGCGGGGCACGGGCAATGCCGGGCACTATCGCATCAACGACGCCCGACAAAAAAAGCACGCAGACGACCAGCAGCCTCGGCTTCGCCAATGCCCGAAATCACCTCGGGGCGGTGGTGGCATGTCGACTGAGCGAACACGCGGCTGCCATGTTCGACGCCGCCACCCTTTGGATCTGGAGCGGCGTAGACCAGTTTGCCGATGCGCGCCTGGGCAATGGCACCAGCGCACATCGCGCACGGTTCCAGGGTTACCCATAATTCACAGCCGGTTAAACGGTCCGAATTCAATACCGCGCAGGCATCGCGGATCGCGACAATCTCCGCATGAGCGGTTGGATCGTTCGTTGACCGCGTCGCGTTGCGCCCGGTCCCGATCACTTCGCCGTTTTGCAGCACTACGGCGCCGACGGGCACCTCGCCTTCCGATGCGGCCCGATCAGCCAGATCGAGCGCATGCCGCATTGCTGCTGGAAGGAGGACAACCATTGCCGCGCGCTAGCGGCGCGAGGCGGTACATCCAAGCCTATTGCTCAGCGACCGTCTGCCTTCTTCACATCGATGGTCGGAATCGAAACACTTTCTTTCTTCGTGCCGACGGTCGGCACATCGACCGTCGCCTTGCGGCTACCGACGCCGATCTTGCCCGCCGTCACGTCGAAGCCGGGCATCTGGCCACCCTCGGCGCGGATTTCCGGAAGCTTGCCCGTTCGCGTGCGGTCGATATTGAGTAACCCGAGCGCGAACGCCGCGATCAGGCCAAGGACGATGACAAAGGCAATTCCCAATAACGCGCGCATGATCACAATTTCCCTGTCGTTGAACATGCACAACGATTGACGGGGGCTAAAGTTGCCGAAGCCGGCGGTTGACGGCGCAGTCCATTGGAGATATGCGCCGCGCCTTTCCAAGCAACAGCTTTTTCGGGATAATTTAACGATGGCGCGCATTTGCGAACTGACCGGCAAGGGTCGTCAGGTGGGACACAATGTGAGCCACGCCAACAACAAGACAAAGCGGACCTTTTTGCCCAATTTGCAAAACGTCACGCTCCTGTCCGATACCCTCGGGGAGGGGATCAAGCTGCGGGTGTCGACTCATGGCCTGCGATCCGTCGAACATGTCGGCGGCCTCGACAACTGGCTCGCCAAGACCGGGAATGACCAGCTGAGTCTCAAGGTCCAGCGGCTCAAGCGGAAAATTGCCAAGGCTAAGGACGCGACACCGGTCGCGGCCTGACCCCGGGGGGCAGCGGGTCGATAGCGAATTTGAGCAGATAGGTTCGCTGCCAACTCATAAAATTGTCGTCCGAAATCACCCATATCATCGGCTGGCCGTTCTCCAATGTGACCGACAGCCCCTCGAAATTGTCGTGAAGCACGGGACCGTCGAACCAGGCGAGGGGTTTCCCGATCACGACAGAGCCGCTGGCAAACTGCGACGAGTCGATCGATGTCAGGACATCGGTGAACAGGCCAAAGACTGAGAACTGGCGATTCATCACGAGAATCCGGCCATCGGGTAATTGCGCGGCGTCGGTCGGGCTGTAGCCATCAGGTGGCACATAAAGCATTGGCGTCGCATGCGCGTTGGCAGCGGTCGGATCGCCGTCAAACAGCAGCATTGGCCGTTGCTTCTCTCCCCAGGGAACCCCTTCCGCCATCACCAGTGTCCGGCCGTCTTGCAGGCGGACGATTGCTTCGGCTCCCCGCGATGTCGGCCACCTGGTCATTTCCCCCGGCGCCCGCCACCGCACCGCCCGCTTGAAGTCGGGCGTGATGCGGCAGATGGCGTTGCGCCATTCGAAGCCGACCAGCCACTCGCCCCCGCCACCATCGGCCAGTGATTCGGTGTCACGGCTGTGCTTATCGATGTTGATCCCGCAGTCGGCCGGGACCGGGTCGATGCGTGCGTCACTGATGTGGCCAAAGCGACCAAGCCGGAAGCGCAGGACACTGCCCGAGTCACCGATCGAAATGACCCTGTCGCCTTCAACGTGCAGCGCCGACCAGCCCCCGAACTGGTTCGACATACTGTCGAGGCGCCAACCACCGATGAGTGTCAGGGCGCCGACTCGCACTCGGCGCAGATCTCCGTCCGCCAGCGGAACCGGAATCGAACGAACCCGGATCGACTCGCGGTAAACCGGGGTCAGGGAGGCGCTTTCGGGCCGTCCTACTGCAAGAAACAACAGCAGAGGAAGCAGGATACGCAGCCGGGACATCGGCGAGGCCATAGCGCCTGATCGCGCGCATGAAAGCTGAACATGGGCTAACGGGCGCGTTCAGCATCGCGGAATACAGCCCGTCGTAGATGTCCGCCGTCCGGCAAGGAGACCCGAGATGATGAAATTGATCCAAACCGCCATGCTGGCGAGCGTCGCCGCCGCCAGCGTTTGTGCCACACCCGCGTTGGCCCATGACGATTATTACCGTGGCCAGGATTACCGCGGGTCATATGATGACGGCCGGTATGACAATCGCGGTTATGACAATAGCGGCTATGAAAGCCGGGGCTATGATGATCGCGGTTACCGTCGCTATTCCGACAACCGCAGCTATCGCGGCTATCAGAACTGTCGCCGCCACTCGGGTGGCACAGGGACGATTTTAGGTGCCATCGCGGGCGGGCTGCTCGGTCGTGAGATCGGTCGCGGCGGCTGGGGCAATCGGCCCAGTACGACGGGTCTGATTATCGGTGCCGGAGCAGGGGCGTTGGCCGGCCGTGAGATCGACAAGAGCAGCACCTGCAATCGTTAATTGGCAGCGGTCGAAACGCGATGTCGTCGCGGGGTCAATTCGCGTCGAAGAGGCCCGCCAGCTGTTCGACCATCGTACCGCCGAGCTGATCAGCATCCATGATCGTGACTGCGCGATTGTAATAGCGCGTCACGTCATGGCCGATCCCGATCGCCACCAGTTGAACCGGAGACTTGGTCTCAATCCACCCGATCACCTGGCGAAGATGTTTTTCGAGGTAACTTCCCGAATTGACGCTGAGCGTCGAGTCATCGACGGGCGCCCCATCGGAAATGACCATCAGAATCTTGCGGTCTTCGGACCGGCCAATCAGCCGGCTATGAGCCCAGAGCAGTGCCTCGCCGTCGATGTTTTCCTTGAGCAATCCCTCACGCATCATCAGCCCCAGCGAAGTGCGTGCCCGTCGCCACGGCGCGTCGGCGGGCTTGTAAACGATGTGCCGCAGATCGTTGAGACGTCCGGGGAGTGCCGGCCGCCCATTCGCCAGCCAATGCTCGCGCGATTGCCCGCCCTTCCACGCCCGGGTCGTAAAGCCCAGAACTTCCGTCTTCACGCCGCAGCGTTCGAGCGTGCGGGCGAGGATATCCGCACTGATCGCTGCAATAGAGATCGGCCGCCCGCGCATTGAACCCGAATTGTCGATCAACAGGCTGACCACGGTATCCTTGAATTCGGTCTCGCGTTCGATCTTGTAGCTCAGCGAGTGTGCCGGGCTGACCACGACGCGCGCGAGCCGGGCCGCGTCGAGCATCCCTTCCTCCTGGTCGAAGTCCCAGCTGCGGTTCTGCTGCGCCATCAGTCGTCGCTGGAGCCGGTTGGCGAGCTTGGTGACCGCCCCCTGCAAATGGACAAGCTGCTGGTCGAGATAAGCGCGCAGACGGACGAGTTCGTCGGGATCACACAGCTCGTCGGCGGCAATGACTTCATCATAGGCCGTGGTCCAGGACCTGTAGTCAAACCCAGGCGTCAGGTCGGCGGGTGTACGGTTGGGGCGAACGGGCAGAATGCCCTCCTGATCGCCATCGCCCGCCTCGCCGTCCTCGTCGTCGGCCATCTGCTCGCCGTCGGTTTCGCCTTCGCCGTCGGCATCCTCGCCGGCCTGCTGCTCGCCGCGCTGGTCAACTTCACCCTCGCCGTCGCGCTCCTCATCGGCGTTGCCTTCCTCGCCACTGCCGTCGTCCTCTCCCTCATCCTCGCCATCGTCGGGTTCGACGTCGGCAGTCGCATCGCTATCGATCAGGGCGAGGTCCTTCAGGAGCTTGGTCGCCAGGGTTCCAAATGTGGCCTGATCGTCGAGCGCGAGGCCCAGCGCTTCGAGATCATCTCCGCCCGCTTCCTCTATCCAGTCTCGCACCAGCTCAAGGCCGGCCCGGGCATCCTTTGGCGGTGGCTGGCCGGTCAGCCGCTCACGCAGCAGCAAAGCGACGGCCGTGGAAAGTGGTACTTCGTCGCGCGCCTTTGCCCGGGCTATCGGATCGGAGCGCATCCGGCTTTCGAGAGCGGAATCGAGGTTCGCACGGACCCCTGCCAGACCGCGCGACCCCAGCACCTCGACCCTCGTCGTCTCGATCGCATCGAAAACCGCACGCGCAACAGGCGGTGTGGGCGCAGAGCGCGCGTGGAGTGCGACGTCGTGCAAACGGAGGCGAAGGGCAAAGCCGTCGGCAAAGCCCCGCGCCTCTGCCACCTGATCCTTTGGAAGAGCACGGCCCGGCATGGGTATCTTCAGGTTCTTGCCTGCCTGAACCGGCGCGTCCGCCGTGTAGGCGAGTTCAACCTCCGGCTCATGAGCCAGCGCTCGTGCGGCGCCGGTCAGGACCGCGCGCAATGCTTCGAGGGGGGTCTGCTCGGTCATGTTCGACTCAGTTCGATAACGGTCAGCGTCGCCGGCGTCACGCGCGCATGGCGCTGCTGAGGATTTCAGCTGTGACAGGATATCCGCGGTCGTCGGGGATGCAGAGATGTTGCTCGCCACCGCGCTCTTCGATCCACGGCGTAATCTTGTCGGGCCGGTAACGCGCCGAATGAGCTTTCGCCGCTTCGAAATCGCCGAACGTGGCGAGGCGTTCTAGGTTGCGCCGGGTTGGGTAGATTATCTTGACCTCACCTCTATCCGCGCGCGCCAGCACATCTGTTGCAGTTGCCCAGAAAAGATGCACATTCTCCGTCGCGTCGACGCGTGGAATCGCATGATCGGCATCGATACGGGCGAGATAAAAGCGCGTGTCGAAAGTCCGCGTCTCCTTGAAATTGGGACACCAGCGCGCGAACGGCACCAACCCATCGAGATCGAGTCTCAGGCGGTTAGTGTCAATCAGCGCACCGAACGGTTCGCCCCGCCCCAGTGCCAGGCGCAATGCCTCAATATCGACATCCCCGATCATGCCGACGGCAATCCCCGCCTCTTCGATCGTTTCCCGGATCGCCGCGATCCGTCCGGCGGCGTCCGCAGGATCGAGAGCCCCAAAACCCTCCGCAAGGACATAGTCTCCGGGATCGACCCGCCCGCCGGGAAACACCACGGCACCGGCTGCGAACGCCATCGTTGCCGACCGCTCAACGAAAAGATGCTCGGGTCCCGCCGGACCCGGTCGATAGAGGACAAGCGTGGCTGCGGGTATCGCGTTGGTCATGCGACACGCCTAAAGTCTTCGTTATGACGTGCAAGCGCTGGCTTGCTCCGGGCATTTCCAATGCTAGGGCAGCGATGTGGCCAGCAGCGATTTTCCAGATGCCCAATCCGCCATCGTCACCACTGGACGCTGGCTGGATAGCAAGGGCTGGGCCCCGGCGACGGCAGGTAATTATTCGGTCCGGCTGCGCGACGGCAGCTTCGCGATCACCGTCTCGGGCAGGCACAAGGGGCGCCTGGTGGAGGCCGACGTGATGCGCGTCGATGGCAGCGGTGCCTCGCTCGATGGAAAGCGCCCCTCGGCGGAGACCGCGCTGCATATCCAGATCTATGCCTTGTTTCCGCAGGCGGGTGCCGTTCTCCATACCCATTCGCCGCTATCGGTCGGGCTGACGCGCGCTTTGCCTGGGGCCAGCGCCTATGAACTGCGCGGGCACGAAATGTTGAAGGTGCTGCCCGGCGTGACGACCCACGACGCCACCAGGATATTGCCCATCGTCGAGAACAGTCAGGATATGGCGGAGATTGCTGCGATGGTCGCACCGGCCTTGCTGGCCGCTGATGCTATTCCGGCCTATCTCATTCGCGACCATGGCCTTTATAGCTGGGGCCGTGACATGGCGGAGGCCGAGCAGATCGTCGAAGCAATCGAATGGATGATCGCCGCCGAACTGGCGCAGAGGAGTTTTGGGAGATGAGCCGGCTACAGCTTTTCGCCGAGAGCGACCCCCTCACCGTCGTGGCGGACACGGTTGACCACGAAGAAATCAGGGCGCGCCTGGCACCGATCGGCGTGACTTTCGAACGCTGGCCGACACGTGACATTCGTGGAGACGTGCTGGCCACCTACGCGCCCGAGATCGACCATCTGAAGGTGCTCGGAGGCTATCGCAGCATCGACGTCGTGCGCGTCACGCCTGATCATCCCGAACGCGAGTCAATGCGGGCGCGCTTCCTGTCCGAGCATACCCATGCGGAGCAGGAGGTTCGCTTCTTCGTCGAAGGCGAGGCGCTTTTCACCCTCCATGCTGACGGCCATGTCTGGAACTTATTGTGCTGCCAAGGAGACCTGATTTCGATCCCTGCCGGGATGCGTCACTGGTTCGACATGGGCACGGACCCTTGCTTCACCGCGGTCCGCATGTTCGTCAATCCCGACGGCTGGGTGGCCGCCTTCACCGGCGATACGATCGCCGATCGCTTTCCGCGCTACCAGTGATCCGGGCCGTTCTCACCGATATCGAGGGGACGACGTCAAGCATCGGTTTCGTCACCGACATCCTGTTTCCCTACGCGCGGGCACGCCTTTCTGACTATGTCATGACGCACCAGGAGGAGCTTGCACCGCTGCTTGCGACCGTCCCCGGCGATGCGGTGACGACCCTGCTCACGTGGAGCGATGCGGATGCCAAGCAAACCGCCCTTAAAGATATCCAGGGCCGCATCTGGGCCGAAGGCTATGCGAACGGTTCGCTCTCCGGTCATGTTTACCCGGACGCTGCCGAGGCGCTTCGCCGCTGGCACGCCGCCGACGTCAAGCTCGCGGTATTTTCCTCAGGCTCAATCCGCGCCCAGAAACTGATCTTCGAGCATAGCGATCAGGGAAATCTGGCGCCGCTGTTTAGCTGGTGGTTCGACACGACCACCGGTCCAAAACGTGAAGCGTCGTCCTACACGGCAATTTCGGCGGCAATGGAGATGCCACCCGGCGAGATTCTGTTTTTGTCGGACATGGCTGCCGAAGTCGATGCGGCAAAGCTGGCCGGGATGCAGACCCTGCTGATCGACCGGCAAGACGGGCATGGCGACATCGTGAGCTTTGGGGAAATCAAGCTGTGAAGCTCAACGGGGTGCCGACGCGCTCGATCATCCGCACTGCCGACGGGCTCGGCGTGCGCATTCTCGATCAGCGGCATCTGCCCTGGGATATCATCTGGGTCGAAATACGCAGCGCTCACGACGCCGGACGCGCCATCGCCGAGATGTGGACGCGCGGCGCGCCCCTGATCGGAGCAACGGCGGCTTATGGTCTGGCCATGGCACTCGCAACGGACGGGTCCGACGATGCGCTTCATGGGGCAAAGGCGATGCTCGCGCGGACGCGGCCAACCGCGGTCAATTTATGCTGGGCACTTGACCAGATCGACATGGCGGTGCGTCATTTGCCGCCTGGGGAGCGTGCCAACGCCGCCTTCGCGTGCGCCGACGCCATCTGCGATCAGGAAGTCGCGACTAACCGCGCGATCGGTGCATTCGGGCTCGAACTGTTGCGCGATCTGCACAGTCGAACCCCCGACCGGCCCCTGAACATTCTTACCCATTGCAACGCCGGCTGGCTGGCCACGGTTGATTACGGTACCGCAACCGCACCGATCTATCTGGCGCATGACGACGGGTTGCCGTTGCACATCTGGGTGGACGAGACGCGGCCGCGCAACCAGGGTGCGCTGCTGACGGCATTTGAACTCAGCCAGCACGGCGTGCCGCACACTGTCATTGCCGATAATGCAGGAGGTCACCTGATGATGACGGGCCAGGTGGATGCGATAATCGTCGGCACCGACCGCGTCGTCGCCAATGGTGACGTCTGCAACAAGATCGGCACCTACCTGAAGGCGCTGGCCGCGCGGGACAATGACGTTCCATTTTACGTCGCGCTCCCCTTCACGACGTTCGACCCCGCCACCGCGTCGGGGGACCTGATCCCGATCGAGGAAAGGTCGGGAGACGAGGTGGCCTTCGTCAGTGGTGAGAGCGGCCGCGTCCGCGTCACGCAATCTTCCGTCGCCAATCCGGCGTTCGACGTGACGCCCGCTCGCCTGATTACGGCATATATCACCGAGCGCGGCGTACTGACCGCGCTTTAGGGTCGTCGTTCAAGCCGTTGCAGTGCCGCGTCGATGGTCGCCGCTTCCTTGGCATGACACAGGCGCACGACATTGGTGACAGGGTCGTCATGATAGAAAGCAGAAACGGGAATTCCTGCCACCCCTACCTCCTCCACAGCCCAGTGACACCATTGGGCATCGGTCATCGCGATGCCCGAAGCCGCAAGATCGACGGTAACGAACCATGTCGCCGGGCTGGCAAGTGCCGCGTAACCCCGCGCGGCGAGGCCCGCAGTCAGATGATCACGCGAGGTCTGATAACCGGCGCGCATCGCATCGAAATATCCGACATCCTTGCCCAGGCCATAGGCCACGGCCAGCTGAAGATTTGGCGGGGTCGTGAAAGTCAGGAACTGATGCGCTTTCGCCAGAACCGCCGACAAAGCGGGTGCCGCGCACATCCAGCCGACTTTCCAGCCGGTCAACGAGAAAATCTTGCCCGCTGAACCGATCTTCACGGTCCGCTCCCTCATACCGGGGAAGGTCATCAGCGAGACATGAGCAGCGGCGTCGAATGTCAGATGTTCCCAGACTTCGTCGCAAATCGCGACTGCATCGTGGGCGACACAGAATTGGGCGAGCAGCGACAATTCGGCCTGGCTGGCAACCGAACCCGTCGGATTGAGCGGCGAATTGAAGATGACCAGTCGCGTCCGCCCATTCCCGACCCGTTCAAGAGCATCGCGGGTAATGCGCCAGTCGGGTGGTTCGAGCCGGATGATACGCGCGACGCCTCCCGCACGCTCGACCAGCGGGCGATAGGCATCATAGGTCGGCGCGAACATCACCACCTCATCGCCAGGCGTCACAAGCGCCAGTATCGCCGATGCCAGCGCCTCCGTGGCACCCGACGTAACGATGACTTCGTCTACGGCGATATCAATCTGCTGATGAACGGCATAATGCCCGGCGATTGCCTCGCGCAACGCGGGCAGTCCCAACATCGGCGGATACTGGTTCGACGCAAATGACAGGGCATCGGCGGCTGCCTGAACCACGTCATCGGGTGCCCCCCAGGGCAAGTTCGGGTCAGGAAACCCCTGACCGAGATTGATCGCGCCGTTCGCCCGCGCCCGTGCCGACATCACTTCGAAAATCGTTGGGCGCAGCGCTGTGTAAACGGGATTCATATGGGGCAGTTATTGGGGCCACCAGGCAGTGACAAGCGTTGGGATGGTCAGGCTATGCTTGCGATGCGTCCGGCGGTCGGGCAATCGTCGGGTGCGCCATGCGCGGAGGAGAGACGATGACCGACGAAAGCGACAACGAGCCGGTGGCAAAGCCTGAAAAGAACAACTCCGCCAAGGATCCCGCGAACCGGCAAAGCAATGCCGTCTGGGTCGCAGCCGCGGCAGGCATGGGGATCGGATCGGCAGCGCTGGTCGCCGCGCTGATGTACGCCAACCGCGGCAAGGGCTTCAAAGGGAGCAAGAAGCCCGATTAAGGACGGACGTCCTTTGCCACCGCGTCGAGCAGCCCGTTGACGAACCCTTTTTCTCGCGTGGCATAGAATGCGTCGGCGACATCGACATATTCGTTGATCACCGTCTTCACCGGCACATCGACACGCGCGATTAATTCATAAGTCGCCGCCCGCAGGAGCGCACGCATCGGTTTGTCGAGCCGGTCGAGACTCCACCCGCTCGCCAGTCGAAGCGAAATCGCCGCATCGAGCTCGCTCTCACGCGCGATGGCGCCCGAGACGAGATCGTCGAAGAACGCGATTTCGGCGTCGTGGTATTCGACATCCCCGATGGTTGCCCCAAGCCGGTGTTGATGAAACTCGGTCAGCAATCGGGTAACGGGCGTATCTTCCATCGACTGCTGATAGAGGGCCTGGACCGCCGCCAGTCGGGCAGCCGAGCGGGATTGGGATCGACTCATAAACGGACCCGTATCGACATGGCGTGCGCGGCGAGCCCCTCGGCATCGGCCAAAGTCGCGGCTGCGGGACCGAGTTTGCCCAGTCCGTCAGCGGTCGCTGAAATGAAACTTGTTCGTTTCATGAAATCGGTGACGCCCAGGCCCGATGCGAAGCGAGCCCGGCGGCCCGTCGGCAGGACATGGTTGGGGCCGGCAAGATAGTCGCCCAGAGCCTCGGGTGAGTATTTGCCCAGAAAGACCGATCCGGCATGGCGGACCTTTGCAAACAGGACATCCGGGTCGGCAACGGCCAGCTCCAGATGCTCCGGGGCCAGCCGGTCGATCAGCGCGGGAGCCTCGTCGAGGCTGGCGAGCAGGATCACGGCACCATTTGCCGCCCAGCTCGCACTTGCAACCGCGCTGGTGGAGAGCGTCTGCATGAGAAGTTCCACTTGCTCGATCACCCGATCGGCAAACGCGTGGTCGCTGGTCATCAGGATGGACTGGCTGGTCGGGTCATGCTCGGCCTGGCTGAGTAAATCAGCCGCGATCCAGGACGGATCGCTCGTCGCATCTGCCACGACCAATATTTCCGAGGGGCCGGCCACCATGTCAATGCCGACGCGTCCATAAAGCTGACGCTTGGCCTCGGCGACCCAGGCGTTGCCCGGTCCGACGATAACGTCGACCGGGGCGATACTCGACGTTCCGTAGGCCAGCGCAGCGATGCCCTGCGCGCCACCGATCCGCCAGATTTCATCAACGCCTGCCAGATGAGCTGCGGCAAGCACCGGCAAGCTCACCTCGCCGCCCGGAGTCGGCGTGACCATCACCAGGCGACCGACGCCGGCAATTTTCGCGGGCAAGGCGTTCATCAGGACCGAGGAAGGATAAGCGGCTCGTCCGCCAGGGACATAAAGCCCCGCAGCGTCGACCGCTGTCCACCGCGCACCGATGCGAACGCCGGTGTCGTCGATCCAGTCGCTATCGGCTGGGCGTTGTCGCTCGTGATAGGCGCTGATCCGCGCTGCTGCGAGCTGGAGGGCCGATTGCAGCGTGGAATCGATGGTGCGATATGCCCGCGCGCAATCTTCCCGCGAAACGTGCCAGCCGCTTACGTCGAGATCATGTCCATCCCAACGCTGAGTAAGATCGGCCACTGCCCCATCGCCTTCGCTCCTGACCCTGGCCAGAATCGCCGCAACATTCGCTGAGATATTGGCATCGGCCTCGCGCCTCGTGTCGACGAATCGCTGGAACCGGACCTGAAAATCGGTCTCTCGCGTATCGAGCCGGATCATCCGACCACCCTGCGAAAGGCCTCGACAAGCGGCGCGACATCGTCGCGGGTCTTCATTGCGGCGCGGTTGACGACCAGCCGTGCCGATACCTGGGCGATCACGTCGGTTTCAACCAGGCCATTGTCCCTGAGTGTCTTCCCCGTCGAAACAAGGTCAACGATGCGGCTGGCAAGGCCAAGCGTAGGGGCGAGCTCCATCGCACCGTTCAGCTTGATACATTCGGCCTGAACCCCTCGCGGCTCGTAAAACTTGCGGGTCAGATTAGGATATTTCGTGGCCACGCGGACATGGCTGGACGTGATCGATGTCTGCCGATTTGCAGGTTCTGCGACGGAAATGCGGCACCGCCCGACGCCCAGATCAACCGGCGCATAAAGTTCACCATAATCAAATTCATCGAGAACGTCGGAACCCACGATGCCCAGTTGCGCCGCACCATGCGCCACAAAGGTTGCGACGTCGAACGCCCGGACACGGACCAGACTGACATCGTCTCGATTGGTACCAAAGCGCAAGCGGCGGTCGCCCTCGTCGCGGAAACCAGCCTCGGGGATCAGGCCGGCGCGCGCCATTAACGGCAACACTTCGGTCAGGATGCGCCCCTTCGGCACGGCGATTACCAACAGCTGGGGCATGGCTGCGCGCCTTATCGCTCGCTTTCCTCCAAGGCAATTGCGGTGCCGCGCCCGATCCACGGCGACCACCGCCGCCAGCCGCCATTCAACGAGAACCACTCCCAGATTGCCGTCACCAAAAGCGAAGCGGTGGCGGCGCTCCCCGTCACCAGCGGTACCCAGTCCATCAGCAGCGCCGCTGCGGCTGTTGCAACGAGAAGCGCGGCCCCGATGAAATGCGACAACGGAGGATTTGGGCGTTCGGCTGTCATCCACTTGAAGATCTGGTTGCCCACAAGAAACATCGGTGCGCCCCCGCACGCCACGAGCACGAATGGCAAGCCGCCCGGTCCGGCGGTCTGCTCGACTGCTTGACCCGCGACCTGCCCGGCCGCGTGCCGAACAACCTGGCCCAAAGGATGTGCCAACATCAACTCATCGGCGACAGCGGTCACGACGACCGCACCGACGATCGGCATATGGGCATAAGTGTAGGCATTGCGGCCCAGTCGGCCGACCTCGTTTCCCTTCGCCATCATCTCACTGGCGCGCTTGGCGCCGGTGTCGAAATAAATCCACCACATCGCTGCGCTGCCCAAAAAACTTGCGACGAACGCGGCACTCGTTGCCGCATCATGGCTCAGCCCGGCAAACGTCGCGCCAGTCGCCAGAATGGCCTCACCCAACGCTATGATGACGAAGAGCGAGCATCGTTCCGCCATATGCTCGCCCGAAATATCCCAGTCGGATACCTTGGAATGGCCAAGAAAAGGGGTCGCAAACAGGACGACCGGTCCCAGATACTCGATGGCGAGTGCGGCTACCCAAAGCGCCAGCCGCAGCATCGGTTCGGACCAGGCACCGGCAATCCAAAACGGCGCCGCCATCAGGAAATAAAAGGCGAGCCTGAGGAAATTGCGCATGCGGTCGCGGTTGATCCCGATTGAGGCGGCAGCGATGGCGAGTGTCCGCAGCAGCTGCATCGCGACATACATGCCGGCGAACACCATTCCGGAGCCAGCGAACGCAGTCGGGAGAGCCGCCGACATGACGAGACCGCCCAGCATCATCGCCAGCAGCATGAAGCGTACTGCACCCCGCTCGGGGTCCAGCCAGTTGGTCGCCCAGCTCGTATAGATCCACAACCACCATATCGCGAGGAACAGGACGAGGGTCTCGAGGCCCCCAGTTATCGTGAGATGCGTCAGCAGACGTGTCGACAACTGGGTGATCGCAAAAACAAATACCAGATCGAAAAATAGCTCGATGTTGGTAACCTTGGATGCGTCCAGAGCGCCCCGTTTGCGGAACAGCTGTTTGCGGCTTTCGGCGTTCATGGCATCACTCTATGGTCTTGAGGCAGCAGGGCAATCGAGATGATGATGTTTTCCGAAGCGATGGAGTTCCAGGCGCGCTTCGGCGACGACAACGGTGCGCCCGTCACGGCGCGGGTGTGCCGGGCCCTCGGCGTCGCAATCGATCGGTCGAGCGTGACGGGGCGGCGCGTCCTCGACTGGCCAGGCCACTATATCGAGGACGCCGTGCCACTCAGGCTGGTTGCCGCGTTCCACTGGCTTTACAGGGCCGGCAGCGCACCGTCGCTGATCGACCTGTTCAGCGGTGCTCCCGCCCATGACGTGGTCGCGATCCGCACCGCCATT
Organism: Sphingomonadales bacterium; assembly: GCA_038225385.1. Lineage (GTDB taxonomy): Bacteria > Pseudomonadota > Alphaproteobacteria > Sphingomonadales > Sphingomonadaceae > Sphingomonas_O. Next base: position 15,539 of record JBBRRC010000028.1, on the reverse strand, counting down.
TCCGATCACGATCTGGCGATAGAGACATGGCTCAACAGTCCGCCGCAGACAAATGAGCCTGGGCGCTCAGCAACCTTCATGGCCGCATTGCTCGTCCTTGCTGACCGGTTCGGCCTGCCGTTCGAGCTGCTCGAAATCGGATCGAGCGCCGGGTTGAACCTGCTGATCGACCGCTATCGTTACGACCTTGGCGGCGTGGAAGTCGGTTCCCCCAACCCACCCTTCATCATCCGGCCACAATGGCGTGGCTCGGCCCCTCCTGTCGCGAACGTTTCAATATTATCTGTTCGGGGCGTCGATATCGCACCAATTGATGTGACCGATCCCGTGGCGGCCGAACGTCTGCTGTCGTTCATCTGGGTTGACCAGCTCGATCGGTTCGCCCGCACGCACGCCGCAATTGAAATGGCACGTACGCATGCGCCTGACCTGTCCAGGGGCGATGCCGCCGATTTTGTTGAGGCAAGGCTGGCCGAGCGCCAGCCGCCGGGCACGGTACGCGTCCTCATGCATAGCATCGTATGGCAGTATCTGCCGCCTGCCACACAAGGCAGGATCATGGCCGCGATGACGACGGCGGGGTCTCTGGCGACGAAGGACAACCCGCTGGCCTGGATCGCGTTCGAGGCCGATCGCAGCCTGGCGGTGCACACATTACGCCTGCGCTTCTGGCCGGGAGGGGGTGAAGGCGTGCAGCTCGCAAGAGTGCACCCGCATGGCCAATGGATCGAATGGACCGACGCCTAGGGTTGCATGACGGGCTGCGCCGCAGCAAGGCACGCGCATGACAACAGCCCCAAATGCCGCAAAGCGCCCGACCGATACGGTTGTCCACGGCGAAACCCTGACCGACGATTACGCCTGGTTGCGCGATCCGGCCTATCCCGAGGTCACGGACGCCGAGGTGCTCGACCACCTCAAGGCCGAAAATGCGTGGTTCGAGGCGTGGATGGCCCCGCATCGCCCGCTGGTCGACATCCTGTACGAAGAGATGAAGGGCCGCATCAAGGAAGACGATTCCAGCGTTCCGGCAAAGGATGGCGACTGGGTCTATTGGCGGGCTTTCGAAATCGGCGGCCAGTATCGCAAATGGTGGCGCAGGCCTGTCGCCGGCGGGCAGGACCAGCTGATCCTCGACGAGCCGGCGCTTGCCGAAGGCAAGGACTATTTTCGGGTTGGCGCGCTGTCGGTTTCGGAAGATGGGCGCTTCCTCGCTTATGCGGTCGACGATGACGGGTCGGAGCGATTCACGGCGCGCATCAGGGACCTGGCGACGGGTAACGACCTCTCCGATGCCATCCCCCAGACGATGGGAGCACTGGTCTGGAGCGACGATGTGACAACGCTGGTCTATGGCCGGGTCAACGAACACTGGCGTATCGACACGCTGCTTGCGCACCGCGTGGGCACATCGGTCGAGGACGATATCGTTCTCTACCGCGAGGAAGACACAGGCTTTCAGTGCGGCGTCGGCACGACTCACGGCCGCAAGTGGATCGCTCTTGCCACTGGCGACAATACGACGAGCGAAATACGTCTGGTACCGTCGCATGACCCCTTTGCCGAGCCGATCCTGATCCGGGCACGCAGCGCCGGCGTCGAATATGACGTCGAAGAACATGACGGGGTGTTATTCATCGTCACCAACGACACCGATACCAATTTTCGTCTGGTCACGGCCCCGATCGCGTCGCCCGGTGAATGGACCGAACGCCTCTCCCCGCAACGCAATTTCTATCTGACCGGCGTCACCTGCTTTGCAGGCTTTTTTGTCGTCGAAGGGCGCGAGGACGGTCTCGATCAGGTGGAGGTGCACAGCTACGACGGCAGCGGGCAAGGAAGACGCGTTGTCTTTCCCGAGTCGAGCTATGTCGCGGGTCTCGACGAGAACCCCGAGTACGACGTCAGCACCCTGCGTCTCTCATACGAGTCGATGGTCACGCCCGACCGGGTGGTCGAATACGATCTTGCGACGGGTGCGCTGACGGTGCTCAAGGAGCAGATCATTCCGTCGGGATATGATGCCTCGCTCTATTCGACGACGCGGTTGATGATCCCCGCGCGTGATGGAACTCCGGTCCCGGTCTCCATTGTCCACCGGCGGGATCATCCCCTTGACGGAAGCCGGCCCTTCTACCTTTACGGCTACGGCGCATACGGCATCGCGATTCCGCCAGGCTATTCGACCGGGCGGCTCTCCCTGCTCGATCGCGGCTTCGCCTTTGCCATCGCGCATATCCGGGGCGGCGACGATCTCGGCCAGCAGTGGCAGCTCGATGGCAAGCTCACCAAGCGGTGGAACGCCTTCACTGATTTCGTCGACGTTGCAGGCGGATTGATCGAGCGCGGCTATACCTCGGCTGGACGGATCTGCGCGGCGGGCGGTTCGGCCGGCGGTGAGCTGATGGGTGTGGTACTCAATACCGATCCCCAGTTATGGGGCGCCGTCGCGGCACATGTCCCCTTTGTGGACGTGCTCAATACGATGCTGGACGCCGATTTGCCGTTAACCCCGGGAGAATGGCCGGAATGGGGCAATCCCATCGAGGACAAGGCCGCCTTCGATCTGATCCGGAGCTATTGCCCGTATCAGAATTTGCGGCGCCAGGAATATCCGCCGATATTGGTTACGGCCGGCCTGACCGATCCCCGCGTGACCTATTGGGAGCCCGCCAAGTGGACAGCGAAGCTGCGCGACCTGAAAACCGGCGACGCCACGCTGCTGCTCAAGACCAACATGGGTGCCGGACACGCCGGGAAGTCGGGACGCTTCGAAGCCCTGAGCGAAACGGCGGAGGAGTTTGCATTCTTCATGGCGCATATGGGACAGGCGTGAGCTTTTCGCGGATTTTCACAGCGGCGCCCGCCGATATCGATGAGCTGGGCCATGTGAATAATGCGATCTGGGTGCGCTGGGTACAGGATCTGGCAACCGCCCATTGGCAAGCCCATGCCCTGCCCGAACATGTCGCAGCCTATGTCTGGGTCGTCGTGCGACATGAGATCTACTATCGCGGCAACCTGACGCTCGGGCAGAGCGTCGAGGGGCGGACCTGGATCGACGGACCGCCCACAGGCGCGAAGTTCGACCGGCACGCGGCATTCGTGCGCGACGGCAGGACGCTCGTTCAGGCCCGAACCACCTGGGCGATCATCGACAGGAGAACGCAGCGACTGCTGCGTGTGCCAAAGGATGTGACCGCGCGATTTTGGTCCGGTGGATGACGGCGCCGGGCCGGTGCGCTAGGCATCCGCGGATGACGCGCCGCCTGCTCGCCTCGATCCATGATGTCGGTCCCAAGTTCGAGGCGGAGATCGATGCGCTCGCCGACCGGCTGACGCGCTTGCTGGACGGGCCACGCTTTGCGATGCTTGTCGTACCTGACCATTGGGGCGAGGCCCCGCTTGCCCGGGCACCGGCCTATGCGGCCAAGCTGCGCGCTTGGGCCGATGTGGGCGTTGAGATGTTCCTGCACGGCTTCACGCACCGCGACGACGCACCTTCCCGTGGCTTTGCACAAAAGCACATGACCGCGGGCGAGGGCGAGTTCGCGGCGCTGGGCGTCGATGAGGCATTCGATCGCCTTAGCGAAGGCCGCAGAATCGTCGAAGACGCCATCGGCAGGGCGGTGGCGGGCTTCGTCGCGCCGGCCTGGCTTTATTCGGCGGGAACAAAGCGGGCCGTGGCCCGGTCCGGCTTTGCGCTCGCGGAAGACCACTGGAACGTCTGGCACCCCGCAACAGGCACCGTCCTCGCGCGGGGCCCGGTCATCACCTGGGCGAGCCGCAGTCCTGGCCGTATTCGTAGTTCGCTCGCTGTCGCCCGTGTCGCACGCGCCGCACCCTGGGCACTGACGACGGCCCGAATCGCGGTCCATCCGGGCGACACCAGCGTGCCCGCGTTGCTCGACAGCATTGATGCGACCTTCGCTCGCTTCACTCAAACGCATCGGTCTGGGGGCTACGGCGAACTTGCGCGTTCTCACCTTCCTGCATAGTTTTGAGCCCGGCGGGGTAGAGCGCATTGCCATGCGGCTCTGCCAGGCCTGGCGAGATAATGGTGCCGACGTACGTCTCGTCATCGGCCGCGATGAGGGGGTGATGCGGCTGGCCGGCGTTCACGTCTATGAATTCCTCTCCAGCGGACGCGTCCCGACCGCGCGGTGGGAAACACTCTGGATGATCCTCACACTTCCTGCCGCCATACGCCGCCATGCTCCCGATATCCTGTTTTGCGCGGGCAACAGCTATTCGATCGTTTCGGTCGCAATGAAGCTGATCCTCGGCAAAAAATGCCCGCCGATCGTCGCCAAGATCAGCAATGACCTCGGCCGCGCCGACATGCCGTTTCTGCTGCGGTGGGCCTATCATCGCTGGCTTCGACTCCAGGCGCGCTTCATCGACATATTTGTCGGGATGGCCGAACCGATGCGCGATGAAATCCGAGCCGCGATGGGGATAGCGGCATCCCGCGTCATCATCATCGAGGATCCCGCCTTGACTGAAAATGACGTCGCGCGCCTCGCTCCCGCCGGTCCACGAAAATCTGCTGCCGGCACGCGCTATCTGGCGATCGGTCGTCTGGCACCCCAGAAGAATATGTCGATGCTAGTCGAAGCATTCGCGCGTGTTGCAAAGGGCGACGACACCCTGACCATCGTCGGCGAGGGCAGCGAGCGTGGCGCGATCGAGCGCCTGGCCAATTTGCGGGGTGTCGGCGATCGACTGTCGATGCCAGGGCATGTTCAGGATGCAACGCCATGGTTCGGCAAGTCCGATGTTTTTGCGTTGTCGTCGAATTACGAGGGCGTACCGGCAGTCCTGATCGAAGCACTGGCCGCCGGTATCCCGATCGTCAGCACCGACAGCAGCGTCAGCATCGCAGCCATGCTCAGTAACGGCTCGTTGGGCCAACTCGTCCCGCCGGGGAATGTCGACGCGTTTGCTCGTGCGCTCGACGCGGCGCGCACCTGGTGTGCCGATCCGCCGGAAATGCAGAAGATGGCGCGACGCTTTACGATCGAATCGGCTGCGCCCAGGTACATGGACGCCTTCGCCCGCGCGCAGTCTGCGCGTCTTGCGACGACTTCGGCATAGAGCGCTCCGCCGAGCTTTCACTCACGACATTTTTGGGGCAAGGCGCGCGGGATGCCGTTTCGGGACGCGGCGAATGACGGGTGCTGATCCTCTGACCGACCTGCGCAACATTCAGCCGAACGGCGAACGCGAAGACCGGGACGACCCGCTGCCGCTCGCCGTCCGCCAGTCACCGCTGTGGAAATGGGCGACGCCGGCGCTGTCGGTCGTTATTCTGGTTGTCGTCGGCTACCGCCTGTTCTTTACCAAGGGCTTCGACCTCGAACGCATTCGCGATCTCATACCGACAACACCGGCGTTCTGGATCGTCTTTGCGCTTTATTATCTTACGCCGATCGTCGCCGACTTTGCGATCTTCAGGCTGTTGTGGCGCATTCCGGCCGAAGGTTTCGTGGCCCTCGCGCGCAAGCAGGTCAGCAACGAACTGCTGATCGATTATGTCGGTGAAGTATATTTCTATGGCTGGGCGAGGAAAAAGCTCGACATGACGACTTCGCCCTTCGGCGCGGTCAAGGATGTCGCAATCCTGTCCGCGCTGGCGGGTAACGGCTTCACACTGGCCATGATGGCCGCCGCTTATCCCTACCTCGGCCGCGCCGAGCTCGGTCGGGTCAGCGAAACGATCCTGGCGTCGGTCGCGGTCATTATCGCGGTGTCATTGCTCGTGCTCGCATTTGGCAAACGGCTGTTCAGTCTCACGAAAGCGCAACTGTGGTCAGTTGCCGCTATCCAGCTGGCGCGCATAGTCGTCACGACGTGGCTCATCGCGCTCGCGTGGAGCCTCGCCCTGCCGCATGTCGCGCTCGGCTGGTGGGTTCTGCTCGCGACGATCCGCCTCATGCTGGCGCGGTTGCCGCTGCTGACCAACAAGGATGTGCTGTTTGCAGGAGTGGCGGTGTTTCTGGTGGGTCCGGACAAAGATATCCAGGCGCTGATGGCATTGATGGCGACGCTGATGCTCGCAGCGCACCTTGCGGTGGGTGCGTTGCTGGCGATTGGCGATCTTGTAACGGTCGATCACGATAGACGGAGAATCAGGTGAATTTTGCAAGACTGCCAGTAGCAGGCATCGTGCTTGCTGCATTACCTGTCGTGTTGTTTGCGCAGGTCCCGTCATCGCCCTCGCTCGGTATCGCCGAGGGCACCTGCCGTCCCGGCGAAACCGGACCGGCGTTGGCGATCACGATCAGCGGATTGAAGGACCGGCAGGGAAATCTGAAGGCGGAGCTCTACCCCGGCAATGACACGGATCTGCTCAAGGACGACAACATCCTGATCAACGAAGGCAAAACCTTTCGTCGTGTCGTTGTCGACGTGCCGGATACCGGACCTGTACAGATGTGCATTCGCGCTCCCGCACCAGGGGTCTATGGACTCGTCGTGTTGCACGACCGTAACCGCGACCGGCATTTCGATAAGTCATATGATGGCGACGGATTGGGCCTCGGCAACAATCCTTCCAGCCAGGGTCCGTTCAAACCGAGGATTTCGAGTGCGCGGGTGACGGTCGGCGGCGGCGTTACACCGGTCACGGTGCGTATGCTGTATCGCCAGGGCCTGTTTTCGCTCAGCCCGTTGAAAACGCGCTGACCCATGCGGATCGTTGATGTCGCCGCCTTCTACACGCCGGAAGGTGGCGGCGTTAAAACCTACGTCGATCGCAAGCTCCAGACGGGTCCCGCTGCAGGGCATGACGTCACGGTCATCGCGCCCGGTCGTGAAGACCGCGTCGAAGAACGTGGCGCCCATGCGCGCATCATCTATCTTAAGGCGCCGCATTTCCCGCTTGACCGTAAATACCATTACTTCCGGGACGAACTCGAGCTTCACGCAGCCATCGACGCCGCGAAGCCCGACATCCTCGAAGCGTCGTCGCCCTGGAGAAGCGCACGTTTAGTCGGCGAATTTCCCGGCAAGGTTCCGCGCGTGCTGATCATGCATGCCGATCCACTGTCTGCCTACGCCTACCGCTGGTTCGGCAAGGTAGCCTCGCGAGAGACGATCGATCGCGGCTTTGGGTGGTTCTGGCAGCACCTTCTGCAACTCGACAGCATGTTCGACGCCACGGTGACGGCGGGAGACGATCTGACCCAGCGCCTGCGCGAGGGAGGAATGACCAACGTCGTCACCAATCCGATGGGGGTCACATCGGGGATCTTTTCACCTGACTTGCGCGATGAAGGGTTGCGCGCGCGCTTGCTCCACCGCTGCGACCTGCCGCCGGACGCGACTCTGCTGCTGGCTGCAGGTCGCCATGCCCCTGAAAAGCGCTGGCCAATGGTCATCGAGGCCGTTGCCGCTGCGGGTGTAAAGGCACCGGTAGGGCTGATCCTTGTTGGCGATGGTCGCGACCGCGTGCGAGTGGCCCGGGCAGCAGCCGACAATCCCCATATCGAACTGATCTCGCCAATCACCGATCGAGCTGAGCTCGCGCGATTGTTTGCCAGCGCCGACGCCCTCATCCATGGCTGCGAAGCGGAGACGTTCTGCATGGTGGCCGCCGAGGCGCGCGCGGCGGGGCTGCCCCTGATCACGCCCGATGGCGGTGGTGCCGCCGACCAGGCCCGCGCGGCGGGGGGATGGCTCTACACATCAGGGAACGGTGCCGCAGCAGCCGAAGCCATTGCCCGTTTCATTGCGACCCCGCGCGATGAAACACGCGCACGCACCGTCGCCGCGGCACCCAGCGTGCGAACAATGGATACTCATTTCGCCGACCTTTTCGCGTTTTATGAGACGCTTTTAGTACCCAGACGGTTCCAGGTCCCGAACAGATCGGGCACTTCTGGGCTGGTTGCTGCAATCGAACTGGGCGGCACCAAGATCAATATGGCAATCGGCGCGCACCCGGACTCCCTGGCGGCCGAAGCAACAATCCCCACCACGACACCGCGCGACGCGATCGGGGCGATCGAAGAATTTCTTCGCGAACGGGCGGGCGGGTTTGACGCGATCGGCATTGCGTCGTTCGGCCCCGTTTCGCTCAATCCCCATGACGCCAACTGGGGCAGCATCACGGATACGACGAAGCCGGGCTGGTCGGATACGTCGATTGCCCAGCCACTCGCCAAAATGTTCGGCGTCCCCGTTGCTTTCGACACCGACGTCAACGGCGCCGCGATAGGCGAATTTCGCTGGGGTGCGCTCGCGGGGACGTCGGTGGGTGTCTACCTGACGGTTGGGACGGGGGTCGGGGGCGGCGTGCTGATCAACGGCTGCCCCCTCCACGGCCTTGTCCATCCCGAGATGGGCCACGTCCGTCTGAAACGCACAGTCGGCGATTCCTTTCCGGGAACCTGCCCTTTCCATGGCGATTGCCTCGAAGGGTTGGTTGCAGGGCCTGCGGTACTCGCGCGGCTGGGCACGACCTTGAGTGATGTCGACCCCGACCACGAAGGGCGTCTGCAGATCATCGACGATTTGGGGCAGGCGGTTGCCAACATCGTCATGACCCTGTCACCCGATCGGATCGTGATCGGTGGAGGCGTCGCAAAGGCGCCCGGTTTTCACCGCGATCTCGCATCGCGCATGACCCACTGGCTCGGCGGATATGTGCGCAATCCGTCAGTTACCGCCGACGATTACATCGTTGCGCCTGCGCTGGGCGATCGGTCCGGGATCGCCGGCGGCATCGCGCTTGCACACGACCTTGTTCGGCGTCAGCACGGCGTTGGTGTTTGATCGAGGGCGAATCGGTTGAGGGGAGGGCGCGGAAATGTTCGGCAAATCTGAAAACGGCACGGCTCGGTCGGGAGGAACGACCAGCGGCCTGAGCTTCATCGGACGCGAAGTCACGATTGTCGGCAATATCGGTGGAACGGGCAATCTTCATATCGACGGACGTATCGAGGGCGACGTGGCCGCCAGCAGCGTAATCCTCGGGACCGACGGAGTCGTGCGCGGCAATATCGTCACCGACTCCGCGCAAATCGCCGGTAGCGTCGAGGGCACGGTGGCTGCCAAATCGCTCGTCATCGAGGCGACAGCACGTATCATCGGCGATCTGAGTTACGATGCGGTCAGCGTCGCGTCCGGCGCGCAGGTAGAAGGTCGCGTCAAACGCCTGACCCGGGATCCGGGCAACGAGCAGCCACGCCTGCTCGCCGCCGAATAAGCGACAAAGCGTCCCCGATATCCTCGTAATCCACAGGCAATTCGGCTTGAATCACGCTGGATCGACTCAACAAAGCATGAGACCTTCATAGTCACAGAAGGAGATCGAGACGGGGTCAAACCCGCTTCGCTGATCCGGATGCAGGGGCCGATTATGAAGGTCAGCAAGGCGCGAAAGCGTGGCGGTGATCAACTGGTTGGACCCCGGGTTGACGAAGAGCGAGATGTTGGCGGAACGGGTGTGCAAGCACTAACGTAATGCCGATGCCGAGGTCACGTGAACCGGGCGATGCCGCTGTCTTTGGTGATGCAAATTGCCATGGCGAAGGGATCGCAGCACGCCAGGATTTATCCGGCGTCGATCGAAAGACCGGCACCAGATCAGTCCGGCGCAGTGGGGGTCGGTGGCAACACCGGCCCCCATTGACTGTCGGCTCTGCCTCACCGCAGCCGCGAGCCCGGTCGCACGATTGACGCACCGTGATGCGACCAGCATGAGCACTTCATGCGCTTTTTTTCAGACAACGCCGCGTCGGTTCATCCGGCAATGCTTCGCGCGATTGGCACGGCCAATCGGGTTGATACCGCCTATGACGGGGACGCGCTGTCGGCCTCGCTCGATGCGTCTTTCTCGACCCTGTTCGAAACGGCGGTGCGGGCGCTCTGGGTACCGACTGGGACAGCGGCCAACGCCCTCGCCCTCGCTGCTCTTTGCCCGCCCTATCGCGGCATCCTGTGTCATAAAGATGCGCACATTCAGAACGACGAAGCGGGCGCGCCCGAATTCTACACTGGCGGGGCCAAGCTCCTTCTCGCCGAGGGTCCCGGCGCGAAACTGACCCCTGAAACGGCAGTCTCACGGCTCGATGAAATCGCGAACGACGTGCACCGGACGCAAGCTGCCGCAATTTCAATCACGAATGCCACCGAATACGGTCGAAGCTATACCGCTTCGGAAGTGGCGGCGATCGGTGCACTCGCCAGACAGCGAGGGCTGCGGCTCCATATGGACGGGGCCCGCTTTGCCAATGCGGTGGTGCACACTGGCGACAGCCCGGCCAACCTGACGTGGCGCGCGGGTGTCGATATTCTGAGCTTCGGCTTCGTGAAGAATGGCGGCCTGAGCGCGGAAGCGTTGATCCTTTTCGATACGTCGCTGGCCGACGAGCTATTGGTTCGCCGCAAACGCGCCGGCCACCTGCTTTCAAAGGGGCGCTATCTCGCCGCGCAGCTCCTTGCGTTACTCGAGGAAGACCGCTGGCTCACCAATGCGCGCGCAGCAAATGCCGGCGCTGGCACGCTGGCTGCCGCCGCTGCAGGTCGCCTGATCCACCCTGTCGAGGCAAATGAGGTCTTTGCAGCCATGAGCCCGCACGAAGCAGCACGGCTCCGTGCGCAAGGTTTCGATTTCTACGACTGGGCTCCGGGCGAAGTGCGTTTCGTCGTTTCATGGGACCAGCCGCAAGAGGAGATCGACGCGCTGGCAAAAGCGCTCGCCGCACTATGAGCGATGCGCCAATGATGCGCGCACGCGTCCTCATTCCCTTTCTGGTTGCGACCATTATCTGGGGATCGACCTGGCTCGTCATTCGCACCCAGCTCGGCGTCGTGCCGCCGACCTGGTCGGTTGCCTATCGCTTTGGTGTCGGCAGTGTGGCCATGTTTGCCTGGGCCTGGATGACCCGCGCGCCCCTGTCACTCGGTCGAAAAGGTCAAATCTTTGCGCTGTGGTTCGGCCTGACTCAGTTCGTCCTGAACTTCAACTTCGTCTACCGCGCAGAGGACAACATCACCTCGGGCCTGGTCGCTGTCGTATTCGCCCTGCTGGTCGTACCCAATGCGATCCTTGGTCGACTCTTTCTGAAGCAGCCGGTCACCATCGGTTTTCTGGCGGGGTCCGCCGTCGCGTTCGTCGGCGTTGCCATGTTGATTGTGCAGGAAGCGCGCGTCGACGCGTCGAGCGCCCATGCGACCCTTGTCGGGGTGGCGCTTACGATGGCGGGCGTAATGTCGGCATCCGTTGCCAACATCATGCAGGGCACCCAGCAGGCGAGCAGGCTGCCGATGGCTTCAATGCTCGCCTGGGGAATGCTGTGGGGGACGCTGATGAATGCAGCGCTGGCATTGGCAACCGTCGGGGGCCCGACGATCGAAATCCGCCCGGCATATTTATTTGGTACGCTCTATCTCGGCGTGATGGCGAGCGCAGTCGCCTTCACCTGTTATTTTGCGGTCATTCGAGCCGTGGGACCCGCCCGTGCGGCCTATTCCGGCGTGCTGACACCGGTCCTCGCAATGCTGCTCTCCACGCTCTTTGAGGGCTATCGCTGGACCTGGCTGGCGGGGGCAGGAGGAGCACTCGCTCTGGTCGGCATGCTCATTGCCCTTAGCGCGCGCAGGCCGACAGCGAAGTCGCGATAAGCAGGCGTCCACCCGAGCACGCGTTTCGCCTTGCCGTTCGCGACGCGGCGGTTCTCCGAATAGAATGCTCGTGACATCGGGGACAGGGCACCGAGTGCCACAAACGGCGGGGGTGCCACGTCCAGCAGCGCAGCCGCCTTCTCGATGACGGCATTCTGGCTCGCTGGAAGGTCGTCAGCAAGATTGTATGCGCCGGGCGGTGCGACCATTCCTGCGATGACGCCCGATACGACATCGTCGACATGAATTCGGCTGAACACCTGGCCCGGCACGTCAACCCGGTGGGCCGCGCCCTCTGCGATGCGGTCAAGCGCTGACCGGCCCGGGCCGTAAATGCCGGGCAGGCGGAATATATGCGCGCCGCGATCGAACCACGCACGATCGGCCGCGATCCGGTCAGCACGACGACCGCGCAACGGAGAGTTTTCGTCAACCCATGCCCCGCCACTATCGCCATAGACCCCGGTCGAGGAAAGATAGCCGAGCCAGCACCGTCCCAGTCGCTGGCCATAGCGCGCAAGCACCGGATCCCTCCCATCGGCTGGCGGCACCGAAGAAACAATGTGCGTTGCCTTCGCCAGAGCGGCGAGGACAGTAGCGTCATCCTCGAACGCGATACCCGCGCGCCCGGTGCCGACAACCTGCCAACCACGCGACCGCAATTCATTGGCGAGGCGCGAGGCCGTATAGCCCAAGCCAAAAACGAACAGCGATGCCATTTCGCCATGTTGCCGCATGTGGGTGGCCCGCGTAAGCCCTGGATATGCTCGATATCCAGACTGCACCCGCTGCCCCTCATGTCGTCCGGCGCGAAGATTACCGTCCGCCCGACTGGCTGGTTCCTGAAATCACCCTCGATTGCGACCTTTCGCCCGCGCGGACCCGCGTCGTGGCGACATTGACGGTGACTCGCAACGGGACCCATGACCGCGCCCTGGTCCTCGACGGAGACGGCCTGTTACCGCTTTCGGTCAAGATCGATGGATTAACCGCCGACGGCTGGCGGATCGACGATGGCAAGCTGATCATCGATCTCGCCGCTGACCGGGCAACGATCGAGACCCAAGTCGACCTTGTGCCCGAGAGCAATACCAATCTCATGGGTCTCTACGCTTCGGGTGGGCTGTTGTGCACCCAGTGCGAGGCCGAGGGATTTCGCCGAATTACCTTCTTCCCCGATCGTCCCGATATCCTCAGCCGGTATGTCGTGCGCATGACGGCGGACAAAACTGCCTATCCGATCCTGCTGGCCAACGGCGACCACATCGCGGGCGGCAATTCGGAAGACGGACGGCATTGGGCCGAATGGCGCGATCCATTCCCCAAACCCTGCTATCTCTTTGCGATGGTCGCGGGCGACCTGACGCCCAATCGAGACAGTTTCACGACGATCAGCGGCAAGAAGGTCGACCTGGCGATCTGGGTGCGGGCGGACGATCTGTCCAAAACCGAACACGCAATGACGTCGCTGAAGGCCGCCATGGCATGGGATGAACGTGTCTATGGCCGGGAATATGATCTCGGGGTGTTCAATATTGTCGCGGTCGATGATTTCAATTTCGGAGCGATGGAGAACAAGGGACTGAATGTCTTCAACTCCCGCTACATCCTGGCCGATCCCGATACGGCAACCGACATGGACTATGACGGCGTAGCCGGCGTTGTGGCGCACGAGTATTTCCACAACTGGTCGGGCAATCGCGTCACCTGCCGCGACTGGTTCCAGCTCAGCCTGAAGGAGGGACTGACCGTCTTTCGTGACCAGTCGTTTTCCGCGGATCAAGGCTCGGCAGCGGTAAAGCGGATCGAGGATGTCCGCGCTTTGCGCGCCTCGCAATTTCCCGAAGACGGCGGGCCGCTGGCACACCCCGTCCGGCCTGAATCCTATATGGAAATCGGCAATTTCTACACGGCGACGATCTATTCGAAGGGCGCCGAGGTCATCCGCATGATGCACACGATGCTGGGGCCAGACCGGTTCCGCAGCGGCACCGATCTGTATTTCTCGCGCCATGACGGCCAGGCGGCAACGTGCGACGACTTCGTCGCAGCGATCGAGGAGGGTGGAGCGATCGACCTGACCCGATTCCGCCGGTGGTATGAACAGGCCGGCACGCCACGCGTGAAGGCCACTGTCCAAATGGCAGGGACGACTGCGATCCTGTCGCTTGCGCAGACAATTCCTCCGACACCGGGGCAGCCCGTGAAGCAGCCCATGCCCATCCCTCTGCGCCTGGCCATGTTCGATCGAGCGACAAGCCTGCGTCGCGACGAACAATTATATATTTTAGAGGACGAGCGCGCCGAACTGCGCTTCGAAAACTGGCAATCACTGCCGGTCCTGTCGATCAACCGCGGCTTTTCTGCCCCGGTGATCGTCGAAACCGACCGGAAAGCCGCAGATTTCGCGTTTCTCTCGGCCCATGACGATGATCCGTTCGCCCGTTACGAGGCCATGCAGCAGCTGATGATCGATACGCTGGTCATGCAGGTCGCTGGCCACGTTCCGGATCGCGACCACGTGATAGAGGCGATTGGCGCGACGCTCGCCGATACCGATCTGGACCCCGCCTTCATCGCCGAAACGGTGCTGTTGCCGAGCGAGACGTTCGTCGGCGACCAGATGCTGATTGTCGATCCCGAGGCCATAGCCATCGCACGCGAAGGGCTGCGCAAATCGATCGGGATTGCGCATCTCGATTACTGGCGATCACTCTATCACGATCACGAGGCACGGCAGTTCGAATATACACCGTCGGCCAAGGGAGCGCGCCGGATTCGGAACGTTGCGCTCGGCTATCTCGCTGCGGCCGAACCGGAAGAAGGTGCGCAAATCGCCTTCGTCCAATTTAGCACCAGCGACAATATGACCGACCGGATGGCGGCGCTGGCGACACTCGCCAACAGCGATTCGCCCGAGCGCGCCGCCGCGCTCGACATCTTTTACGATCGCTATCGCGCCAATTCTCTGGTGATCGACAAATGGTTTTCGACACAGGCACTTGCAGCGAGATCGGATACGATCGACGCGGTGACCGCCCTGATCACGCATCCCGATTTCAGACTGACCAATCCAAATCGTTTTCGCGCGTTGATCGGCGCATTTTCGGTGAACCAGCGCGCCTTCCACCAGGCGGACGGGCGTGGCTATCGCTTGCTTGCCGATCAGCTGCTGGCTCTCGATCCGATCAATCCCCAGACTGCGGCAAAAATGGTCCCCGCGCTCGGACGCTGGCGCCGATTCGACGAGTCGCGCCAGCGGCTGATGCGCGCGGCACTGCAGACCATATTAGCAGCGCCGAACATTTCGAAAGATGTGTTCGAGCAGGCGAGCAAGTCGCTGGCGTAACCCTCAGGTCAACAAACCCGGCCGCACAAATGAAAAGTCCGGAATCTCTGCCGAATTGCCCTCATCCACGAGATCAATATCACCAGCGCAATAGACAAGCGCCTTCATCTGGCGTGCGATGAGGACAAGTTGCAAACCAGCGGGCGTCAACGTCACCCCCGCTACACCGCGCTTGAACAGCGGCGCTTCAAATTGGCGTTCGAGATGATCCAGTTTGGATCGTATGGTGTTCAGCGCGACGCCCGCAATCACTGCGGCCGATCTGAAGCTTCCGGCATCGGCAACCGCCACGAGCAGACGCAGACTATCCCACGACACTTTTTCTGGCGAAAAGCGACGGGAAGCTGATCGTTGTCGATTCTTGCTGTTACCGATCGCATTCTGCTGATCCGAGATCATCGTCGCCACCCATCGCCGGTTTAGAGCGTCGCGCCTGAAATGTGAATCGAGGGATTCCTTTAGATGACGATGTGTGATTCACCGTGTTTGGAGGTGGATCATGGGCAAGAGCAGTTCCTCGGATTTGCGGGACCGGATTGTGGGAGAGATCGAGCGCGGC
>JBBRRC010000027.1:0-36350 GCA_038225385.1 Sphingomonadales bacterium | reverse complement strand
CGGCTTATTCAGGACTATCTCGGGCACCGCGATCCTAAGCATACCGTCCGATACACGCGGACCGCCGGGCACCGGTTTGAAGGGCTGTGGCGATGACCGAAGTCAGATGGCCATTTTGCACAGCTTCGCGGTCACAGGGCCATCTGGGCGCCGATCCTGAGGTGGCGCTGCGCGGCGCCAATGCGAAATTCGAACGACGGTTCAGGGCGATCGAGACGGCACCGGGCTTTGCCGGGCTGTCGCTCGAACAAAAGGAAATGCTGTGGCAGGCAGCAAAGGCCGATCAGCGCGAGACGTAGCGCGCGAAATCCTCATCGGTCAGCCGGACGGCTACGGACATCCCGCCGTCCACCGGGGTCTCGCTCTCGACTTTGCCATGCGCGTGGAGCCATGCCAGCGACGCCCCGTCCCCCTCGTCGATGTCCACGGTGCGCAATTTTCGCGCGCTGGTCAGTAATGCGCTCGCCATTGCCGCGAGCGTGTCGACCCCCTCCCCGCTGATCGCCGAGACGATGACGACGCCTTCGCGACGGGCAGCCTCGTTGGTCAGCACGGCACGCTCGTCGGCATCGAGCAGATCAACCTTGTTCCATGCCTCGATCATCGGCATGCTGGCGTCTCCCCCGCGTACCCCCAGGTTGGTCAACACATGCTCGACATCGGCGGCCTGCGCTTCGCTGTCGGGATGGGCGATGTCGCGGACATGGATGATCAAATCCGCAGAGGTCACCTCCTCAAGTGTTGCGCGGAAGGCGGCAACGAGTTGCGTCGGCAGGTCGGAGACGAACCCGACGGTGTCCGACAATATCGCCTTGGCCATGCCCGGCAGTGATACCTCCCGCATGGTTGGGTCGAGCGTCGCAAACAGCAAGTCCTCAGCCATGACCCGCGCACCTGTCATCCGGTTGAAAAGAGTCGACTTTCCGGCGTTGGTATAGCCGACGAGCGCGACGACCGGCCACGGTGCGCGCCGACGCCGGTCGCGGTGCAGGCCGCGCGTCCTGATAACCTGGTCGAGCTCGCGCCGCAGCTTCGCCATACGGTCGCGGATCAGGCGGCGATCCGCCTCGATCTGAGTTTCGCCCGGACCACCCAAAAAGCCGAAGCCGCCCCGTTGGCGCTCAAGGTGAGTCCAGCTGCGCACCAGGCGACCTGCCTGATAGTCGAGGTGGGCAAGTTCGACCTGCAGTCGCCCCTCTGCACTTGCCGCCCGCTCACCGAAAATTTCTAGGATCAGGCCCGTTCGGTCAATGACCTTGGCCTTTGTCTCGGTTTCCAGATTGCGCTGCTGGACCGGGGTGAGCGCCCCGTCGACGATCATCAGCTCGGCATCGCTTGCCCGGGCGCGACTGGCGAGGGCTTCGACCTGGCCACTGCCGAAAAGTGTCGCCGGGCGAGGATCGCGAACCTTTACCGATAGGCGGTCGACGACATCGATCCCGATGGCATTCGCCAGGCCGACCGCCTCCTCGAGACGGGCGTCGGCGTTGCGTGGCTGGTCATGGCCGCGGCCCGACTGATACTCGGGGAAAACGACGAGCGCGCGGGCACCCCGGCTGATGCCGTCTTCGCGCTGGAGCTCGAACCCCGACAAGGTCAGTCGTCACCCTCACCCGTTTGTTCCTCGGCGAGGTTTAACGGATGGGCGGGTTGCACGGTCGAAACCGCGTGCTTGTAGACGAGCTGGACCATGCCATCGCGCTGCAGCAACATGCAGAACAGGTCATAGGCGGCGATCTCTCCCTGGAGCATCACGCCGTTAACCAGGAACATCGTCACCGGATTGTTCTGGCGCCGGACGGCGGTCAGGAAAATGTCCTGAAGCTGCCGCGGCTTGGTATTATCCTCGGCAAAGGCGGCGGCGACCGGTGCCAGATCGAGCGGGTTGGACGGCATCACGGTCGAGATGGCGTGCTTGTAAATCAGCTGTGACTGGCCGTCGCGGCGCAGCAGAACGGAGAAATTGTCGAACCAGGTGATGATACCCTGCAGCTTCACGCCCTTGACGAGGAACATCGTCACGGGTGTCTTTGCCTTGCGCACCGAATTGAGGAAGAGATCCTGGAGGTTGTTGGGCTTTTCCGCCATTGGTTTTACCTTCTTGCTTTTGGCACCTTGATGCGGTGCAGCACGATCATCTAGCCCGTTGTCGACACCTGTCGCAAGCGGTCACTCCTCGATATCGTCGCGGTCGTCGGTGATCCCGAGCATCTTCAATTTCCGGTGCAGGGCCGACCGCTCCATCCCGATGAACGCTGCCGTTCGCGAAATATTCCCGGAAAAGCGCCGGATCTGCACGCGCAGATATTCCCGTTCAAAGGTTTCGCGTGCCTGACGGAGCGGTGCGCCCATCGACAGCACACCCGGCGC
The DNA here is from genome assembly GCA_038225385.1 of Sphingomonadales bacterium. Classification (GTDB taxonomy): domain Bacteria; phylum Pseudomonadota; class Alphaproteobacteria; order Sphingomonadales; family Sphingomonadaceae; genus Sphingomonas_O. The sequence continues at coordinate 33,980 of JBBRRC010000027.1, read as the reverse complement.
GCCGGCATCGGGGACACTCGACAATTCGGGCGGCAGCAGGTCGACGTCGATCCGCGACAGCCGGTCGCCCGGCGCGAGTATGATCGTGCGCTCGACGACGTTCCGCAACTGGCGCACATTGCCCGGCCAGTCATAAGCCTGAAGCGCGGCAATCGCATCGGGGGCGATTTCGGGCGTCCGCACCCGGCGGTCGGCGGCGAACCGGGCGACGAAATTGTCGACGAGCGCAGGAATGTCCTCTCGCCGTTCACTCAGCGGGGGAAGGTGCACGGGGACGACGTTGAGCCGGTAGTATAGATCCTCGCGAAAGCGGCCCGCCTCTATCTCCTCCGACAATATCTTTGAGGTTGCCGAAAGCACGCGGACATCGACCCGGACGATGCGCTGGCCCCCTACCCGGGCAAAGCTCTGGTCGGTCAGAACGCGGAGAATTTTTGCCTGCGTTGGCAGGGGCATGTCGGCGATCTCATCGAGGAACAACGTCCCGCCATGCGCGCGTTCGAGCAAGCCGGGCCTGACGACATCACCCTCTTCGCTGCCGAACAATTCTTCCTCGACGCGGTCGGGTTCCATGCGCGCGGCGCTGACGACGATGAACGGTGCATCGACGCGCGGGCTCCAGTTATGGAGCATCCGCGCCGCTACCTCCTTGCCGACGCCCGCCGGCCCGGTGATCAGCACGCGGCTGCCCGTGGCGGCAACCCGCTTCAGCGTCGCGCGGACGGCGTTAATCGCGTTCGAACCGCCGTTCAGCTCGTCCTCGCCACCACTTCGCTCTTTGAGACTCTGGTTTTCGCGCCGCAGCCGGTCGGTCTCGGTTGCGCGTTCGACGAGCAGGATCAGGCGCTCCGCCTCGAACGGTTTCTCGATAAAATCGACTGCGCCGCGGCGAATGGCCGACACCGCCGTATCGATATTGCCATGCCCCGAAATGACGAGCACCGGTAACGACGGATCGCGCGCCTTGATGACGTCAAGAAGTTCGAGCCCGTCGAGGCGCGACCCGTGCAGCCAGACGTCGAGCAAGACGAGCGACGGTCGCCTTTCGGCCAGTGCCGCCAGCGCCGCATCGCTGTCACCCGCCATGCGCGTGACGTAGCCCTCGTCCTCGAGAACGCCGGCGACGAGTTCGCGGATGTCGCGCTCGTCGTCGACAACAAGAATTTCCAGTGCCATCAGCCGCGCTCCGCGCCCGAAAGTGCCCGCTCATCGGCTGCAACCGGGAGCGACAGCGCCTGAGCGAGCACCGCCGCATCGAAGTCAACGCTGACGATGGTCCCGCCTCCCGGCCTGTCGGCAAAGGTCATCGCCGCAAAATGTTCCTCGACGATCTTCTGCACGATCGCGAGGCCCAGGCCCGTTCCCCGCGCGCGCGTAGTGACATAAGGCTCAACGAGCCGCTCGCGATCCGCAGGCAGGCCAACCCCGGTGTCGCTAACCGACACCCGGATGACCGTGCCCTGCCCGCGCAAAATGGCCAATTCAACAACACGTTCCTTCTTTTCTTTATTGGCTTCAATTGCCTCTACGGCGTTCTTCACTAAATTTGTCAGCGCCTGTCCCAATTGTCGCCTATCGCATACCAGTGAGATCTGACCGTCCGGTGCGTCGAGCCGGAACTCGATATCCGGGTGGGCAACTTCGTGCAGAAACAGCGCCTGACGTGCAATGTCGCCGAGCAGCTCTTCGCGAAACACCGGCTTGGGCATGCGTGCGAACGAAGAAAATTCGTCGACGATCCGACGAAGGTCGCCGACCTGGCGGACGATCGTGCCCGTCAGCCGGGCAAAGGTGGCTGGATCGCTGCTGATTTCGTTTGCGAACCGACGCTGCAGCCGTTCCGCGGCCAGCTGGATCGGCGTCAGCGGATTCTTGATCTCGTGCGCGATCCGGCGGGCCACGTCGGACCATGCGGCACGACGCTGATCACTCAATTGCTGGGTGATGTCGTCGAAGGTCAGGACATGTCCGCCCTCGTCCACAGAGACTTTTACCGCCAGGGTACGAAGCTCGGCCCGCGGCGACATGATGTCAACGACCGCGTCGCGTTCCCCTCGGTCGATCATGGCGGCAAGTTCGGGTGCGACGTCGCTGAGGCTGCGGCCGACCAGCGGTGTGTCGCGCGACGCAAGCAGGTCGGCCGCAGACGCGTTGGCCAGACGGACCTCGCCGTGCCGGTCCGTCGACAGCACGCCGGCACTGACCCCTGACAGCACTGCCTCGATCAACGCGCGACGTCGCTCGATCTGGTCGTTCGCGGCCACCAGATCGTCGGTCTGCTCCTGCAGCCGCCCCGTCATGCGGTTGAAGGCCGAGGCGAGCGTGCCGACCTCGTCACGCGAATGCGGGCCACCGACGCGCGCGGCCAGGTCGCCGCCGGCAACCCGGCGCGCCGCGTCGACGAGTTGTCCGACGGGCCGGACCAGACGGTCGGCAACGCCCAGCGCGATCCACACCGCCGCCCCGACGATGAGCAGCGAGATGATCAGGAGCGCGGCATTGAACTTGAGCTGGAGCGACCGCGACCGCGCCGCGAGGTCGCGGTAATCTCCCAGGACGTCGCGTGCGCGCTGAATCTGCTGGCCGAACTCCGGCGTGATGCGCGCGGCGTAAAGGTAATTGTCGGCCCCGATCGGCAACCGCGTGAGCGCCCCGATGCCATCGGGGCTGGTCACGACGACACTGCGCGCGCCCTTTTTGAGGGCAGCGATCATCGGGGGCGTGATGAAGTGGTTGATGTTGCGCTCATACGGATTGATGAGGACAAGCGACTGAATTTCCGAGCCGCTGCGGACATGCAGGACCATCCCTTCCGACAGTTCGCGTTGCACGAGCTGGCCACCGACGAGGTTCAGGAACTGCGGATCGTCGATCGGCAGGGTGTGGAGATAATTGGCAAGGTCGCTGGCCATGGTGACCGTATTGGCCGTAATGCGCTCCTGCTCGCGGCCGTAGCTGTCCTGCACGACCGCAGCGGCACCCTCCATCGTCGCTCTAGCGCGATCCGAAAACCAGAACTGGACACCCGCCTGAAAGAGCAGCGAGGCAAAGACCACGACAAGTAATGTCGGTACGCTGGCGACGAGCGAGAAAATCGCAACGAGACGGACATGCAACCGGCCCTCGCCGCCGACAATCGATCGCCGCGCCCGTTCTTTCGCGATGCGCCGTCCGATCAGCACCAGGAGCGCAATTGCGGGCACCAGATTGCCGACCAGCAGTACCGCGATCAGCGGCGGGGTGAGCAGACGCTGGCTGTCCCGGCCACCCGTCAGGATGAAGTAGGTCGCCACCGCCATCGCCACAGAGACGAGGAACGTACCGATTTCGACGAAGGGTACCCATCGCTTGCGCCGCAGCCACAACGCAGCTCGGGCGCGCGTCGAGCGGGCAGGTCGAACTCTCATTGTTGCCTCAATACAACAAGCGCGTGACATTCCAAGCACAAGTCATGCGTCGTCGGTGCCCCGCTTCGGTTCGAGCCTCAGCTCGGAGAGCTTTTTTCGCAGCGTGTTACGATTAATGCCTAGCAGCTCGGCGGCACGCAGCTGATTGCCCTTTACGGCGCCCAGCGCAACCGAGAGCAGGGGCGCTTCGATTTGCGCGATAATGCGGTCATAAAGCCCGCTTGGCGGCAGTGCCTCGCCGAAACTCACGAAATAGCTGGCGAGATAGGCTTCCACCAGGGCGGACAAATCGGTCGTCGCAACCGGTTCAGACGCGACGACCCTGCCCGAAAGCTGCGCTTCGACAAGCGGAGCGGAGATCAGCGTATCGCGGCTGATGGCCGCCAGACGCCGCATGAGATTGTCGAGTTCGCGCACATTGCCGGGCCATGGATGGGCGCGCAGACGAGCCTCTGCGTCGCCCGAAAGCCGACGTCGTGGCAAACCGTCCAACGCCGCGCGCTCGAGGAAATTCTGGGCAAGCAGGACAATATCGTCGCCGCGCTGTCGCAGCGGCGGCAGCTCGACCGGCACGACGTTCAGCCGGTAATAGAGATCTTCGCGGAAAAGCCCGGCCTCGATCAGCGCGGGGAGATTCTGGTGCGTGGCGGCGATGACGCGCACGTCCACTTCGACGGTCCGGCCACCAACCGACGTAAAAATGTTCGACTGGAGCACGCGCAGCAACCGCGTCTGCGCCTCCATCGGCATGTCGCCGATCTCGTCCAGGAACAACGTGCCGCCATGGGCGGCCTCGAAACGGCCCGTGCTGCGCACGTTCGCGCCGGTGAAGGCGCCGCGTTCGTGCCCGAACAGTTCGGCTTCGATCAGTTCACGAGGGATCGCCGCCATGTTGACGGCAACAAATGGCTTCTCCCTTCGCGCGCCGAGGTCGTGGATGGCTCGTGCCACCAGTTCCTTGCCCGTGCCTGACTCGCCCAGCACGAGCACCGTCAGGTCGTTGCCGACGACCCGGGCGATCATGCGATAGACCTCTTGCATGGCGGGGGATCGTCCGACGAGCGGCAGATCGTGGTCCGACGGCGGACCATCGACCTCGCTGCCCGCTTGCCGCGCCAGTCCACCGCGCACCGCCTGGCAAAGCAGGTCGAGATCGAACGGCTTGGGCAGATAGTCGAATGCACCCTGCTCGGTGGCTCTGACCGCCGTCGTCAGCGTATTCTGCGCCGACAGCACGATGATCGGTAAATCGGGTCGCTCGCGCAGTAGATTCGGGATGACGTCGAGCGCATTGCCGTCAGGGAGCATGACGTCAGAGATCAGCAGGTCGGGTTCGAACCGCGTCATGGCTTCGTTCAGTGCCGCCAGGCTCGCCACCGCCTGCACGTGATAACCCTCGCGGCGCATCGCTTCGCTGACGACTGCACGGATGGCGGTATCGTCGTCGACAACGAGGATTTTCGACCCCCTCATGTCGCTCTCGGCAGCAGCAGGCGGAAAACGGACCGCGGCGGCTCGCCCTCCCGGGCGAAGCGGATCATGCCGCCACTGTCGCGGACCAGCTTGTCGACAAGCGCAAGTCCGAGCCCCCTGCCCGACGCTTTTGACGAAACAAATGGCTCGAACAGATGGTCGATCAGCTCGTCCGGCGGTCCCGGCCCATCGTCGATGACGGCAATCTCGACCGGCAGCGACCGGCGACCGCCGGCGGCGCCGATCGACACACCGTGGCGATACCGGGTCGCCAGCAGCACGGTCCCCCGCCTTCCCTGCGGCACTGCCTCGGCGGCGTTCTTGATGAGGTTGATCAGCACCTGCACCATGGCATCGCGGTTGACGAGAACCGACGGCAGTGAGGGGTCATAGGCATCCTCGATGTCGATCCGGTCCCCGAACCCTGCCGTTGCCGCCGCCCGCGCATGTTCGAGGATGGCGTAGATATTCTCAGACGACCGTTCGCGGGGACGCTGGTCGGTGAAGTCCTCCATGCGGTCGATCAATGCCGTGACGCGGTCCACTTCGTCGCGGATAAGCTTTGTCAGGCCAAGGCCATCATCGCCGACATGCGCATCGAGCAATTGTGCGGCACCGCGAATACCGGACAACGGATTTTTGATCTCGTGCGCCAGCATCGCGGCCGCGCCCACCGCCGAGCGGCTGGCGATGCGGCGGTCAAACCCCTGCCCGATCGACTGGGCCGATGCCCCGGCATTCAGCGTCACAACCCGCCAGCCGGGGTGATCCGGCAGTGGCGCGACGTGAAAATCGATTTGCAGGCGCACGCCGCGCCCGGTCTCGACGGCGCAGTCATAGGCCGCGAATGCTGACTCCTCACGCAGGGCTTTGAGGCATGGCTGCGGCAGGCGCATTGCGATGCCCAGCGGCTTGTGGCGAAGGTGCGATGCGCTGGCGTTGAGCATGACTTCGGCGGCACCATTGACCGATGCGATGCATCCGCCGGCATCGACGACGACCATGGCCAGCGGCAGCGCCGAGATCAGGGCGTCGGCACTGGGATGCGCCGGATCGTTCAAGCCGCTGCGCGCGAGCGCCATGGTTCGTAAAAATTATCGAGCATTTCGAGGACGGTCCGCGAATCGGGCACCTGATTGACGCGGTTGCGGAACTCGGCCGAGCCGGCGAGCCCTCGCGTATACCAACCAATGTGTTTGCGCGCCATATTGACGCCGGTAATCTCACCATAATGATCGAGCATCATACGATAATGTTCTGTTATCAAATGATATTGTTCCTCGATCGAGGGTGTCGGCAGCCGCCGTCCATCGGTCAGCAAGGCCATCGTCTGGGCGAGCAGCCATGGGCGGCCATAAGCGCCCCGGCCGATCATGACTCCGTCGGCCCCCGACGCGTCGAGCGCCGTCACTGCATCCTTGGGTGAGCAGATGTCGCCATTGACGATAACGGGCACCGTGACGGCGTCCTTTACGCGCCGCACAAACGCCCAGTCGGCGCTGTCGCGATACATCTGGCAACGGGTGCGGCCGTGCACGACAATCAGCTGCACGCCAAGGTCCTCGGCGATGTGGGCCAGCTCGGGCGCATTGAGGCTCGAATGGTCCCAGCCCATCCGCATCTTGACGGTCACCGGTATGTCGACGGCCTTTACGGTCGCGCCGATGATCGCCGCCGCCAGCGGCAGGTCGCGCATCAGGGCAGAACCCGCGTCGCCGTTCACGACCTTCTTGACCGGGCAGCCCATATTGATGTCGATGATCGCGGCACCGCGGTCGGCATTCAGCTTTGCCGCCTCGGCCATTTCAGCGGGAGCACAGCCGGCGAGCTGCATCGAAACCGGTTCTTCGCTGCTGTGCCAGGCGGCCTTCTGCATCGACTGGCGTGTTTCCCGGATCATCGCCTGGCTGGCGATCATCTCGGTGACGTTGAGGCCCGAGCCATAGCGGCGCACGATCCGGCGAAACGGCATATCGGTCACGCCCGTCATCGGCGCGAGAATGACGGGCACGTCGATGCGGATCGGTCCGATATTGATGGGTCGAATACGCTGCACGTCTGAAACTGCCTAAAAATGAGGCAGCGCCTTAGCGGCAATGGTACTGGCGGGCAAGCAAGCCGCGGCGTAGGGGCGCGCAATGCGATTTGATACTGTCGCCCTGATTGTTGCAGCCGGACGCGGCGAACGCGCGGGTGGTCCGGTGCCCAAGCAATTCGCGATGCTGGGCGGTGCGCCGGTGGTGGCGCGGGCGGTCGAGGCTTTCGGCCCGATCCCCGTCTTCGTTGTCATCGCGGAAGGGCAAGGCGAGGCGTTCGCCGAGGCTATGGGCGATCGGACGATTGCCGGAGTCGTGACCGGCGGGGCGACGCGCAGAGAGTCGGTTTTGCGTGGCCTGCTGGCCATCGAGTCGGCTGGCGGTGCCAGGCATGTGATGATCCACGACGCCGCGCGTCCCCTGCTGCCGCGCGCGGTCGTCGAACGACTGCTGGCCGCGCTCGCGACCCACAAGGGTGCCATCCCTGCCCTTCCCGTCGCCGACACGCTCGCGCGCGCCGATTGGACGCTCGGCAGCACCGTGGACCGCAGGGATGTGGTGCGCGTTCAGACGCCCCAGGCCTTTCTGTTCGACCTGATACTTCACGTTCACCGGTCCTGGCCGGGGGACAAGGATGTCACCGACGATGCTCAGATGCTCCGTGACGCGGGACACGAGGTGATGACCGTGGCAGGAGACCCGATGCTCGACAAGATTACCCTGCCCGAGGATTTTGCGCGTGCCGAGGCAATGCTCGGCAGTCGCATGATTTCGCGAAGCGCGACGGGCTTCGACGTGCACCGTCTGGAGACCGGCAAAGCACTATGGCTGTGCGGTGTCAGGATCGATCACTGTCAGGGGCTGTCCGGTCATTCGGATGCCGATGTCGCCCTCCATGCGTTGACCGATGCGTTGCTGGGAACGATCGCCGAGGGTGATATCGGCAGTCATTTCCCCCCTACCGACCCCCAGTGGCGGGGCGCGGCCTCGGCGCTGTTCCTCGCCCATGCACGGCAGCTGATCGGCGACCGCGGGGGAGTGATCGATCATGTCGATCTGACCTTGATCTGCGAAGCGCCCAGGCTTGCGCCTCACCGTGAGGCAATGCGCGAACGCATCGCAGAAATCTTGCAGATTCCAGTCAGCCGCGTTAGCGTCAAGGCGACGACGACGGAGCGGCTGGGCTTTACTGGGCGCGGCGAGGGGATCGCCGCACAAGCCGTCGCGACCGTGCGTGTTCCGGAGGATATGTGACTGACGCCAACCCCGACGATGCGATGACGCGTCGCGATACCCTCCTGCCCCCTGAATTGATCGCCAGTGCGCAGCGGGTGCTCGACGCCCACCGTGCAGCAGGCACGACGATCGCGGTTGCGGAAAGCTGCACCGGCGGCTTGGTTGGCGCGGCGCTGACCGAAATTCCCGGGGCCTCCGACATATTTTTGGCAAGCGTCGTGCCCTACGCCAATGATGCCAAGATCCGCTTGCTGGGTGTCGGAAGCGATATCATCGAGACGTTCGGGTCGGTTTCCGTTGCGACCGCCTGGGCAATGGCGCGCGGCATCCTTGCGGCGAGCGGTGCCGACCTGGCGGTTGCCATCACGGGCATCGCGGGACCAGACGGCGGCAGCGACAAGAAACCGGTCGGCACCGTCGTCTTTGGTCGTGCCGTCAAGGACGGCAATCCCGACGATATCGTCTCCGACAAACGCAAGTTCGATGACAGCGGGCGCGGCGGCGTCCGCCTTCAGGCGGCGCTGTGTGCGCTCGAACTGCTGATGCCCGACGGCGCACCATAGAGCTTTTCCGCACGTTTTTCGAAAGCATTGATCATCTTGCGCAGGGCTTGGTCGAACACCTGTCCGGCGATCATTTCGAAAATGCGGTTGCGAAAGGCGAATTCGACGCAAAAATCGATCGTGCAGCCATCGGCGGTCGGCTCGAACGACCAGTCGTTGCGGAGGAATTTCAGTGGACCGTCGAGATAGTCGACGTGGATCGTCCGTGGTCGCGCCTTGATCACCCGCGACGTGAAATGCTCTCGCAGCGACTTGAACCCGACGATCAGGTCGGCGACCATTTCGGTTTCGCTGTCCGAACGCACGCGAACGCCCGTTACCCAGGGCAAAAATTCCCCATATCGGGCGACGTCGGCGACGAGGTCATACATCGCCTCGGCCCCATAGGGCAGGCTGCGTTTTTCGTGGTGACGCGGCATCAGGCGGCGGCCTTCGCCTCGCGCGCCGCACGCAACTTCGCAAAGTCATCGCCGGCATGATAGCTCGACCGGGTCAGCGGCGACGACGCGACCAGGAGAAAGCCCTTGGCACGCGCAATCGCCGCATAGGCAGAAAATGCGGCCGGGGTCACGAATTCGGCAACTTTGGCGTGACGCGGCGTTGGCTGGAGATATTGGCCCAGCGTCAGGAAATCGACGTCGGCGGATCGCATATCGTCCATGACCTGATGAACTTCCATCCGCGCTTCACCCAGCCCCATCATCATGCCCGATTTGGTGAAAATCGACGGATCATGTCGCTTGATGCTCTCAAGCAGACGCAGCGAGGCATAGTAGCGCGCGCCGGGACGGATCGTCGGATACAAGCGCGGCACCGTTTCGAGATTGTGATTGTACACGTCGGGCCGCGCCGTAACGATCGACTCGACCGCCGCCTGTGCCTTGTTCCGAAAGTCGGGGGTCAGGATTTCGATCGTCGTGGCCGGGGTCGTCCGGCGCAGTGCCTCGATCACCCTCACGAACTGCGACGCGCCGCCATCGGGCAGGTCGTCACGGTCCACCGACGTCACGACGATGTGCTGCAGCCCCAGTTCTGCCGCGGCATCGGCCACGTGCTGAGGTTCGGTCGCGTCACCTGCCAGCGGCATGCCGGTCTTCACGTTGCAAAAGGCGCAGGCGCGTGTGCAGGTGTCGCCCAGGATCATGACGGTCGCGTGTTTCTTGGTCCAGCATTCGCCGATGTTCGGACAGGCGGCTTCCTCACACACCGTGGCAAGGTTCAGCCGACGCATGAGTGCCCGGGTCTCGGTAAAACCAACCGACGTCGGTGCCTTGACGCGAATCCAGTCGGGTTTGCGGACGCGGGCCGGAACTATGGGATCGACATTGTTCATGCCCGCCGAGATAGCGGCGATGCGGGCGTCTTGCCAGTGCCGGTTCCCTGTGGTTAGCGCTGAACGGTGACTGACAGGCTGATTGACGGGTATCGCCGGTTTCGCGAGCATAGCTGGGCAAGCGAGCGGGACCGTTGGGACCGGCTTGCGCAGGGCCAGTCGCCCCGCATGATGGTGATCGCGTGTTCGGACAGTCGGGTTGATCCCTCGATCATCTTCGACGCGGCGCCGGGCGAAATGTTCGTTGTACGAAATGTCGCCAACCTTGTCCCCCCTTTCGAACTGGGTGGCGGACGCCACGGTGTTTCGGCGGCTCTCGAATTCGCGGTCACCCAGCTCGAAGTCGCTGAAGTCGTGGTGATGGGCCACGGCGCATGTGGTGGTGTTCCCGCGGCACTTTCCCGCCGGTTCGAGCACGCTCGCGCTGGTGAAGGCGGCTTCATCGCACACTGGATCGATCTGCTCGACGATGCGCGCGACCGCATCGTCGCCGACCTCGGGACCGGGCCCGCAGCCGTGCACGCCCTCGAGCTTGAAGCCGTCCGCGTCAGCCTCGCCAATCTGCGCACCTTTCCCTGCATTCCCGAGCGGGAGGATGCCGGCAAGCTCCGCCTCCGCGGCTGCTATTTTGCGATTGGCGAGGGCGTGCTTCACGTCCTCGACGAGAGCAGCGATACGTTCAGTCCGGTCTAGGAGTCCGGTCTAGATTTCGACCTGACTGCCCAGTTCGACGACCCGGTTGGTGGGCAGCCGGAAGAATTCCATCGCGCTTTCCGAATTCTGAAGCATCCACGCAAACAGTTTTTCCCGCCATATCGCCATGCCGGGCCGCGATGAGGCGAGCAATGTCTGACGCGCCAGGAAAAAGCTGGTGTCCATCATCTTGAACTGCCGGCCACACCCGGTGAGCCGCGCGAGCGCGCCCGGGACATCAGGTTCCTGCATGAAACCGTATTTGATGACGAGGCGGTGAAACCCCTCGCCCAGGTCCTCAAGTTTGCACCGTGTTTCCTCCTCGACGTAGGGCATACCGAGGATCTTGACCGTCAGCAGAATGACGCGCTCGTGGATCACCTTGTTGTGCTTCAGATTATGCAGCAGCGCGTGGGGCACGCCGTCGGGGCTCGACGTCATGAACACGGCGGTACCCGGAACGCGGGTGGCTGAATTTGCCGCCGACGCGATAAACACCTTAACCGGCATCGCTGCCTCCCGCAGCCGCGCGATCATCAGCTCGCGTCCTTTCGACCACGTCGTCAGCAGGGTAAAGGCGATCGCCCCGATCAGCAGCGGGAACCAGCCGCCGTCGGGCACCTTGGTCAGGTTCGACGCGAAATACGCGGTATCGATCGAGACGAACACGAAGGTGACGATCGCGACCAGCCAGATCGGCCATTTCCAGACGCGCGCCGCCAGCACGGCCATCATGATGGTCGTACACAGCATCGTGCCGGTGACCGCGATGCCATAGGCAGCGGCCAGCTTGCTCGATTCGCGGAACATGAGGACCAGCAGCACGACGAGGATCATCAGGGCCCAGTTGACGACCGGCACGTAGATCTGGCCTGCCGCACTCGCGCTCGTGTGATCGATCTTCAGGCGCGGCATCAGACCAAGCTGTACCGCCTGCTGGCACACGGAAAAGGCACCGGTGATGACGGCCTGGCTGGCGATGATCGTCGCCATGGTTGCGAGCACGACGAGTGGCAGACGCCACCCCTCGGGCGCCATCAGGAAGAAGGGATTTTGCGCGGCCTCTGGATGATCGAGGAGCAAGGCACATTGCCCCAGGTAATTGACGATCAGCGCGGGGAAAACCACGATCAGCCAGGCATAGGCGATCGGTTTCCGCCCGAAATGGCCCATGTCGGCATAGAGTGCCTCGGCTCCCGTAACCGCCAGCACGACCGACCCGAGAGCCAGAAAGCCCAGGACCGGATCGGCCGCCATGAAGCGCCAGCCCCAATGGGGGCTGAGCGCAAAAAGGACCTCGGGACGGTTTAGAATGTTCACGACGCCAAGCAGCGCAAGAACGGCGAAATAAACGAGGACGATCGGCCCGAACAACTTGCCGACGGTATCGGTGCCGCGCGACTGGAAAAAAAACAGCGCGATCAGGATGGCGATCGAGACGGGCAGCACGAAGCGGGTAAAGCGCGGATCGACCACCGACAGTCCTTCGACCGCCGACAGGACCGAGATGGCCGGGGTAATCATCGCGTCCCCGAAAAACAACGCCGTGGCGAGCACCCCCAGCAACAGCAGCAACCCGCCTCGCTTGGCCCCCGTGAGCCGCGTTACCAGCGCGAACAAGGCAAGGCTGCCGCCTTCGCCCTTGTTGTCCGCGCGCATGATCAGGAAGACATATTTGACCGTCACGATCAGGACGAGCGACCAGAATATGAGGCTCAGCGCGCCGTAGATGTGCAGGCGGTCGACCGTCAGCGGATGATGGCCGACGAACACTTCCTTCAGCGCATAGAGCGGACTCGTGCCGATATCGCCGAACACGACGCCCACTGCCCCGATCGCAAGCGTATGGAAGCTGCCGTGGACGCGGTGGCCCTGTTCACCGTCTTCGTCATTGTCGGCTGGCACATCAGCCATTGCCGAACTGGGCATTACGGACGTTGACATGGACGGGCGAGCCCAGCCTCTCTGCCTGAAAGCCGGCAAATCGCCGGACGCGCGCCCCTAGCACCGGCCAAACGACCGCGCAATCGAGACAAGCGCGAAGGCTGCTGATATGGAGCCGCCGAACTTTGTTTCAAGGAGAAGCGCGATGCGCGTCGGGGTGCCAAGGGAAATCAAGAACCATGAATATCGGGTCGGCCTGACTCCTTCGTCGGTCGCCGAACTGACGGCTGCGGGTCATGAAGTCATCGTCGAGACAAATGCCGGCATGGGAATCGATTTCGCCGACACCAGCTATTCTGCCGTCGGCGCCCGCATAGTGGGGTCGGCGTCCGAAGTTTTCGCGGCGTCGGACATGATCGTGAAGGTCAAGGAGCCGCAGCCGTCCGAAATTGCGCTGCTCGAGCCACGGCATGTCCTGTTCGCCTACCTTCACCTCGCCGCCGACAAGCCGCAGGCAGAAGGACTGATGCGATCGGGCGCGACCTGCATCGCCTATGAAACGGTCACGTCGCGGTCGGGCGCGCTGCCCCTGCTCAAGCCGATGTCCGAGGTTGCGGGCCGCATGTCGGTACAGGTCGGCGCGCATTACCTGGAAAAGGAACAGGGCGGGCGCGGTGTCCTCCTCGGCGGGGTGCCGGGTGTCGCTCCTGCCAGGGTCGCAATCCTCGGTGGCGGGGTGTCGGGCGTGAACGCGGCGCAGATGGCGGTCGGTATGCGGGCCGACGTGACGATCTACGACATCAACAACGACCGTCTGGCGGAACTCGACATGTTCTTCTCCAGCCAGATCAAGACGCAATACGCCTCGCGCTCGGCGATTGCCGCGGCGGTTGCGGGCGCGCATCTGGTCATCGGTGCCGTGCTCGTTCCGGGCGCCGCCGCGCCCAAACTGGTCACGCGCGACATGCTGAAAACGATGAAGCGCGGATCGGTGCTTGTCGATATCGCGATCGATCAGGGAGGCTGCTTCGAGACGAGCCACGCGACGACGCATGACGACCCGGTATTCATCGAGGAGGGCGTCATCCATTACTGCGTGGCGAACATGCCCGGCGCGGTCGCCCGCACCTCGGCATTCGCGCTCAACAATGCGACGCTGCCGTTCGTCCTGCGCCTTGCCGCGCTCGGGGCCGAGGGGGCGATGGCCGCCGACCCGCATCTGGCCGCCGGCCTGAACGTCGCCAAAGGCACCATCCGTCACAAAGCCGTCGCCGACGCGCTGGACCTGCCTTTCGTGTCGTAAAATGGTAACATCGGCCATGAGCCGATTCTCGCCACAGTTCCTCGACGAGTTGCGCGGCCGCACCACGTTGTCGGCACTCGTCGGGCGGACCGTGAAGCTGACGCGCGCGGGCCGGGAGTGGAAGGCGTGCTGCCCCTTTCATCACGAAAAAAGCGCGAGCTTCTACGTCAACGATGACAAGGGATTTTATCATTGTTTCGGCTGCTCCGCGCATGGCGATGCCATTCGCTGGCAGACCGACCAGCGTGGCCTCGCTTTCGTCGATGCGGTGAAGGAACTTGCGGACGCCGCTGGCCTTGCGCTGCCCGCCCCCGATCCGGAATCGAGCGCGCGCGATGCCCGCGCGGCTGGCCTGCACGATGTCATGGCCGCAGCCGCCAGCTGGTTTCAGGAGCAGTTGCGGAGCGAAGCGGGTAATGACGCGCGCGCTTATGTTACTCGGCGTGGTCTCACTCCGGCCACCGTCGACACGTTCGGCATCGGGTTCGCGCCCGATCGTCGTGATGCGCTGAAGACCGCGCTGGCCCGGTTCGGCGACGCGGCGCTGGTCGAGGCCGGCCTGCTGATCGCGGTCGACGACAAAATCCCCTATGATCGTTTCCGTGGCCGCCTGATGATCCCGATAAGGGACCCCCGCGGCCGGGTGATCGCGTTCGGTGGACGCATTCTGGGCGTGGGCGAGCCGAAGTATCTCAATTCGCCGGACACGCCGCTCTTCGACAAGGGCCGCACGCTCTACAACCTCGACCGCGCTGCTCCTGCCGCGCGCAAGGCCGGTCGCCTGATCGTAGTCGAGGGCTACCTCGACGTCATCGCCCTTCATCAGGCAGGGATCGACGAGGCGGTCGCCCCGCTCGGCACCGCGCTGACCGAAAGCCAGCTCGATCGGCTGTGGCGCGTGGTCGATGTGCCGGTGCTGTGTTTCGACGGCGATTCTGCCGGGAGGAAAGCGGCCGTTCGCGCGGCCGAACGGGCGATGCCGCTGCTCAATCCGGGGCAGTCGCTGGCGATTGCCATGTTACCCCCCGGACAGGACCCGGACGACGTGGTTCGTACCGGCGGGCGTCAGGCGTTCGATCCCCTGATCGATCAGGCGATGTCGCTGGTCGACCTCATCTGGGCCCACGAGGTCGCGGCGCTGCCCCTTAGAACGCCCGAATCACGCGCGGGTTTGAAACGGCGCCTGAACGACCGGATTGCAACGATCGGTGATCGGGACGTCCGCGACCAGTACAGTGAAAATATACGTGTTCGCTTCGACGCGGCTTTTTTTCCGCCGCGTCCTCGCTTCGAACCCCGGCGTCCGGGCGCAATGCGCGGAAAACGCGGGGGTTTAGCGACGGGCGCGCTCCCGGGCGAAGCGGCACGCGGCATCGGCGGGGACGGCGTCAACGCGCTGTACGGTCGCGCAATTATGGCCGGTTTACTCAGGCATCCGGCGCTTGTCGTCACTTGCGCGGAGGCGCTGGCGATGCTGACTTTTGCCGATCCGCTCCTCGATCGCCTGCGCTCGCTGATGATCGAACGCGCCTTCGACCGGGAGGCCGTTGATTCGCCGCGAGTCGACACCATATTTGAGCAAGCCGGCCTCGCATCGCTCGTCGCTGACCTGCAACGCGCGAACGGGCTTGCCTTTTCGTTCACGCGCGGCGAAGCGGACCCCGAAGTTGCGCGCAGGGATCTGGCGATGGCAATCGAAGCGCTGGCCTCACGACCGGAACTCGATGCGGCGCTCGATGCCGCGACGGCGCGGATGGCAATGGGGCCGGACGCGGACGGGTTTGCCGAGCAGATGCGGTTGATAGCGGCGCGGGCCGAAGCCGACCGGGCGCTGGCTGCCCTGTCGGAGGTTGATGAAGATTAGGAACGGGCAGTAAATGGCGAAAACGACTGGCGACGAAACGCTTGAAACTCCGGCGGAGGCAGGCGACGCGCCCCTGATCGACTTGAACGATGCCGAGCTGAAAAAGCTCGTCGCACGGGCGAAGAAACGGGGCTACATCACCTATGACCAGCTGAACGAGGCATTGCCGCAGGACCAGATGTCCTCCGAGCAGATCGAGGACGTCATGTCCGCCCTCAACGAGATGGGGGTGAACGTCGTCGAGAACGACGAGGCGGGCGAAGACGGCGAGGACGCGCAGCCCGACGAAGAGGAAGAAGTCGAGACGGTCGATGCCGGCGACGGTTCGGGCCACGTCGGTGAGAAGAAGACGACCGTTACCGACCGGACCGACGACCCCGTGCGGATGTATCTGCGCGAAATGGGCGCGGTCGAACTGCTCAGCCGCGAAGGCGAAATCGCCATCGCCAAGCGGATCGAAGCCGGTCGAGACACGATGATCCTGGGCTTGTGCGAAAGCCCGATCACCTTCCACGCGATTATCGGCTGGTCGGACGCGCTGAACGCGGGCACGATGCAGCTGCGCGAAATCCTCGACCTCGATGCGATGCTGTCGAAGGATCCCGCGCCCGAGAGCCTGACCGACGACGAGGAAGGTGACGGCGAGATTTCAGAAAAAAACGCCGGGCCGACGTTCAAGGAAGAAGAAGAGCCCGAAGAAGCCCCGATCGTCGAGGACGAGGACGAAGAGTCGATGACCGAACGGCGTGCGCCGATGCCGGTCGACGACGACGAGGAGGACAACACCCTGTCGCTCGCCGCGATGGAGGAGTTGCTCAAACCGTCGGCGCTCGAGAAATTCGCGGCGATCACGACGATCTACAAGAAATTCTCGAAGGTTCAGGCGGCACGTATCGATGCCCTGGGCGTCGGTAACGACTTTCCGGCGAGCGAAGAAAAGAAGTATCACAAGCTCCGCGAAGAACTGACCGCGCTGGTCGAAAGCGTCCAGTTCCACAATGCCAAGATCGAGTATCTGGTCGACCAGCTTTATTCGTTCAACCGTCGCCTGACCGCGCTGGGCGGCCAGATGTTGCGCCTTGCGGAGCGTCACAAGGTTCCGCGCAAGGCCTTTCTCAACAGTTATGTCGACCATGAACTCGACGAGACCTGGCTGGACCGGGTCAAGGCCGTCGACAAGAAATGGGCGGCCTTTGCCACGAACGAGGCCGACGCGGTCGATCGCATCCGGACCGAGATCGGCGAAATCAGCCAAGCGACGGGGATGTCGCTCGGTGAGTTCCGCCGCATCGTCAACATGGTGCAAAAAGCCGAGCGCGAGGCGCGCATCGCCAAGAAAGAAATGGTCGAGGCCAATTTGCGCCTCGTGATCTCGATCGCCAAAAAATACACCAACCGTGGCCTGCAGTTTCTCGATCTGATCCAGGAGGGCAACATCGGGCTGATGAAGGCGGTGGACAAGTTCGAGTACCGCCGCGGCTATAAGTTCTCGACCTATGCGACCTGGTGGATTCGTCAGGCGATCACGCGCTCGATCGCCGATCAGGCGCGCACGATCCGTATTCCGGTTCACATGATCGAGACGATCAACAAACTGGTGCGGACCAGCCGCCAGTTCCTCCACGAGCAGGGCCGCGAGCCCACGCCCGAGGAAATGGCCGAACGACTGTCGATGCCGCTCGAAAAAGTCCGCAAGGTGATGAAGATCGCCAAGGAGCCGATCTCCCTCGAAACGCCGATCGGCGACGAGGAGGATTCGCACCTCGGCGACTTTATCGAGGACAAGAATGCGGTCATTCCGGTCGATGCGGCAATCCAGGCGAACCTGAAGGAGACGGTGACGCGCGTGCTGGCGTCATTGACGCCGCGCGAGGAGCGCGTGCTGCGGATGCGGTTCGGTATCGGCATGAACACCGATCACACGCTCGAGGAGGTCGGCCAGCAGTTCAGCGTCACCCGTGAACGCATCCGCCAGATCGAGGCGAAGGCGTTGCGCAAGCTCAAGCACCCGAGCCGCAGCCGCAAGATGCGGAGCTTTCTCGACCAATAGGCGAATTGCAACCACCGAGCCGTCCGGCGTGCCACTTCGAATGCTTGCCGGACGTCACGGGGTGCTTTAGCGGCCCGCGTCATGCAAAATCTTCTTCTCCTGCCGGGGGACGGCATCGGGCCGGAAGTGTGCGCACAAGTCGCGCGCGTTGCCGCGGCGCTGACCCCCGACATCGTCGTGACCGACGCGATCTACGGCGGTGCGAGTTACGACGCGCATGGCACGTCGCTGACCGACGAGGTGCTGGCCCGGGCGCTGGGCAGTACGGCCGTTCTGCTCGGCGCCGTCGGCGGGCCGCAATGGGCCGCCGCACCACGACATCTCAGGCCCGAAATGGGGTTACTGCGCCTCCGCCGTGAGATGCAGGTGTTCGCCAACCTTCGCCCTGCCCTGTGCTTCGACGCGCTCGCCGATGCGTCCTCCTTGAAGCGGGAAATCGTTGCGGGGCTGGACATAATGATCGTCCGCGAGCTGACCGGGGGGGTATATTTCGGCGAACCACGCGGGATCGAGACGCTGCCCGACGGCCAGCGGCGCGGCTTCGACACGCAGGTCTACACGACCAGCGAGATCGAGCGGGTCGCGCGGGTCGCGTTCGAACTGGCACGCGGGCGGCGCAACCATGTCACCTCGGCCGAAAAGTCGAACGTCATGGAATCGGGCGTATTGTGGCGCGAGGTCGTGGCCGACCTGCACGCCCGCGATTATGCCGACGTGACGCTTGAACACATGCTCGCCGATAATGCAGCGATGCAGCTCGTGCGACGGCCGACGCAATTTGACGTGCTGCTGACCGACAATCTGTTCGGTGACATCCTGTCCGACGCGGCAAGCCAGCTGACGGGTTCATTGGGTATGCTCCCATCGGCGGCGCTCGGCATGGCTGGCAAGCCCGGCCTCTACGAACCGATCCATGGCTCCGCCCCGGATATTGCAGGAAAAGGGATCGCCAACCCGCTTGCCGCGATCCTGTCGTTCGAAATGGCCCTGCGCTGGTCGTTCGAGCGGGCGGCAGCGGCGGACCGGCTGTTCGCGGCGGTCACGGCCAGCCTCGACGCAGGGGCACGCACGGCGGACATCGGCGGATCGCTGACCACTGCGCAAATGGGCGATGCCGTTCTGTCCGCGCTCTAAAACCCCGCCGAGGAGGGTTAACGCCTCAGCAAGACCTTGGCTTTAGTAGCCAAGTTTGGGTTTTCATATGGGGCACCAATGATCCAGGAGCGCATCGAGGCAGCAGATCCGGCGGCGATCGACCGGGTTGCGCGTCAGTGCGGCGAAGTTGCCGTGGGCTGCACCGATGCAGGCGGTGTCGTCGAGCATGTCGCGACCAGCATCGGGGGGCAGATTTCGGTCCTGAACGAGCTTCAGTCGGTCATGCAGTCGCTCGAGACCGACCAGCGCCAGGTGACCGACGCCACCGATGAAGCGCGCCTGCTCGCCGAATCGGCCCGGACACGGCTTGCCGAGGGCAGTCGCACGATAGCCGCCTCGATCGGCGAATTCGGTGAACTCACCCAGCTCGTTCTCCGCCTGGGCAACCAGATCAACAATTTTGCGGCGGCGATGCAGCAGGTGCGACGCACCGCCGAAACCATCGATACGATCGCGCGGACGACGAACATGCTCGCGCTGAACGCCGCCATCGAAGCGGAGCGTGCGGGTGATGCCGGCCGGACCTTCGCCGTCGTCGCGGCCGAAGTGAAAAAGCTGGCGCTCGACACGCGTGTCGCCACCGACGAGATCGGGACGACAATGGACTCGCTGACCCGCGAGGGCGAGAGCTTCATGGGCGAGTTGATGGACGGCGTGACGCGCAGTCGCGAAGCCGAAAAGGGTTTTGGCCGCGTCACGGAAACGGTGGGCGAAGTTACCCGCCTCGTCGACCAGGTCGACGCCCAGGCCGACGACATTGCCCGCGCCACCAACCTGATCCACGAAAGCGTGTGCAGGGTCGGTATGGAACTCGACGGCTTTTCGACCGCAGCACGCGCCAACAGCGCGCTGCTCGGTGATGCGGGGCGCGCGATGCGCGGGCTGGAGATGCAGGCCAATGCCATGTTTGACACCATCGTGCACAGCGGCTTTGCGACCGAGGATCAGCGGTTCGTCGACATTGCACTTGCCGGTCGTGACCATTTTCTGGCGTTGACCGAGGCCGCGCTCGACGCCGGCGAACTGGACATGGAAGCCCTGTTCGATACCAATTACCGGCTGATCCCGGGGTCCAATCCCGAACGCTTCGACACGCACCTCAATGATTTTGCCGACCGTGTCTGGCGGCCTGAACTCGACCGTATTGTCGCGACCAATCCGCTGATCATTTCCAACGCCTGCACCGACCGCAACGGCTATCTGCCGACGCACACCTCGGTTTACAGTCGCCCGCCGACGGGTGATCCAGTGTATGACGCCGCCAATTGCCGCAATCGCCGTATCCTGCTCGACGATACCGACATCCTGGCGAAGGAGAGTGAAAAGCCGTTCCATCTCGCCGTCTATCGGCGCGAGGATGACGACGGCGGCTTTCACGTCGTTCGCAATGTCTACGTGCCGCTGGTCATCCGCGGCCGCCGCTGGGGCGACTACGAGGTCGCTTACCGGCTGGGCTAAGCCTTCGCCCCTTGCCGTCTCGCCATGAATGCCAGCCGCTCGAACAGCATCACGTCCTGCTCGTTCTTGAGCAGCGCGCCGTGCAGTGGCGGGATTGCCTTCGACGGGTCGCGTGACTGCAGGACGTCGAGTGGCATATCCTCGGCGAGCAACAGTTTCAGCCAGTCGAGCAACTCGCTGGTCGACGGTTTTTTCTTCAGGCCCGGCACTTCGCGAACGTCGTAGAAAATATCCATCGCCTTGTTGACCAGGATTTTCTGGATGCCAGGAAAATGGACGTCGACGATCGCCTGCATCGTGTCGCGGTCGGGAAATTTGATATAGTGGAAAAAGCACCGGCGCAGGAACGCATCCGGCAATTCCTTTTCATTGTTCGACGTGATGACGACGATGGGCCGCTCCCGCGCGGCGATCGTCTCGTGCGTTTCGTAAACGTCGAAGCTCATCCGGTCGAGTTCCTGCAACAGGTCGTTCGGAAACTCGATGTCAGCCTTGTCGATTTCGTCGATCAGCAGGACGGGCAGCACGGGCGAGGTGAACGCCTCCCACAATTTGCCCTTGCGGATATAGTTGCGAATGTCGTGGACGCGCTCGTCACCCAGCTGGCCATCACGCAGCCGGGCAACGGCGTCATATTCATAAAGGCCCTGATGCGCCTTCGTCGTGGACTTGACGTGCCATTCGATCAGCGGCGCGCCAGCTGCCTTTGCGATTTCATGGGCCAACACCGTCTTGCCGGTGCCGGGCTCCCCCTTAACCAGCAGCGGACGGCGCAAAGTTACGGCCGCATTCACCGCGACTTTCAGATCGTCGGTCGCAACATAATCGGCAGTGCCGGTGAACTTCATCGCCGCAAGGCCTTCCTGACGTAAACGTAAAGTCAGGTTCGACTAGGCGAGCAAAGCGATTTCGCCAATAGTTTAATTGTCCGCCCGGGCATGGGCGCGGGCCTGCAGCAGATCCCAGAGGCCCCGGTGCTGTGTGACGATCTGCTGCGCGCCGAACGCCGCTGCCCGGTCGGTCGCGGGTGCCGTGCACTCGCGGGCAGCAATCGCGGTCAGTTCGTCAGGGGAAATAATTGTCGTCGCGGCAATATCGACACCGAAACGTCTTGCCGCCGCCTCGAGCACCGGCCGGATGCCGTGCCAGTCCAGCGCGACACCGATCGCCGCGCCCAGCGAACAGCCACGCCGTTCGGATTGGGCGAGCATTTCGATCGCGTGGCGCTGAGCGACCACACTCGATTCGGTTTCGGCCTGACCCGGCGTGCTGGGAATCGGCCCGGCGGCGACGACCAGGCGGCCGAGGAAGTCGCGTTCGATGGCAAAGGCATCGGCAAGGGCAAACATCTGGCGGCGTGCACCATCGTCGGCGGTCCGCGCGCTGGCATGGTCGATGACACCCGGATAGCGGCCGTGCAGCATCGACAGGTGGTGAATGGCATCCGACGCGTTACGCGTCGCTGCCGCGCTGTCGAGCGTCAGCAGACTCCGCGAATGACCATGCGTTGCCGATCCGTCGCGCGCGACGAGTTGGGCAAGCGGATGTTCGCTCACGTTCGGAGCATCAGCTGCGGCGGATCGACCGGTCATGCCCCCACTACCATTGTTACTCCACACTCCATGAATGAACCCTAGCTCTAACCGAAGGGCGTAAAGACGGGGTTGAGACGGCGTTCATCATTGAAGAAGGATTGCCCGGGCGCTTCACATGCGGCACGGCTGCGGCCATGTTCTTCAACTTTCTCGACGAGCTGCGCGCCGCGGGCATTCCGGCCAGCATCAAGGAACATCTGGTGCTGCTGGAGGCGCTCGATGCCGACGTGATCGAGCGCACGCCCGAACAATTCTACTTCCTGTCGCGCGCGATCTACGTGAAGGACGAGGGGCTGATCGACCGGTTCGATCAGGTCTTTGCGAAAGTATTCAAAGGTATCGCAACGACTTATGGTGAGCACTCGACGGAGATTCCGGCTGACTGGCTGCGCGCCGTCGCCGAGAAATTTCTGACCGCGGAGGAAATGGCCCAGATCGAAAAGCTGGGGTCGTGGGACGACATCATGGAGACGCTGAAAAAGCGTCTCGAGGAACAGAAAGAGCGACATCAGGGGGGCAGCAAGTGGATCGGCACCGGTGGCACCTCCCCCTATGGCAATAGCGGTTATAATCCGGAAGGTGTGCGCATCGGCGGCGAATCACAGCACGGCAAGGCGCTGAAGGTCTGGGACAAGCGGGAATTCCGGAACCTCGATTCCACGAAAGAGCTCGGCACGCGCAATATCAAGATCGCGTTGCGCCGCCTGCGCCGGTTCGCGCGCGAGGGGTCGGCCGATGAGCTCGACCTCGATGCGACCGTCAATGGGACCGCGCGTCAGGGGTGGCTCGACATCCACATGCGGCCAGAGCGGCACAATGCCGTCAAATTGCTGCTGTTCCTCGACGTCGGCGGCTCGATGGACCCCCATATCAAGCTTTGCGAAGAGCTGTTCAGTGCGGCGACAAGCGAATTCAAGAATCTGGAATTCTTCTATTTCCACAACTGCCCCTATGAGGGCCTCTGGAAGGACAACCGGCGACGGTTCAGCGAACGCACGCAGACCTGGGACGTGCTTCATAAATTCGGTCATGATTACAAGCTGATCTTTGTCGGCGATGCCTCGATGTCGCCCTATGAGATCAGCCATCCCGGCGGCTCGGTCGAACATTTCAACGAAGAGTCGGGGATGGTCTGGATGCAGCGACTGACGACGACCTATCCTGCGGCCGCCTGGCTAAACCCCGTCCCCGAGGCGCACTGGGGTTATTCGCAATCTATCGCCCTGATGCGGGACGCGATGAATGACCGGATGTTTCCGCTTACCCTCACGGGGCTCGATGACGCGATGCGGACGTTGACGCGAAAAAACTGATCAGGCCGTCGCTGTTTCGGTGCAGGCACATTCGCGAGCCTTGCCGGCATAAACCTGGGCCAACATCAACCGACGCTCTCTGGCTGCCGGTGTAACCGCCCGCATCGCAGCGGACGTCTCAAACGCCGCACGACGCTGATAATATCTGAAGTCTGATTCCACTAAGCGATCCCCGCGTGCGACTCGGACAGGTCACGTTATCCGATAAATTGTTGCCAAATCGTCACGAGTCAACGAATCGCGGGTTTGTGCGCCGTTCCGCCCGACAAAGCGTTGGAAATACCGGTTGTTCCGGGAAAACTGATCGGCATTCCGAGTAAACAACGGACCGCCATATAAGCGAATCCCTCCGCCTCGGTAGAATCGCCGTTGGCGCCGACCACTTCGATCGAATCGACCGGCAGGCCCGTGCGGTCGCGCAGCATCCGCATCAGCACCGGATTGTGCCTGCCGCCGCCGGCGACGATGATGCGCGCGGGCCGGCTCGGTAACAGGTCGAGACCGCGTGCCACGCTTGCCGCCGTGAACGCCGTCAACGTCGCCGCACCATCGGCCGCAGACAGGCCGCGTGCAGCCTGAATCGTGAAATCACTCCGGTCGAGCGACTTCGGCGGCGGCGCATCGAAGAACGGATGGTCGAGCATCATCGCAACGACCTGCTCATGGACATGCCCGAAGGCGGCGAGCGATCCGTCGGCGTCGAACCGTTTGCCGGTTTCTGCCAGCATCCAGTCGTCGATCAGGCTGTTGGCGGGTCCGGTATCGAATGCGACCAATGTGTCGTCCTCCCCGACCCATGTCAGATTGCCGACGCCGCCAAGATTGAGGACGACCGCGGGCCTGGGCTCGGTGCGGAGAAGGGCGCGGTGGTATACCGGCAGCAGCGGGGCCCCCTGCCCCCCCGCCGCCACGTCGTTGCTCCGGAAGTCGGAAACCGTCTCGATCCCCGTCGCATCGGCGATCGCGGCGCCGCGACCCAGCTGCCAGGTCCATCCCCGGTCGGGCCGGTGCGCAACCGTCTGGCCGTGATAGCCAATCACCCTCACGTCCTCGTTCGCCGTTCCGGTTTCGGCAAGCAGCTTGCGGACCGCCAGGATGTGCATCCGGTCGATCAGCTGTTCGGCGGCAACGACTTCCGGACTTGGTCGCGGACGATCGTAGCTCATGGCGAGCGCGGCCACGTCGCGCAGCTGCAGCCGGGCGGCGTCGCTCCACGGTTCGCAGCGAAAGGCAACCGGCCGGACAAAGTTTTCGCCGTCGGTCTCGATCAATGCCGCATCGATCCCGTCAACCGACGTTCCCGACATCAGCCCGATTGCCAGCACTCTATCCACTTCCGCATACCCCATGCTAAGCGCCCGCCATTTCCGGGGCCGCGCCATGACCGATTACAAGTCCGACCTCCTCCGCGTGCTTCATGCGCGCGGTTATGTCCACCAGATCACCGATCCGGCGAGCCTCGACGAGCTTGCCGCAAGCCAGGTCGTGCCCGGCTATATCGGGTTCGACGCGACCGCGCCTTCGCTCCATGTGGGCAGCCTCGTCCCGATCATGATGCTCCGGCGGCTTCAGCAAACGGGTCACAAGCCGATCGTGCTGATGGGTGGCGGCACGACGAAGGTCGGCGACCCCTCCGGCAAGGACGAATCGCGCAAGCTGCTTTCGAACGAAGAGATCGCCGCCAACATCGACAGTATAAAACGTGTTTTTGAAAACTTCCTGACGTTCGGCGATGGTCCCAGCGACGCGATCATCGTCGACAACGCGGACTGGCTCGACGCTCTCGCCTATGTGCCTTTCCTGCGCGACATCGGCCCTCATTTCACGATCAACCGGATGCTCGCTTTCGATTCGGTCAAGCTGCGCCTCGACCGCGAACAGCCGCTGACCTTTCTCGAATTCAACTACATGATTCTCCAGGCATATGACTTCCTCGAGCTGTCGCGGCGGAGCGGCTGCCGACTGCAGCTCGGCGGATCGGATCAATGGGGCAATATTGTCAACGGCATCGAACTGACCCGCCGTATCGACGGCACCCAGGTTTTCGGGCTGACGACGCCGCTCATCACCACCGCGGACGGCGCGAAAATGGGTAAGACCGCCAAGGGCGCGGTATGGCTCAATGCCGATGCGCTGGCACCCTATGATTATTGGCAGTTCTGGCGGAACACCCAGGATGGCGACGTCGGGCGGTTCTTGCGATTGTTCACCGATCTGCCTCTGGACGAGATCGCGCGGTTGGAAGCGCTTGGCGGTGCCGAAATCAATGCTGCAAAAGAAGCGCTCGCCGATGCCGTCACCGCGCTCGCCCACGGCGATGCCGCCGCTCGGGCCGCGAACGATACGGCAAGAGCCACCTTTGCCGGCGGCGCTGGCGCGGATCTGCCCAGCTACGCGATTGCCACGCCGGCGATCAACATCGTCGACGCACTGGTTGCCCTCAAGCTGGTCGCGTCAAAGGGCGAGGCGCGGCGCCTGATCGCCGGTGGTGGCGCGCGCATCGACGGAGAGCAGGTGGCCGATGATGCGGTGCTGGTGGCGCCCGGTGACGCGCCCGTTCGCATTTCCGCCGGTAAGAAGCTCCACGGTCTGATCATCCGATAGCTGCTTAACGCGGCGTCAATCCCGATCGTTCAGCCTTTTGTCGGGAGTTGCCGGCATTACACCGGTCCATGTCGATGACCGCCGACGCTCCGCTTGCTGCTCACATCAGCTATGTCGACCGCCGCCGCGCGGCGCGCGAGGATATTCACGCCGATACGCTGATGACCGACCGGGAGGGGCGGCTTTCCGGCGTCCGTCTGCTCAACCTGTCCGAAGATGGGTTCATGGCGGTGACCGACGTCGACCAGCGCGAGCGCGAGCCCGTGCGGATCGACATGCCGATCGTCGGCTGGAAACGCGCCGACATCGTCTGGGTCTTGGGAGAGCGCATCGGCGCAGCCTTTCGTGATCCCATTCCGCCGCATCTGATGGCGGCGATTGTGCGCGATGTTCAGCGCTCGAGCGTGCCGGTCAGCCGGCCCTGAGCAAGCCGACGGCCGCATCGCGTTCGAACAGGTAAAGCGCGGTTCGGGCCGCCTGCCCTCGCTCCCCTTCCAGGCCACCGTCACGATCGACGAGCAAGCGTGCATCGTCCGTGGCAAGCGGAAGCATGGCGACCATTTGTTCGGGCGTCGCAAGGCGGAACTTGGCGTCGCCCGACTGGCGCGTGCCAAGCACCTCGCCGCCGCCGCGCAGGCGCAAATCTTCCTCGGCGATGCGGAAGCCATCGTTGCTCTCGCGCATTAGAGCGAGGCGCGCCCGGGCCGTCTCGCTCAACGCGTTGCCACGCAACAACAGGCATATGGAGCGTTCGGCACCGCGCCCGACCCGCCCGCGCAACTGGTGCAGCTGGGCCAGGCCGAACCGATCCGCCTCCTCGATGATGATCAGTGACGCATTGGGGACGTCGACCCCGACTTCGATGACTGTCGTCGCAACCAGCACCGCCAGTGCACCGCCCGCAAAGCGCGCCATCACGGCATCCTTTTCGGCCGGCTTCATGCGGCCATGGACCAGCCCGACCTTGCCACCAAAACGCAGCGTCAGCGACGCGGCCCGCGCCTCCGCCGCCGCACGGTCGGCAAGTTCGTTTTCCTCGACCAGCGGACACACCCAGAAGGCCTGCTTGCCCGCATCAATGTGTCGGCCGAGCGCCTCGACAACCTGGTCGATCCGTTCGCCCGCAATAACTCGCGTCTCGACCGGGGTGCGCCCGGGTGGCATTTCATCGAGGCGGCTGACATCCATCTCGCCATAGGTGGTCAGCGTCAGCGTGCGCGGAATCGGCGTCGCGGTCATCACCAGAAGGTGCGGCGGATGTTCGGCCTTCGCGGTCAGCAGCATCCGCTGCGCCACGCCAAAGCGGTGCTGCTCGTCAACGACGGCCAACCCCAGCCGGCGGTAGGTCACCGCTTCCTGAAAGATCGCATGAGTACCGACGAGCAGGTCGATGGTGCCATCCGCCAGCCCCATCAGTGTTGCCTCACGCGCACGCCCCTTGTCGCGGCCGGTCAGCACCGCGATGCGCACGTCGAGGCCCGACAGCATCCGTGACAGCGTATCATAATGCTGCCGCGCCAGAATTTCGGTCGGGGCCAGCATCGCCGCCTGCGCGCCGGCCTCGACGGCAATCAGCATCGCGTTCAGGGCGACCAGCGTCTTGCCCGACCCGACATCGCCCTGGAGCAGCCTCAGCATCGGCGTCGCCTGCTGCATGTCGCCCTCGATCTCGCCGATCGTCCGCCGCTGCGCGTTCGTCGGTGCATAGGGCAGCCGGAGAGCATCACGCAGCCGGCCGTCGCCGTTCAGCGGCACGCCTCTGCGTCGGCGGGTCGATGCACGGACGAGCATCAGCGCCAGCTGATTGGCAAATATCTCGTCATAGGCGAGCCGCGCACGGGCGGCGCCGTTGTCGGGATCGGCATGAGCGAGCGCGATTGCCGTGTGCCACGACGGCCAGCCGCGGGCGGCAATCAGGCCCGGTTCGATCCATTCGGGCAGGTCCGGTGTGCGCGAGAGGACCTGTTCGGCCAGCTGGCCAAGCCGCTTGCTCGTCAGTCCATCGGACAGCGGATAGATGCTTTCCCGCAAGGCCAGCGGATCGCCCGGCGCCAGTACCTGATCGGGATGAACGATCTGGCGTTCCTCGCCATAGAGATCGAGCCGACCCGACACGAGCTTCGCCTCGCCAAGGGGGAACAGCTTTTTTGCGTAGGCGGGCGCATTGCCGAAATAGATCAGGCTGACATAGTCACCCACCGCATCGACGGCATGGATGCGCAGGGGACCGCGTGGCCCCCGCTGCTTGTACTCGACCGGCGTCACGACCACCCCGATCATCTCTCCCGGCATCGCATCGTCGAGCCGTTCGACGCGGTGGCGCGTGACGGTTCCGGTCGGCAAATGGAACAGCACATCGATCGCGCGCGCCAGACCAAGCTTTGCCAGCGGTTTGGCCATGCCCGGGCCGACACCCTTCATGGCTTCGACTTCGGTGAATAGCGGGTTGAGGACGTCGGGACGCATGGCTAGGGAGAGCCTACACGATCCTCCCCGCGTTTGTCGCGGGGAGGCGTTTTGCGTTGGAGTACCTGCCCGTTGGATCGTGAAACCCGCCTGAAACGCCTGCGCTTTCGCAGCTGGCATCGCGGTACGAAGGAAGCCGATATGATGATCGGGGGCTTCTACGACCGTTATGCCGCGACCTGGAACGACGACGAGATTGCGTGGTTCGAGGGGATGATGGACGAAGAGGACGTCGAGATCATGGCCTGGGCAATGGGGACGATGGCGGCCCCTGCCCGCGTCCAGGGTCCGTTGTTGGTCGCAATGCAGCGTCTCGACTACATCGCGCACGAGAAATGACCGGCATATCCGACATTACGGGAGCCAGCGCGTCGCTGACCCTGTCCGGCGTGCCGGCGGGATTCCTGCCGTGGCTTCTCGCCGACCTGGCGCGCGCCGCCCCCCGCCGCGCGGTGTTCATCGCGTCCGACGAAGGCGAGATGCGCGGTCTGGCCGATACCGCTGCATGGTTCGCACCGGAGATCCGCGTGCTGACCTTTCCAGCCTGGGATTGCCTGCCCTACGACCGGGCATCCCCCAGCCTGCGGATCACGGCGGAACGCCTTGCCACGCTCCATGCGCTTCAGGACAAGGGAAGCGGTCCTCAGCTGCTGCTGACGACAGTCAATGCCGCTACCCAGCGGACGCTGACCCCGTTTCGCCTGCGCGCGCTGGTCGCGAGGCTCGCACCCGGCGAACGCATCGACCGCGACGACCTCGTCACCCTGCTTCAGGCTAATGGCTATGTCCGCACCGAAACTGTCGCCGATGCGGGCGACTATGCCGTGCGCGGCAGCCTTGTCGACCTGTTCCCCAGCGGGATGGATCACGCGCTCCGCCTCGATTTTTTCGGTGACGAGATCGAGAGCGTGCGCACCTTCGACCCCGCCGACCAGCGCACGATTGACCGGATCGATGGCTTCACTCTTCTGCCGGCATCCGAATCGTTGCTCGACGAGGAGTCGATCAGGCGGTTTCGCGGCAGGTACCGCGAAACCTTCGGCGCGACCGCGACCGGCGACCCGCTTTATCAGGCGGTCAGCGAGGGACGACGCCTCGCGGGCATGGATCACTGGCTGCCGCTGCTCGAGGAAAAATTGAGCACGCTGTTCGACCATCTCGGTGCCGACGACCTGGTCGTCCGCGACGCGGGTTCGGGCGGGGCCGCCGACGCGCGGTTCGAGGCAGTGGCCGATTATCACGCCAATCGCGTTCGCGCCGCATCGTCGGAGCCCGGCAGCTATCGCCCGCTGAAGCCCGAGGCGCTCTACTTGTCGCCCACCGACTGGGCCGCAGCGCTCGACAGCCGGCATGTCCACATCACCACGCCGTTCCGTGAGCCCCCCACGCCGCGTGTGATCGATTTCGGCATCGACGGCGCACGCGATTTCGGGGCGGAGCGCAGCCGCAGCGAAAACGTTTATGAGGCGCTTGCGGACTATCGGGGATCGCTGACGCGGGCAGGCCTCGTCGTTGCCAGCTATTCGACGGGATCCCGCGAGCGACTGGCCGGGCTGCTTGCGGCGCACGGCCTCGACAATCAGGAGATGGCGCCGAGCTGGCAGGCCGCTCAGGGCATTGCCGCCCGGGGCACGGTCGCCCTTGCCGTCGTGCCGCTCGAACACGGTTTTGTCGCGCCTTCGGTCGTCGTCGTGACCGAACAGGACCTTCTCGGTGACCGCCTCGTCCGGCGTGCCAAGCGCAAGAAATCGGCCGACGCCTTCCTGTCCGAACTGGCGACGATGACGCCCGGCGATCTCATGGTCCACCGCGACCACGGCATCGGCAGGTTCGAGGGGCTGACGTCGATACCCGTCGGCCAGTCCCCGCACGACTGCGTCCAGCTGACCTATGCCGGCGGCGACAAGTTATTCGTGCCGGTAGAAAATATCGACGTCCTGTCGCGCTTTGGGTCGGACAGTGAGAATACTGCCCTCGACCGCCTCGGCGGCGAGGCGTGGCAGCGCCGCAAGTCGAGGATGAAGGAGCGCATTCGCGAGATCGCGGGCGGTCTGATCGCGGTGGCCGCCGAACGAGCGCTGCGCGACGCCGACATCTTTGCGCCGGACGGCGCCTACAATGAATTCGTCGATCGCTTTCCCTATCAGGAAACCGACGATCAGGACCGCGCCATCGCCGATGTCATCGACGACCTCGGCGCGGGCAAGCCGATGGATCGCCTGATCTGCGGCGACGTCGGCTTCGGCAAGACCGAGGTTGCCCTCCGGGCGGCATTCATCGCCGCAATGGCGGGGCACCAGGTCGCGATCGTGTGTCCGACGACGCTGCTGGCGCGCCAGCATCATCGCACTTTCGTCGAGCGTTTTCAGGGCTTTCCGCTCAAGGTCGGACGGTTATCGCGGCTCGTTCCCGCGGGAGAAGCGAAGGCGACACGCGAGGGGCTGGCCGACGGCACCCTCGACATCGTCGTCGGCACGCACGCGATCCTCGCGAAATCGGTCGAGTTCAAGCGGCTCGGGCTGGTGATTGTCGATGAGGAGCAGCGCTTTGGCGTTTCCCACAAGGAGCGGCTGAAGGCGCTCAAGACCGACGTCCACATGCTGACGCTGACGGCAACGCCGATCCCGCGCACGCTCCAGATGGCGATGTCGGGTCTGCGTGAACTGTCGGTCATCCAGACACCTCCCGTCGATCGCCTGGCGGTTCGCACCTACGTCATCCCCTGGGACCCCGTGGTCCTGCGCGAGGCCCTGCTCCGCGAACATTACCGGGGCGGGCAGAGTTTCTTCGTCGTCCCCCGGATCGCCGACCTGCCCGACATCGAGGAATTTCTGCGCAAGGAAATCCCCGAAATCCGCACCGTCACCGCCCACGGCCAGATGTCGCCGACCGAGGTCGAGGACCGCATGTCGTCGTTCTACGATCGCAAATACGATGTGCTGCTGTCCACGACGATCGTCGAAAGTGGGCTCGATATTCCGAGCGCCAACACGCTCGTTATCCACCGCGCCGACCGGTTCGGCCTTGCCCAACTCTATCAGCTTCGCGGACGCGTGGGCCGTTCGAAAACGCGCGCCTATGCCTATTTCACGACCGCGACCAACCGCGCGATGACCGACACGGCGGAAAAGCGTCTGAAAGTCCTGAGCGACCTCGACAGCCTTGGCGCCGGGTTCCAGCTCGCCAGCCATGACCTCGATATCCGCGGCGCCGGCAATCTGCTCGGTGACGAGCAGTCGGGCCACATCCGCGAGGTTGGCTTCGAACTTTACCAGTCGATGCTGGAAGAAGCGATCCTCGAGGCCAAGGCGGGCGGCATCGTCGCCGCGCGCAAGGCCGATCTGTCGCCGCAGATCACGGTCGACGCCCCGATCCTCATTCCCGACGATTATGTGCCCGATCTCGATCTGCGCATGAGCCTTTACCGGCGAGTCAACGAACTGGACGACGCGGAGCGGATCGAGGCGTTCGGTGCCGAACTGATCGACCGTTTCGGCCCGCTGCCCGATGCAACCGAAAACCTGCTGACGCTCATGTCGATCAAGCTCAACGCCCGCAACGCGCACATCGCAAAGATCGACGTTGGGGCGAAAGGAGCGCTGGTCAGCTTCTGGAACGACAGCTTCCCCGACCTGCCCGGCCTGCTGAACTATGTCGAGCGCCTCAAGGGGACGGCAAAGCTGCGCCCCGACAGCAAGCTAAGCATCACGCGGGAATGGAGCACGCCCCGGACGCGGCTCAACGGCGCCCTGCAACTGTCGAAAGGCCTGGCGAAGCTCGTCGCCTGACCGTGGTGGCTACATGCGTCCTTCGGGGCGCGAGAACACTGGCGCCGGATGCCGCCGCAGATGCCGGCGGTGGAGCACGGTACAGCTCACCGGCTCGGGCGCGGCGTAGTCCGCCGGCGAAGATGCAGCACCGCTGCGGTCGCTGTTTCGTGCGAGCATTTCGGGACCATCGGTCATTCGATCCTCCTTCAACTCCGACAGCCGTCAGCTGCCAGACCCGAATGAAGTTAAGGATTATGACATTATATTGCAACACTTCGAATAGTTATCCACAGGTATCATCGATCGCGACCGAAATCGCCCGGCCACCCATCGCCCTCCATCGTCGAAGGTGCTGGCCAAGATCGTCGGATCAGTTAGGCTTGTCGTTTGATTTGAAAGTGTCGGCAATGGTGATGCAGCTCATATATGCGTCGGAACCGTTCGGTTTCGACGAGGCCATGCTCAACGGCATTCTGGTCCAGGCGCGGCGGAACAATCCGCGTCACGACGTTACCGGGGCGCTGATTTGCCGGCACGATCTTTATCTCCAGCTGGTCGAGGGACCCGACGCCGCGATCGAGGCGCTTTACGCCAAAATCCGGTTGGATAACCGTCACCTGGCGGTCAACGAACTCCACCGGTCGACCGGCAACACGCGCCTCTTTCCGAAATGGGCGATGTATGACGATCCGGCGGACAGCTGGGTGGGATCGGTCGGCGACCTGATGCAGGCCGGTGACGCACGATCCGTTTTCGAAAGCATCGCGCGTGAGGTTGCCGCGGCACATCCCGTCGATTAAGTTTCGCACGGGTCAGATGGGAGCGCGCGATGCGATACGATATCTCCGGCACGACGATGCAGACAGTGTCGATCGACCTCGATCGCGGTGAGAAACTGTTTTCGCAGACGGCAAGCATGGCGTGGATGTCGGACACCATCCGCATGGACACGCACACCGGAGGCGGCCTGTTCGAGGGGCTGAAGCGCGCCATGGGCGGCGGCGGCTTTTTCATCACCGAATTCACCGCCGACGCGCCGGGCAACATCGCCTTTGCCCCGCGCTTCCCCGGCCAGATCGTGGCCGAAGTGCTGCGGCCGGGACAGGAGATGGTCTGCCGCAAGGAAACGTTCCTCTGCGCAGAAACGTCGGTCTCCCTCGACATCGCGTTCCAGCGGCGCTTCGGCGCGGGCGTCTTCGGCGGCGACGGCTTCATCCTCCAGCATGTGAAGGGGCCGGGAACCGCCTTCCTCGACCTGTCGGGCGAAGTGGTCGTCAAAACCCTCGCCCCCGGCGAACGCCTCATCGTTCATGCCGGGCACGTCGGCATGTTCGAACCGAGCGTTCAGTTCGACATCCAGATGATGCGCGGCTTCTCCAACATCCTGTTCGCGGGCGAGGGATTGTTCCTCGCGACGCTGACCGGCCCGGGCCGCGTCTGGCTGCAGTCGATGCCGATCATGAACCTGGCCGAGGAAATCGGACGCTACTTGCCCGGCAACCACAGCGGCAGCGATTCCGGCACCGTGTCGCAAGTGGTCGGAACAGGCCTCGCCGCAAGCGCGGTCGGCGGCATCCTGGGGAGCATGTTCGGCAACGACTAGGTCGTGGCGTGGAACAGCGAGTTGTCTGTCATCGCCCCAATGCACGAAGCCGCTGCGCGGCAGGGGTGCCAGCGGTGAGGTAGCGCGCCTGAGCTGAAGTTTGGCCCTGCGGTGACGATGGCGGACGATGGAGTTCCTTCAACGAGAGGAACTCATCATGGCTACTCAACCGAT
>JBBRRC010000026.1:0-36481 GCA_038225385.1 Sphingomonadales bacterium | reverse complement strand
AGGAAAACCATGTTGGGAAACCGTCCGGCAAGTTCGGGAGGAAGGCCGATACCTGATTGCAGGATCACTGGAACACCCAAACACAAAATTGCCTCTGCCACGGGAGTAATATCACCGTCGGTCAGGTTTACGTCGAGGATTGCACCGGCAATTGCTGTGGCCGTTATCAACGCTAGCGCCTCTTTGATGCTACTGGCCGGACCCACGACTTTTCCGCCGGCGTCCTCGATCGCAAGCGCAAGATCCAGGGCAATGAAAGGCTCATCTTCGGCGACGAGAATGCGAGCGCCGTTAATCAAAATTAGTGCCGCCCCGAGTATGAGTTATTTTCAGATCGACCCAACAGTTCATGGCGCAAGCCGTTCCACCCTTGCCGTCATACGGACTGTGACACCCTCGGCTTCCCAATCAAACGCCAGCTCACCATCAAGCTGCCCCTTGATGCTCCTTCGAGCCAGCAGGCTGCCGAAACCTTCCCGCTCGGGCGGGCCGTTGATCGTCGGGCCGCCGCGTTCCTGCCATGTCAGCGCAAGCTCGCCGTTCTTCACCTGCCAGGAAACGTGAAGGCGGCCGTTCGAAGTGGAAAACGCACCGTATTTAGCGGCATTGGTAGCCAGCTCGTGCATGACCAGCGCAAGACTTGTCACCGCTTCTCCGCCGATAGCCACTTCCGGCCCGTCGATCTCGGTACGCCTAACTCCCTCGGTCAACGCTAGGTCGGTATGAGGCGCAAGGATCGTCTCGACCAGCTCGCGCAACGTTGATTGCCGCGTCGGGACCGAATCGGAAGCCGTGCTGTTTACGTTCGGCCGGATCAGCACATGGGCGCTGGCGAGCGCGCCGAGCCTACCTTGCACGACGCTTACCATCTCTTGCGGAGTCGACACCGATCGTGCGCTCAGCGTGACGACGCCGCCGACGACCGCGAACAGGTTCTTCACGCGGTGATCAAGCTCGCGAACGAGCAGCTCACGCAGCTCCTCGTGACGCCAGCGATCCTCTATGTCCGTATGGACGCCTACCCATTCTATGACACGGTTTTGCAGATCGAAGATCGGCAGGGCGCGAACGCTAAAGTGGCGCCATTCGCCATCATGGCATCGGACCCGGTGCTCGAACTCGAACGGGCTCTTGGCGGCGACCGAAGCGCTCCAGGCTTCAATGGTCGGCTGCGCGTCGTCGGGGTGCACCGCCTGTAACCAGCCGAAGCCTTCATACTCGGCAGGCGTCTGGCCCGTCAGAGCCGCCCACCCAGGTTGTTCGCCCGACATCATGCCAACGGCATCGTTGCTCCAGACGATGCCATTAACAGCCCCAACCGCAGCTCGGAAACGTGCCTCGCTGTCCCGCAACGCAGTTTCCGACCGCAGGCGATGGCTGATGTCGACGAACGTGCACACAGCGCCGTCGAATTCGCCGCCGCGCATAATCGGACGCGACCAGTATTCGACGGGGAAGCTGGTGCCATCGGGGCGAAAAAACACTTCGTCATCACGGTGTGACGGCTCGCCGGTCAATGAGGTCCGGCAGATCGGGCTCTTCGACCGAAGATAAGGTGTTCCGTCGGGGTACGAATGGTGAATGATCTCGTGCAAATTGACGCCGATGACGTCGCTTTCGTCGGCGAAGCCGAGCATCCGCACAAAGGCTGCATTACAAAGCGTCGTCACGCAGTCGCGGTCGATGCAATAAATACCGTCAGCTACCGAATCGATCAACCGGCGCAGGTCGTCCTGGGCTTCGCGCAACGCGGCATCGCCGGCCTCGCGCGCTGTGATATCGACAAAGGTAAGAACGACGCCATCAATGACATTGTCGATCGTGCGGTAGGGCCGGATACGCAGCACGAAGCTCATCGTCGCATCCTTGAGCGCGACCTGCCGCTCAAAGAGGGTGAGTTTGCGAAGCACTGTCTTCGCGTCCCGCTGTAGTTCGGGATAATTGAGCAAATTCACGATTTCGGCGATTGGGCGGCCAATATCGGTGTCACGCACATGAAACATGTCGGTGACGCCGCGCGTGAAGCTTTTGACGCGAAGCTGGTCGTCGAGAAACAGCGTGGCGATTTCGGTGCTGTCGAGCAGATTTTTGATGTCGCTGTTGAGGCGCGTCAACATGTCGTTCTTGCTTGCCATCTCGACATTGATGGTCTGCAACTCCTCGTTGATCGACTGCATCTCCTCCTTGGAAGTCTCGAGTTCCTCATTGGAGGATTGCAGCTCCTCATTGACCGACTGATATTCCTCGTTGGCGGATTTCATCTCCTCGCCCGCAATTTCGAGTTCATCGATCGTCGACTGCAGCTGGGTGCGGGTGGTCTGAAGCTCCTGCTCAACCGCTCGCATGGCGTCGGGGACCACCTTGTCGGCACGCGCCTTCTTCGTATCGGACGCTCCCGATCCCCCGTCCTGAAACGCGAGGACGACAAACCCCGATTCCGCACCGTCATCAGCCATAGGTTCGGCAATGATGGTTACGAGCCGTGAGGTCCCGCCGATACGAACCGGGACATCCTCATGCCGGACAGGCGCTCTATTGGTCTGCACATCCTGCAACGCCGTTCGCACGATCGGCCGAAGCGGTTTGCGCAAGATGTCGAACAGCG
Source organism: Sphingomonadales bacterium (assembly GCA_038225385.1). GTDB lineage: Bacteria > Pseudomonadota > Alphaproteobacteria > Sphingomonadales > Sphingomonadaceae > Sphingomonas_O. The sequence continues at coordinate 33,876 of JBBRRC010000026.1, read as the reverse complement.
CAAAACTCGGCACGCCCGGCGCCGGCTCGAGATAGTCGCCCATCGCCCCGCCCGAAAAGCGAACGATCTGGTGGCGCCGATCGACGACTAGGTGCGGTGGATTGTATCGCTCCATCACCCGGCGCGCACCCTTGTCGATAGCGTCCTGAACGGCGGCAGGGCGGACTTCGGACGGCGGTTGCGGATCGATGCGCAAGCCGCGCGAAGGCAGATCGGGCAACGACGCGCCATCGATCATGCGCCGCTCGAAGATTCGGTACTTCTTATCGCTGGCGGCGAACAACCCGGTCGAGCGAGTTACCGATTCGGACGATCCCAAAAACAGCCGCCCCCCCGGTTTAAGGGCGTAGTGGAACGTGCGCATCACGCGGTCCTGCATCGCGGCATCGATGTAGATCAGCAGATTGCGGCAAGAAATCAGGTCGAGCTTCGAGAACGGCGGGTCCTTGATGATGCTGTGCGTCGAGAACACGCACATCTCGCGGATCTCGGGCATGACGCAGCAATCGTCACCCTCTTGCGTGAACCATCGCTCGAAGCGTTCGGCCGACAGTCCCGCGATCGGCTTGCGATAGCGTCCTGCTCTAGCGAAGGCGATCGCGCGATCGTCGATGTCGGTGCCGAAGATCTGGATCTTCGGCTTCGGACGCCGTTTGTCCATCGCTTCGCACAGCAGGATGGCGATGGTATAGGCCTCCTGGCCGGTCGCACAGCCCGGAACCCAGATGCGCACCGAAATGTCGGCACCTTTGCCCGATACCAACCCCTTCAACACCGTCGCATCGAGCGCGTCGAACGCAGCGGTGTCGCGGAAGAACTGCGTGACGCCGATCAGTAGTTCGCGAAACAGCAGGTCGAGCTCCTCGGGCTTGTCGAGATACTGCTCGATATAGGCCTCGGGGGTTTCGACCTGGAGCACCTGCATGCGGCGCTGCAGCCGCCGGACGAGCGTCTTTTCCTTATACTCGCTGAAATCATGCCCGCTGCGCGCGCGTAGCGCGCTGATGATCGACGCAAGATGCGTCGCGGCGTCGGTGCGTGTACCATCATCGGCTTTGTTTGCCGCGACATCCGTCAGATGCTTTTGATATGCGATCAGTCTGGCGGGCAGGTCTTCAACGGCGAGTATGTCGTCGACTTGGCCCGATGCCGCGGCACTTTGCGGCATTCCAGACATCGCGTGATGGTCGAACGTTGCCTGCGCGAGCGTGAACCCGCCTTCTTCCTTGATCGCGACCACGCCGAGCGTGCCGTCGCTCCCGGTTCCCGAAAGGATGATGCAGACCGCGTTCTCGCCCTGATCGGCTGCCAGCGACTGGAAAAAGGTATCGATCGGGCGGCGAATGTTGCGCGGCGGCGCGGGCTTCACGATCTTCAGTCGCCCGCGCTCGATCGTCATCGTCGCGTCGGGCGGAATGACCAGGACGCAATTCGGTTTGACGGTCGCGCCATCGGTTGCCTCGGTCACCGTCATGGCGGTCGACTTGCCAAGGAGGTCGGCCAGCATGCTCTTGTGATCGGGCGACAGATGCTGGACCAGCACGAATGCCATGCCGGTGTCTGCGGGCATCGCCGAAAAGAACGACCGATACGCGTCGAGGCCACCGGCCGACGCGCCGATCCCTACGATCAGGGCAGGATTGTCAGCCAAACTTCGCGCTACCCCGCCCGTCCTGGAACGCTCGGCACTGCGGGGGGGGGCTGCTCGATCAGTGCCGTCGTCGTCCTCCATCGGCATTGAATAAAAGCCTCGAAAAATAAATTAATCTGTCTGGGGTAGAGCCGCTCTATCGCGGCTTTACAACCTTTGACGAAGCCGTGTGTTCAATTACGCCGATTGCGGAGGGATGTATCCATTCCCGCGTGATCATTTCACGCAAAGGCTCAGTCTGCTCGTGCGCCTCGCGCATTGCGGCCTCCCAGGACGAGCTATTAGGACTTGGATCATGCGGGAGCGACTTTTCTGCCATCTGCCGACAGAGTTCGGCTCGCTCGCCAAGCGAGCGCATCGCCGACTCGATAAACCGTTCGAGCGTCAGGAACTGCGCCGCCATCATGACTTCGGCAGTGTAGATATGCCCGATGTGGCACGCGAACTGCGTCAGCGATCCAAGCTCACGACGCCTGAGAGCCCCGCCACAATCGGGACAGGTGACAGCGACCGGTAGGTTCTGGGTAAACTCGGCAGCCATTTCCTCATCCTCTTGGGGTTGTTCCTCCGTGATGGGTGCGGGAAGCGAGGGCACATCCGATCCTTCGCCGACCAGCCGGATCAGGAGCGGTGTGATGTCCGCCATCGGCAAACAATAATCGACCGCGACATGCGCAAGTGCGCTTTGCGGCATACTCGGGTTGGTGGCGTCAGCCGGGTCCTGAACGATCGTGGTGCCACCGGCTTGCTCGATTTGGTATAAACCCGCCGTTCCATCGTTGAGCCCGCCAGTTAGGATCATACCAATGACAGCCGCGCCGTAGACATCGGCCGCGCTGCGAAACAGCGGATCGATTGCCGGTCGCGCCCAATTCTCTCGCGGCCCTTTGGTTAGTGATATGCGGCCTGGCTGGAGCACCATATGATGATCGGGCGGGGCGACATAGATTTGCCCGGCTTCGAAAGGCTCGCCGTCGTTTGGGTGCCTTGCCGGGAGCCTTTCGAGTCGGGTCAGTAGCCAGGGCAGTTCACTCTTGTGACTCCCTACGTGGAGCACGATGAACACCGCCGCAGCGAAATCCTTCGGCAGGGAAGTGACGAGCTTTAAGAGCGCTTCTACCCCGCCGGCTGATGCGCCGATCACCACAATCTTGGGAGCCGATCTCATCGACGTGCGATAATGCACTCCCACATCATTTTCCAGCAAAAGAGCGTTCGCCATCCCATTGTTCTTTTAAAGCAGCGCCGGTCGGCGGGATGCGCGGCGAACTTGCCTTCCCTCAGGTACGCCGCGCTTGGCCCTAATAGGGCATCGCGGCTAAAAGTCTCACCGCAGGAGTTGATGGCTGCAGGCGGGCGTTGCCCCGCCCTTTCGCTTGAGACGGTCTATAATTTGGGCAAGCGTCGAACGACCGTCGACGATTGGATGATGGCCGTGTCGGTCGATGAGAACGGCAGGAAGCGATCAATCACGGTCTCAAGTTCATGCACGTCACCGACCACGAGTTTCGCCAGAAAACAGTCCTCCCCGGTGACGCGATCCGCCTCGACAACCTCGGGCGTGTCGATAAGCATCTGCGCCAGTCGCTTCACTTCTCCGGGCATGGCGCGCATCCGCACATGGGCCGCGATGACAAGACCGAAGACGGTGGGATCGACCGCAATGGTATATCCCCGGATCGCGCCCGTATCCTCCAGCTTGTGGATACGGTCAGTGACACTCGGGCTGGACAGCCCGATCTGTGCCGCAAGTTCGCGGACGGTCATGCGGCCGTTCTCGGTCAACGCTGCGATGATGGCTCGATCGGTCGTGTCGAGAGGCCGGGTTACATATCGGCTCCGGTTCATAGTTTGCCTCTAGCTGGATGACACCGGCGAGGCCTTGAGATTGCGAAGGCGATTGTTCGATTTCGCCTTACTTATCCTAATTCGGACAGTGGCTTGGGGCTGACAGCGAACCCATCCCGCGACGGAACACACAGTCCGCAGGGTCAAGATTGAAGGTTAAAGGCTGTCAGGGGCTTCGATAGAAACGTCGAAACGCCGTCACGCCTTCGTGAATCTATAGCCGACGTGTCTGCCTGCCAGCTACCAATAGTCTGATCGTCGAACAGGGCTTTCTTGTTTGCGTATAGAAGTTTGGGGGCAACGCCCGATGAGTTGTAGCGTTCGATTTCGTTCGGTTATGAAGATTGCAGGGGGCCACCGGTGATGGCCTATTCTGCGGCTGCTATCATCGCCCTGGCGTCGCAATGCGCCCCGAATGTCGCGCCGCAGACCGTCCTAGCGATCGTGCAGACCGAAAGTCGCGGTCGTCCTTTTGCCATCAACGTCAACGGCGCATCGCAACCACCTGCGTCGACCAGCGCCGCCAGCGCGGTCGCGACCGCGCAGCGTTATGTCGCTGCGGGCTACTCGGTCGATCTGGGCCTCGGGCAGATCAACTCGCGCAACATGCGCTGGCTCGGTCTGACGTGGGAAACGGTCTTCGATCCCTGCACCAATATCGCGGCGCTGGGGGCGGTCCTTACCTCGAACTTCAATTCCGTGAAGGCTGGACGCGACCCGCAAACCGCCCTGCGAGTCGCCCTCTCCATGTATAATACAGGAAGCCAGACGCGCGGCTTTCGGAACGGCTATGTCGGCAAGGTCATCGGTAACGCAGGGGTGTCCGAGATGATCCCGGCGGTGCTGATTGCCGGTCAACGCGGCGATCTGCGTGAAACGGTAGCGGCCGAAAACGCCGTGCCTCAGGCACCCAGCCTGCCACCACGCCCGTCGCCGCCACCGAAGTGGAACGTCTTCGAGCGCGCCGCCTACGACCGCGAGACGCTTCTCATCGCTGAAAATGAAAGGGTCCGCACATGAACATCGTCCTGAAAGCTGGCCGAAGCATAGTAGCGTCGCGCGCGCGCTGCACCGCCCGGTTCAATTCGATATCGACGACGCGGCAGTCCGCGCTGCTCTGGAGCGTCGCTTTGATGATCACCTTGATCGCCTCGCTGCTCGTCCCCGACCCGGCTTACGCGCAGAACCTGGAGAGCTTTGCGAGCAAGGTGCGCGGGCTGCTATCATCGACGCTGCTCCGCACCCTGGCAGTGATCGCCGTTATCGTGACCGGACTGCTGTGGTTCACGGGACGGGCTTCGACGGCGGTGCTGGTGACGGTCATCATTGGCATCGCCATCGTCTTCTCGGCGGACGCCATCGTCGGCGCGATTGCGGGATAAGCCGGTGCTCGACGACACCAAAGTTCCGCTCAAGAACACGCTGTTCCTCGCGGTGACACGCCCGGCGCTATGGGCCGGCATTCCGATCGAGGCAGCGGTGCTGCTTTTGATTTCCAGCGCCTCGGTGCTGATATGGAGCAACAGCCCGATCTATGCCGCCCTGGTTGTGGCGTTCGGTTATTCAATCTCGCGGCTGATTGTGCGCCACGACGTCAATGCTTTCCGCCTGCTATTTCTATGGGGCCGGACCAAGGCCAGCAACCGCAACCGGGCCTTCTGGGGTGGAAGCAGCTACTCGCCGCTGCCGCTCAGTGGCTTGCGGCGAAAGGGCTTCGGCCGTCATGGCTAGACTATCCGCCTCGACTAACGCGGTGCCGTTCAAGGTGGCGCTACGCGAGGCCAGCCCGCAAAAATTCCTGCCGTATGCGCGCCATGTTAACGACGACATGGTGGCGCTCGATTCCGGCGACCTCATGCTCACCTTCGAGCTGCAAGGCCGCGCCTTCGAAACCGCCGATGTCCGCGACCTCAACGACTGGCATACCAAGCTGAATGGGTTGCTCCGCAACCTGCACGATGAACGGCTGTCGATCTGGACGCATTTGATCCGGATGCGGGTCGATCACTATCCAGGCGGCGCGTTCAAGTCCGGCTTCGCCGCTAATCTCGACCGCGCCTATTTCGCGCGGATCAACCGCGAGCGAATGTTCGTCAACCGCTTCTACGTCACACTCGTCATCCGGCCTGGCGCTACAGGTGGGGACAAAATCATCCAGATGTTCAAGCGCAAGGTTTCCAACGGCACGACCCAAGGGCCGATGATCGACGAGGCCTTGGTCGAGCTGCTCGACGACAAGGCGCGCGATTTTGAGAAGCTGATGGCGCGCTGCGAACCGCGCCGCTGCGCGATCTACGAACATCGCGGGCTGATGTTCTCCGAAACGATGGAAGTGGCGGACATGGTGATGACGGGTCGTCACCGCCGCGTTCCCGTCGTGCGCGGTCATCTGGGCGGCGCGCTCTATCGCTCGCGCACGATCTTTGGCGCTGAAACCATCGAGGTGCGCGATGCCGATGCGTCCGCCTTCGGCGGCATCTTCGGCATCCGCGAATATCCCGCGCAAACCACGCCACGTCAGTTCGAAACGCTGCTGTCGGTCGATTTCGGGTTCGTGCTGACGCAGAGCTTCACCTTCCTAGGGCGGGCGGCGGCGACCGAAAAGTTCCGGCTGCGCATGACGCAGATGGAGAATGCCGGCGACCGCGCGGTCAGCCAGGCCGACGCGCTGATCGATGCGGGCGACGACCTGATGTCCAACCGCTTCGTGCTGGGCGATCATCATTTCACGCTCGCGGTCTATGCGAATTCAATGAAGAGCCTGCGCGACCACATGTCGGTCGCGCGCGCGGCGCTTGCCGACACCGGCATGGTTGCGGCGCGCGAGGGCGCAGCCCTCGAAGCCGCCTATTGGTCACAGCTCGTTGGCAATTTTGCGTGGCGCGCGCGCCCGGCGCCGATCACTTCGCTCAATTTCGCTGCGTTCTCACCGTTCCATACCTTTCCAGCGGGTAGTGCCAGCGGCAACCACTGGGGCGATGCGGTCGCACTACTCAAGACCAACGCGCGCAGCCCCTATTTCTTCAACTTCCACAAGGGCGATCTCGGCCATACACTGATCATTGGCCCGTCAGGCGGCGGCAAGACCGTGCTGCTCAACTTCCTAATGGCGCAGGCCGAAAAGACCGGCGCGCGGCAAATCTTTATCGACAAGGATCGCGGCAGCCAGATCTTCGTGGCGGCCAGCGGCGGCACCTATCTGGCGCTGCACAACGGCGTGCCGACCGGCTTCTCGCCCCTGAAAGCGCTGGCCGACCGTGCCGAGGACAAGAATTTCCTCTCGCTGTTCGTCCGTCAGCTCGTCCGCGCCGACGGCAAGCCGATCTCGGTGCAGGAAGAACGGCTGATCGAAGACGGAATCAATGCGGTGATGAAGCTGCCGGTCGGCGATCGGTCGCTCAGCGCGCTGCGCTCGATGCTCGGGATGAAGGACTCCAGCGGCGTCGGCGCGCGGCTCGAGAAATGGACGTCGGAAGGGTCGCTCGGCTGGGTATTCGACAATCCGGCCGACAATATGACGCTCGAAGCGCGGTTCATCGGCTTCGACATGACCGATTTTCTCGACAATGCCGACATTCGCACACCGGTCATGCTGTATCTGTTCCACCGGATCGACCAGCTTCTGAACGGCGAGCGGATGGTGATCTGCATCGATGAATTCTGGAAGGCGCTGGGCGACGAGGCGTTCCGCCGCTTCGCCCAGGACGGCCTAAAAACCTATCGCAAGCGCAACGCCGTGCTGGTGTTCGCCACACAGTCGCCCGCCGATGCGCTCAAGAGCGACATCAGCCACTCCATTCTCGAACAGGTGGCGACGAAGATCATACTGCCCAACCCCTTCGGGGCGCGGCGCGATTACATCGACGGTTTTGCCTTGTCCGATGCCGAGTTCAAGCTCGTGCGCGAGGACCTGGCCCCGGAGAGCCACAAGTTTCTTGTGAAGCAGGGCCATGACAGCGTGGTGGTCGAACTCGACCTGTCGGGCCTCGACGACGAACTGGCCGTCCTGTCGGGACGTGCGGAAACCACTGCCGTCGCCGACGCAATCATCGCCGAGGTCGGAACCGACCCCGCTGTGTGGCTTCCACTCTTCCACAAGCGGAGACGTCCAAGCTGAACCGATCAGAAAGGGAAGACAATGAAGAGATTTACCAAAGCACTTGGCGCAACATTGCTGTTGGCGGCCCCGCTGCCCGCCTTCGCGCAGGGCATGCCCGTCCATGACAGCGCCAGCCTAATCCAGCAAATCAACGCGGTGCGGCAGGCGCTCCAGATCGTGGCCCAGGGCAAAGCGCAGATCGCAGAAGCGCAAAAGCTCTATCAGGATTTGAACAAGCTCACCGACATTCCGCAGCTCGCTCAGCAGCTCAAGTCCGACGCGCTGCGCGAACTCGATATTTCGGGCGGTTCGCTTCAAGGCTTCGGCAACGGCAATCTCGATGTCGTTGGCGCGGGCCGGGCGAAGGCCGATGCCGTCTATCGCGATCTGCTCAAGCAATTGGGTCTTTCGGGCTCCGAACAATCCCGCGCCGCCTTCGATCTTAATGCCCGCAACATCGGCATCCAGGCCGCGCTGGCGGAGAATATGGGCAGCGCAGTCACCTCACGCGGCGAAGGGCTGGATCAGCTTCGCAGTCGTTTGACGACCGCATCGACCGCCAAAGAGGTCGCCGACCTCACCGCGCGGCTCGGGCTCGAATCCGCCGCCATGCAGAACGACCAACTCCGCTTGCAAGCCATCGCCTTGGAGCAACAGGCGCTCGAACGCGCCCGCGCGGCGGCAGGACAGGCCGCGCTGGCGCAAAAGCTCGATGTCGCGTCGCGCTATTATCGGGGGCAATGACGTTGCGGGCTGCCGCTCTCGTTCTGGCTGTGGCGCTGGCGGGGTGCGGCGGGTCCGCGGCCCCTGCTGATATGCCCGCGCGGACATGGCAACATTACGCGGCGCATCCCGCCGAAATCGAGTCAATGCAGAGAATCTGCCGCGAATGGGCCGGCTCGGGCGCGGCGGCGGGTGCCGAACCCGCCGTCGTAACCACGAACTGCCGCGCGGCCGCCTTCGCCCGGTCGCAAGTCCAGCTCGGCAAGTAAGCGCAACAAGAAGGGTGTGAACGGCGGATATGGATTTCAGCGATCATGTCTTCACCACGATGTTCGAGGCGCTGAACAACGCCTTGGTCGCCATCGTCGGTAAATATGCGGCTGTAATTGGGATTGTGTCTCCGGCCCTCCGCATCGGTATCGTGATCTACATCTCGCTGCTCGGCTACGCGATCATGCGCGGCGCGGTGCAGTATCCGTTCCGCGAATATGTCTATCGCGGCTGCCAGCTCGCCTTTCTCTATTTCGCAGTCACGTCGCTGTATGGAACTCAAATCGGAATGTTCGCGCTCGGCGGCCTGCCGAGCCAGTTCGCCAGCGCGCTGGGTGGAGCTGATGTCAGCGGCCTCGGCGGCTTCTATGACAAGCTCGCCGGCACCGGCTTCGAAACCGCGAACACGATGCGCAAGATCGCCGCCGACTATCAGCAGACCCAAGGCACCATCCCCGACATCGGCTATGCCGTGTTCTCGGGGGTGCTGGTGGTGATGGTGATCGTCGCCACCCTGCTATGCGCAGCCATCGGCTTTGTAATTAGCGCGTTCGGACTGTTCGCGCTGGCGCTGCTCTCGGTGGTCGGGCCGCTGTTCGTGGCCGCGCTGCTGTTCGAATCGACGCGCGGCTATTTCTTCGCCTGGCTCGGCGCCTGCATCAATTATCTGATGCTGATCGTCTTCGCGCTCGTGCTGACGCTGTTTCTAACGCAGACCGGCGACACCATCATCGCCACCATCTCGCAGAATGACGAGATCGGCATGGCGGCGATCAAGGCGCTGGCGTTCTACGCGCTGGGCTTCTTCTTTTTCCTGCAAATCCCGATGCTCGCCGCCTCGCTCGGCGGTGGCGGCCCCGCGCTCGCCAACCAGTTCGCCTCGGCGATCGCGGCAGCGGGCGGCTTCGTCATCGGGCGCGGCGCGACGGGCGCACAGGCGACGAGCCGCGCGATCGAACGCGGTTTTGCCCGCGGCATCGCACGGATGCGGACATCGGGCTCGATCAGCCGCGGCGCGACATGAGGGAACAGCAGATGCGTCTCGGAATCCTGAGCATATCGGCGGCGGTCGCGGTTTCGCTGGCGCTGATCGCGCCGACAGTCCCGATCAGCGCCGCGTCGAAATCGCCCAAGCTGGCAAAGTGCGACGGGAAGCAGCGCCGCGCCGCAAACCCCTATGGCTCGATCCTGCCGACCGTGGATCCGCTGTCAGGCACATCCACCCCGGCCAGCCAGGAACCGGACCGCACCGGCGTCCACGTGTTTCCCGATCCCGCATCGACGCCATCGAAGCCGGTGCGCGAGGACGGCAAAGCGTCGCAACAGGTGCCGCCGATCAGTGCCGCCGGCCCGTCAACCGCCTATCGGAGCTGCTGAGCATTATGGCGAACGGCGTCACCGACCGGGCCGACCTCAAAGCCTATTTCGAGGAAGCCGCGAGCTGGGACCGCGACCGGCTGATCGCGGCCAATCGCTCGAAGCGGCTGGCCTGGACGGTTGCGGCGATCGCGAGCGGCCTCGCTATAACGGGCGTGGCGGCGGTCGCCATGCTCACCCCGCTCAAGACGGTCGCGCCCTATGTGATCACCGTCGACAAGGCGACTGGTGCGAGCGAGATCACCTCGCCGATGAGCGGCGACCGGCAGATCACGTATAATGAGGCGGTCGCCAAATATTTCCTCGCCGATTACGTTCGCAACCGCGAGGGCTGGATTCCGCAAGCGCGCAAAGAGTTCTTCGAGGGCGTGCTGGCGATGTCGTCGCGCGACGAACAAGCGCGCTGGACCGCGTTCTACAGCAAGGACAATCCGAGCTCGCCGCAAAGTGTCTTCACCGATCTGGATACGGTGTTCGTCGCAATCAAATCGGTGACGTTCGTGTCGAAGAACGTCGCGCAAATCCGCTTCACCAAATCGCTCCAGCGCGGCGCCGTCGCGACCGACACTCCCGCCATCGCCACCGTGACCTACGACACCACCGATACGCCGACCACCGAACAGCAACGCTTCAAAAACCCGCTTGGCCTCGAAGTGCAAACCTACCGCGCCGATCTAGAGGTCACGCCATGACACAGGCAAGCCGCCTCGCGGTCATCGTAATGTTGTTCGCCGCCAGCCCCGCAGCCGCCAGCGAAACCCCGCGCGCGACCGCGCAGGACAACCGCATCCGCGAAGTCGTTTACAGTGACGCCCAGGTCTTCCGCATCGTCGGCGTCTTCCGCTCGGCCACGCAGATCGTGTTCTCGCCCGGCGAACGGGTCGAGCATGTGGCGCTCGGCGACACCGTATCGTGGGAAGTCGCCCCGGCCGAAAACTCGCTGTTCATCAAGCCGCGCGAGCTGGCGGGGGCGACCAACCTGATCGTGATGACCCGTTCCAGTGCGGGGAGCCGCACCTACACGTTTGAGCTGTCGGCGCGGCGCGGCGGCATCGGCCCGCGCTCGGTCGATACCTTCTTCAAGGTCGTGTTCCGCTATCCGCGCGAGGAGGCCGTGGCCGCCCAGGCGGCGGCGACGCAGGCGGCCTACGCCAAGGCCGTCGCGCTCCAGTCCGGCGCGATCCGCTCGGCGCTCGATCTGGCGGTTCTCGAAGGCAAGCGAAACCTCAAATACAGCGTACAGGGATCATCGGCGATCCAGCCGTCCGAGATCACCGACAACGGCCAGTTCACCGCTCTGCGCTTTCCCAACCAGCGCGAACTGCCCGCCTTCTTCGCGGTCAATCCCGATGGCAGCGAGAGCATCGTGCCGTTCGACGTCCGTGACGAGTTCGTCGTGATCCACGGCGTCTTCGGCCAGCTCCGCCTCCGTCGCGGCAAGGAAGTGCTGTGCGTCTTCAACGAAGCGCCGGACTTTTACGGGCGCGATCCCAAGACCGGTACGGCGTCGAGCATCGTCGAACGCACACCAGCGCAAGGCGATGGGGAGCCCAAATGATGGCCGACACCGCCCCCGACCGCGCGACCGTCGATCGCACCCCCGATCCCGATGACATCGAGCGCAGCCCGGTCGGCGAGCGCGCCAGCCGGATGCCGGCGATCCCCGGCACGACGATGGACCCGAAAAAGATGATCGGGCTGGCCGCCGCTGCGGGCGCGGTCATGTTCACCGTGCTGGCGCTCGGCACGGGGCTGACCGGCAATTCGGCGCTGCCGCCGGTCAAGCCGAAGCCCGCGCTCGAACCGGCCCGCTATGATCCGGCGACCGTGATCGCGCCGACCCTCGCCGGCGCGGCGATCGATCCGAATGCGCCGATCGCATTGGGCGCTTCGCAAGTTCCCGCGATCGGCCCGCAGGCCGCGTCGCTGAACGGATCGCAGCAGGGACAGGACGTGGCAGCGCAGCAAGCGCGGCGGCCGTCGCCGGCCGCGGCACTGCGCGAAGCGGCGCGCCGGTCGTCGTTGATCGCTTACGGCGGCGAGCGCGAAGCGATCGGCCCCGGCGTCCGCGAAAACGAGAACACTGGCGGGCCGATCGCCCGACGTGAACCGGCCTCACCGACCACGCTCGACACATTGCGGCAAGGCTCGGTGATCGGCCAGACGCAGGCCCGCGCCCTGCCCGACCGCAACTTTCTGATCACGGCGGGGAGCTTCATTCCCTGCGTCCTGCAATCGGCGATGGACTCGAGTCAGCCTGGCTATGTGAGCTGCATCGTCCCGCGCGCTGTCTATTCGGACAATGGCCGCGTCGTGCTGATGGAAAAAGGCACCAAGATCGTCGGCGAATATCAAGGCGGTCTCAATCGCGGCCAATACCGGCTGTTCGTCTTGTGGACGCGCGCCGTGACGCCGCGCGGGATCGCGATCGATGTCGCATCGCCTGCCACCGATGCGCTCGGGCGCAGCGGAGTGGACGGCCAGGTCAACAACTTCTTCTGGCAGCGGTTCGGCACGGCGCTGCTGTTCAGCCTGGTCGAAGACGCGGCCACGGTGGGCGCGGAGGCGGTCGGCAACAACGGCACCAACACCACGCGGGTCCCCTCCGACGCTGCCTCGACGATCCTGCAGCAGAATGCCCAAATCAGGCCGGTGCTGCGCAAGAACCAGGGCGAGGACGTCGGCATCACCGTCGCCCAAGATTTCGACTTCTCGACCGTTTACGGCCTCGCGCTCAAATAGTGGCCGCACCGGGGAAAAACACCGCCGTCCTCGATAGCGTCACGGCACCGTTGCGCCGCCATCTCGCTGGCGCGAGCGTCACCGAACTGGTCATCAATCAGCCCGGCGAGGTCGGCATCGAACGCGGCGGGCGCTGGACGTGGGAAAGCGAGCCGTCGCTCGATTACAAGACGCTTATGGCGCTCGCCACCGCTGCCGCCGCCTTCACTGCGCAGGACGTCACCCGCGAGAACCCGATCGTCTCGACGGTCTTCCCGACCGGCGAGCGCGTCCAGATCGTCGTGCCGCCCGTCGTTCCCGACGAAACCGTCTCAATTACCGTCCGCAAGCCGTCGACCGTCACGATGACGCTCGCCGACTTCGAGGCAGCGGGCCTGTTCCGCGACACGCGGATCGCTGAGAAGAAAGTCAGTCCGCAGGAAGAAGGCTTGCTCGCGCTGCTGCGCGACGGCTGCCATGTCGAATTCTTCGACCGGGCGGTAAAGGCCAGGCTCAACATCCTCATTTCGGGTGCGACCGGCTCCGGCAAAACCACGCTGTCCAAAGGCCTGATCCAGCTCATTCCGCCGCACGAGCGGCTGCTGACGATCGAGGACACGCGCGAGCTGGTCGTATCGCAGAAGAACGTCGTCCACATGCTCTATTCGAAGGACGGCCAAGGCACCGCCAACGTCACCGCCAAGCATTTACTCGAAAGCGCGCTCAGGATGCGGCCCGACCGCATCCTGCTGCAAGAACTGCGCGACGGGACCGCGTTCTTTTATCTGCGAAACGTGAATTCGGGACACCCCGGTTCGATCACGACGATCCACGCTGATTCAGCCGAACTCGCGTTTGAGCAACTGACCCTGCTGGTGAAGGAAAGCGAAGGCGGCGCCGATCTGTCGCGCGACGACATCCGCGCGCTATTGAAGATGCTCGTCGATGTCGTGGTGCAGACGAAGAAGACCGACGGCGAATTTCGCGTGACCGAGATCTATTACGACCCGGCGGCCAGGCACGATGCCTGACGGCGGCGCGGCACGATTGCTGATCGGCGTCCCGTTGGGGCTGCTGATCGCGCTCGCCAGCGCCAGCATGATCGGCTGGCTGATCCTCGGTTTGCCCGTCACTGCCTATGACCCGCTCAAGATGCCGGCGTTCGTCTGGTATTATCGCGGCGATCCCCAGGTCGTGCGGGCGATGGCGGGCGGCGCGATCGGCAGCCTGACGCTGCTGGCGGGGCTGGTCTATGCAATGTGGGCGCGCGGCGCGCCTTTGCACGGGGCCGCGCGCTTTGCTCGCGAAGGTGAACTCAGGCGTCACGGATTTCGGGCGGCGCAAGGCATTGTCGTCGGGCGCAAGCGCGGGCGCTTCCTGACCTTCGGCGGCAGCGAACATGTCATTGTGGAAGCACCGACGCGCTCGGGCAAAGGGACCGGCATCGTCATCCCAAACCTGCTGACCTGGCAGGGATCGATCGTCGTCCTCGACGTGAAGCGCGAGAATTACGACGCGAGCGCGGGGTTTCGCGCCCATTACGGTCAGGCCGTCTACCTGTTCAATCCGACCGACCGCGAGGGACGCACCGCGCGCTACAACCCGCTGGACTACATCGATCGCGCCGACCCCGACGATGTGATCATCGAGCTGCAAAAGATCGCCACGATGCTGTTCGTCACGCCCGAGCATGGCGAGGCGTTCTGGGCGAACGGCGCGCGCACCGGCTTTGCCGGCGTCGGCGCGTGGCTCGCCGAAACCAGCGAGCAATCGCTGACGATGGGCGCGATCTATCGCCATCTGACCGAAGGCGATGCGCGCGGCTTCTTCAAAAAGGAACTCGCGAGGCCCGGCCTGAAGCTGTCGGTCGGCTGCCGGACGGCGCTCGCCGATTTTGCGGGCGGCTCGGACAACAGCTTTGCCGACATCAAGAAGACGATCACAAACGTCCTCGGGCTGTGGCTCAACCCGCTGGTCGATGCCGCGACCTCGGCAAGCGACTTCGATCTTCGGCTTTTGCGCAAACGCCCGATGTCGATCTATCTCGGAGTGTCGCCCGACGAACTCGACCGCATCGCGCCGCTCTACAATCTCCTGTTTCAGCAGCTCATTGACCTCAACGTGCGCGAGCTGCCCGACGAAACCTCGCCGGTTCCGGTGCTGGTGATCCTCGACGAATTCGCGCGTCTCGGCCGCGCCTCGGTCATCGCCAGCGCCTTTTCCTACGTCGCGGGTTACGGGATCAGGCTGCTCCCCGTCATCCAGTCGCGCTCGCAGCTGCGCGGTGTTTACGGCGAGCATGTCGCCGATGAAATCGTCGCCAATTGCGGGGTCGAAGTGGCGTTCACGCCTAAGGAATTGCGTGTCGCCAACGACCTGTCCGAACGGATCGGCTATGTCGGCCAGGCCAGCGTCACCAAGTCGCTCACGATCAATGGCCTGCTCGCCAACCGCTCGAGGTCGATCTCGGAGCAACGCCGCGCGCTGCTGCTTCCCCAGGAACTGATGCAGTTTCCACCCGAACGACTGATCCTGCTGCGCGGCGGCATACCGCCGATCATCGGCACCAAGATCGCCTATTTCAGCAGCCGCTTCTTCAAAGCCCGCGCGTTCCCTCCACCCGTCGTCGCGGCGTTTCCCAAGCAACCACACGGCGCCACCGCAGCTCCCACATTTCGCGAAATGACCGATGACGAGGCCGCCGGACAGCTTACCCGGCCAATCGCGCCCGAAGACATTCAAACCGCGGATTGCCCGAGCTTCTTTGCCGACATGCTGACGCTGGATCATGACGGCAATGTGTCAGGTCTCATCGAAGAGGATGACGAAAATGGCCGATGACCCTGATGGCAAGGCCGGTTCGGGACGAAGCCGCGCGCCGAAACCCGGCGCGCCCAAACCGGCCTCCAAACCCAGGCGGAAGGCCGAAACGCCCACGCTCACCGATGACCTTACCGGCAAGTTCCTGCGCGTCGGCGACAAGCTCTACCGCACATCGGACGACAAGAAACCGATCGCCCGACTCGAACCCGATCGGCTCAAGACCAGCAATATCGACGCGCTTCCCGACATCGTTCGGATCGCCAAGGCCAATGGCTGGACAGCGCTCCGCGTCAACGGCGGCGACACGTTCAAGAAGGCGGCGTTCCTGGCTGCCGCAGCACAGGGGCTGGCCGTCGAAAATTACACGCCGTCGAAGGTGGTTCAGGCCGAAGCCGACCGCCTGCAAGCACGCCTCGCCGATCGCGCACAGCGCCGCGAAGCTAAGCAGCCGTCCGGCAAGTCAGACCTCGCCAATGATGCGAACAGGCCACAAGCACTGGCCGACCGCTTTTTGGGGCAAACCCATGAGCAGAACGCTCGCGACCCCGATTTGCGCCGCGCCCAAAGCCTCGTCGCCCAAACCATCTCGATCGTGCGCGCGAAATACCGCGATGATCCTGTCAAGGCGTCAAAGGAGGTCGAAGCCAGACGCCAGGAGGTTGCCCGCCGCATTGCTGGCGGCGACCAGATCGCGTCGGTTCAAGTCCGCACCCAGCAAGCGCAGCGCGTGCGCGAAATCACCCAGGATCAGGCGTTAAGCCGCGAGGGGCGGACGCGATAAAACCCTTTCGCCAGCAATGCCCGGGAGTCCTGACAGGCGGTATCGCTAGTCATGGCAGCAAGATGGACAGCTGAGCGGTGTCACAACCGTTCGAGACTGTTGAAAAACTATCGCTTGCCGCCGTTGTCGCAGGGTGATTCACTCGCTCATATAGGCGGGAGTGCGGTGGATGATGGGTCGGCAGGTGGCGCAGGGGTCGCTGTTTTACGGCTTCCGGCTCGAGGATTACGTGCCCGGCGATCACCTTCTGCGCCGGATCGACGGGCTGCTCGACTTTGGCTTCGTGCGCGAGGCGCTGTCGGCGAGCTACAGCGCGATGGGGCGCCCGTCAGTCGATCCCGAGCTTATGCTGCGCATGCTGCTGGTCGGCTACCTGTTCGGCATCCGGTCCGAGCGTCGGCTCTGCCAGGAGGTGCATCTCAACCTTGCCTATCGCTGGTTCTGCCGTCTCGATCTCGGCGACGCGGTCCCGGATCACTCGACCTTCTCGAAGAACCGCCACGGCCGCTTCCGCGAGTGTGATCTGTATCGCCTGCTGTTCGAGCAGGTGGTCGCCAGGTGCGCCGCCGCTGGACTGGTCGCGGGCCGCGAGCTTGCCGTGGATGGCAGCACGATCATGGCGGACGCGAGCTGGGAAAAGAAGCTGCCTGGCGCGATTGCCACCGACGAGCTGCGCGCCCTCGACAACGTGTCTCGACCTGTGGCCGAGTATCTTGCTGCGCTCGACTCGGCGCTACCTGTGGCCGCGGACGAACGCGAGCCGATCGAGCCCAAGTATATCTCGCCGACCGATCCTGAGGCAGCGCTGACGCGTAAACATGGACCGGCGCGCTATGCCTATGCGATCAACCCGCTGCTCGACCTCGATACCGACTGCATCCTCGATGTCGAAGCGACGCCCGCGCGCTTCTCAGCGGAGGTCGCAGCAGCCCGCACTCTCATCACGCGGGCAAAGGCCAAGCTCGGCGTCGCGCCGACCCAGCTTGCTGCCGATAAAGCCTATGGCAATGGCCCGCTGCTCGGGTGGCTGATCGACGAGGGCATCACGCCGCATGTGCCGGTGATCGACCGAACGCGGCAGCGCGACGCCTTCTTCACCCGCGACGCGTTCCGCTACGATCGCGACGCCAACGTCTACCACTGCCCAAACGACAAGCAGCTGACCTACCGCGGCACCGTGCGGGCAAGCCAGGTCCGCGCTTATCGCAGCCGTCCCGCCGACTGCGCCGCGTGCGCGCTCAAGCCGCAGTGCACCACGGCGAGGCAGCGCGCCGTGACCCGGCTCGTCACCGAAGATGCACGTGACCAGGTCCGTGCGCTGAGCGGCACTGAAGCCTCGATCCGCGCGCGACAACGACGAAAGCGGATCGAGCGCGTGTTCGGGCACCTCAAACGCAACCTCAACCTCAGATCCTTGAAGCTCAGAGGCCTCAAAGGAGCCGCCGAAGAGTTTACGATGGCAGCCGCCGCCTACAACCTCCAGCTGCTCGCCACGCGCACCGCCATCGCGTGATCGGGCGGCGGCGCCGTCATTGCCTCGACGAAAAACGCCGATCTCGCAGCCGACTTCTTCAACAGTCTCGGTCGGTTGTGACACCACCCAATCGACCCTCGCTTTTCTGCGGGATTGCGAGTGTCATAAACCTGCGTAACTTCAAGGCCGCTTTCGACGTGTCGTTGACCAAGGCGCGACGGTCACAAATCTCGTCGTATCCAGACATTATCGGTTTCGTTCGAAGTCGTCGCGCCCACGATCCGGCGGCGGCACCTCGGGCGCTGGCCGGTTTGCCGCCAGATTGCGGGCATGACGCGACGCAAAGATTTCGGGCGTGGTGTTCATATCGGGATGGTCGCTGAGAAACTGGCGAACATCGCCCGCCAGCCGCCGGTCGTCGGGCTGCCCGGTGGCGACCAGTGCGGCGACCGCTTGCTCATAGGCGCCGCGTATCATCTGCCAACGGGTCTTGCCGGTGGCAACGAACGGAGGCAGCTCGACCTGATTTCGCGCGATGGCGATGGCCTGCTGATTGGTGCGCCGGTCGGCGTCGGTCATTACGCGGCTAGCGCCGCCTGCCAAACGGGCACGCAGCTTGACCAGCGCCATGCTCGATCCGGCGACACCGCGGCCTCGCGCCCGCCGTGGCGTGGCCTCGGCGGCGACCCCGCGCTCGCGGAGTTCGCGCGCGAACCGCTCGCGGAAACGATGGAGCTGGACCGGCCGCGGATTGAACCGTTTGCGGTCGAGCCCCTCGGCTTGCACCGTCAGGTGGACGTGGGGGCGCGGCGTGTCGGTATGGAGCGTCATGACGTAATCGTGATTGTCGCTGAGTTCGGTATGGGCGAGCGCACGAACGGCTCCCAACACCTTGTCGGGATCGGTGCCGGCTGGCATCGAAAAGACTAGCGACACCGACGACACCGTGGGCCGGGATCGCCATTCGAGGGTGTCGCTCCACTCGGCAGCGCGCTCGGCAATATCGTCCTTGCTCGTCAGAATTTCGCCATCGCGGGTTTCGATGTCGAGTTCACCCTTGCGCCCGATATAATCGAGATGGGCTTTGACATGGCTGCCGCCGCGCTGGCGGCCGGTGACCTTGACCACGACCTCGGGAGCCTTCCGCACGATCCGCGCCAGCTTGGCGCGCGCGGTCCTGGCGTTGGCGACGCCATAGCTCGCATAAAGCGGAACAAGCGGCGGGCCGGTTGGGTCATGGATGTAGCGCACCCGGAACGCCGGCCGCGTCGCTTCCCACAAGGCCGATTCCAGTGTCATCAGTCGGCGACCGCCCAGTAGCTCGCATCGCCGCGCATGGCGTCGCCGACCGCAGCCACATGTTCCGATACTTCCAATCGCATGTCGGCGATCCGCGTCAGCTCGGGTTCGATCCGCTTGTCGCCGGTTTCGAGCATGGCCGCGTTGGCGGCCTTCATCGCTTGGTTGAGATTGCGGCCAATCCGCAGCAATTGCATCCTGATCGGTGCGAGCTCCGCCAGCAGACCATCATCGACCCGCGATTTCAGGGCAAGGTGTCGGCGCACCAACGCCTTGATCCAGCCGGCACGATCAGTCGAGCGCTGTGCCGCACGGTGCGCGATCACGAGGGTTTCGACCTCGGTAAACCGCAGCGAAACCCGATTGCGGGCCGCGCCCTCGGGGCGGTCGATATGCGGGCGGTCGGCACTCTCTTGCAGCGTTCGTTCGATCATCTGCCGCACCAGCGCGCTCCGCCCGCCGCGACCGACAGCGAAGCGATCGAACGCCGCGAGCGCGTCGAAATCGACGCGGACGCTCAGCATCGCAGAAGTCGGTCTGGAATTTGTCGCCATCGATCATGCCCGGTGAAGCGAAGCTGAAATCATGGGCAATGTAAGACAACACGCGCCGCTAGGCATATCCTGCAATCAAGACAAGAACCGACAAATTCACAAACTAACGAAGGCAGAATCGTCCAATCATCGCTCCGATCCTCGGCAGCTCGACGCGGCGATAACGCTCATAGCAGTCAGCCCGCGCGCATTCCTCCGGTCGCGTCACTGCCCTTGCGAGAAAGCCAACAGCGTATCGGCACCCCCCGGATACCACTGCCAGGGCGAGACGCATTGGCAGCCCTATCCCGCCAGAGCGACCAACCGACCGTTCCTCTTTTCCTGACATCAACCAACAAAAAAGACGGCGCACGACACCAACCCCGTTGGTGCCGCGCGCCGCCTCTGCCTGATCGGCAGCATCGGACACGAAGAAGAAGCGGGGCGGCTTATCGCCGCCCCGCTGGACTGTCAGTCCTGCTTCTCGTCATCGGCAGGGCCGCCGTCCTTCTTGGCGAGGATGGCGATGCCGTCAGCGATCAGATCGACGTCGTAGTGCGTTGTGCCGCCTGCCTGATATTGGTTCTGGCGGACGCGACCGGTAATGTGCACGAGGTCGCCCTTGCCGGCGGTCAGACGCTTGGCGAGCTTGTCGAACAGCGTGACACTGTTCCAGTGCGCGTCGGTCTTCCAGTCGTCGCCGTCCTTGCGGTTGTAGTTCGAGGCCACCGAAAGATAAGTGACTTTCTCCTTGACCTCGACCTTGCCGATGCGGCCGATAATCCGAAATTCTGCGATGTTCTGCATGGGTCTTACTCCGTCTTGAGTTGCAGGGTGATTTCCTGACGGTCTTCAAGGGGGCCGCGAAGGAGCCGCGATCCAGCCAAAAAACGGAGGCTCCGCCCATGCAATGGGGTGGAAACCGTAGGACGCCCCGCCCGCCTTGGCGGGCATCAGGGGGCGGCCGGTTTTTTGCTTGATCGTATTAGGCGACGCGCGCGGCCACGAAACCGGCAAACAAGGAAATCGTCCTGCCAATCCCAGACAAGAGAAGCTGCCGATCCTTCGCGCGATTGGTTCTGGCCGTATCGACACCGAGGTCTGCGATGTCACAGCCGGTGCCAGCTCACCCGCCACTTACGGCCCCACCAGGCCGCGCTCACCCGAACAGTCTCGCCGACCTCCAGCACGCACGAGCTGCGCGCAGCCCGCGACCTTCAACCCATCCCGGCGATCCGCCACAACCAGGGCGGCGGCATCAACAGCAACGGCGATTGCTTCTCGCTGGGCATGATCCGGACGAAGGCGGCGGCATGACGATCACAACATGACCGGCTGACCGGCGGCAAGCTGCGCCATCCGCTCCGGCAACAAGGCCAGTATCGCGCACTGCCGTTCGGCAGTCGCGCCGCCCCATTCGCCGATCTCGGCGATGGTGCGACCGCAGCCGATGCAAAGTCCTGCGCGCGCATCGAGCGCGCAGACATCAACACAGGGCGATTGAGGCGGTTCGATCACGCCGTTCCCTAAACGCGAAGCGGCTCCCTCGCTATCCTTCGCGCGATTTCAGGCCGGACGGAACGACCGGCCTGCGCTCGTCCAATAGGGACGGGCCGCGCGAACACTTAAACAGGCGAACTCGGGAACAAGAAAATGAGGGCGGGCCGCTTGGCCCGCCCTCTCGATCATCAAGCCGCGTCTTCTTCCTCGAACTCGACGGCTTCGCCGTCCTCGTCACTGTCGTCCTTGTCGAAGACTGGGCGTTCCTGCGCGACCTCGACGGACGGCTCCGCGATCACAAGCGCGGGCGGAAGCCACCCACGCCCTGCCATCCGCTCGGCGGCGGCAGCGGCAAGGTCGCCCTTCTTCATCTTGGCGCAATTGTCGGCGGCAGCCTTGCCCAGCACATAGGTCATTATCTTGGCGATCACCGGCTTTTTGAGCCGGTTGTAAAAGGCAACCGGCGCTTGCCACTTGCCAACCATATCGACGCCAGAGGCAAAGGCGATCTGGTCGAACCGCTGGTGGCGACGATCACGGCGCGAACCGGACGACTCGCCCCCGTTGATCTGGCGGGCAACAAGCAACGCCAGCAAGCGGCCCTTGGCCTCGGCGTCCATCGCCTGAATGGCCGCGAACCGGTTGACCTCGGGCATGGCGGCGAAGTCGCCGCCGCCGATCTCATCGACCGACGCAATGTCGCCAAGGGTCATCATGTCGTCGGGAACGGCGGCATTGAACCCTTCGAGCCGAAGCGAGAGCGGGGAGTAATAGGACGGTTCGCGGTGGATGCCCTGCCCGACAAGACAATCGAGCAAGATGTCGAGCGCAAGCGCGGGATTGGTGGCGACTGCTTCCTGCACCGCGAGCGTCTTGATCTTCGATAGCGTCTCGATCATCGCGCCCGAATAATCGGGCTTGATGGCGGGCGCATCGCCGCTTCCGCCTTTGGCAATCCGCTTGGTGCGAATGGCCTTGGCCTCGATCTCGCCGCCATTGCCGACGAACAGCACCATTGCGCTGTCCGCCTTCTGGTCATCGGTAAACACGCACAGG
This sequence comes from Sphingomonadales bacterium, assembly GCA_038225385.1. Taxonomy (GTDB): domain Bacteria; phylum Pseudomonadota; class Alphaproteobacteria; order Sphingomonadales; family Sphingomonadaceae; genus Sphingomonas_O. The sequence continues at coordinate 11,721 of JBBRRC010000026.1, read as the reverse complement.
CGGTTTTCAAGAATGCGGGCTTCGCGCTCCAAACCGTTGAACACCCTGTCGCCCCACTGGTTGCCCTTGCCGAGTTCGGCAAGGCGCGCGTCCGCCGCTTCCTGAATACGCGCGCGCTCGGCCACTTCGGCTTCGGTCGGCTCGCGCCTTCCGTCGGCGTGAACGGTGACAAGGATATAATAGTCGACCGGTCGTTCGAGCGATGCCCGAACATCGCTCCAGCCTTCCGCGCGATAGCCCGCTTCAACCTCGGCCATCTTGGCAATTGCCAGCGTTTCGACCAACGCGGGGGCGTCGGCATAACCGTCGCCCTCTTCTGCGAAGAGGTCAGCGGTGATCGTCCCGCCCGCCGCAACATAGGCATCATGCCCGACGAACAGGAACAACGCGCTGGTGGTGCCGATCTTTTCCTCGGTCAGCAACCGCCGGATTTGGTGAGCGCTATTACCGAACCGCTTCAACGCCTCCAGCTGGCGGTCATGATCGTTGGTCAGGGTCAGTGCCTGTGCTGCCTCCATGCCGATCTGATCGCGCGCCAGAGCGGCAAGCGCATCGGGATGCAATGCCGACAGCCGCAGCACCTTTTTGACGTAGGACAGCGCCACGCCGAACCGCGCCGCAATATCCTCGGGCAATTTACCCTCGGCGCGAAGATCGCCATAAGCGATCACTGCGTCGGCAACGTGCATATCTTCGCGTTGCACATTTTCGGCCAAGGACAGTTCGACCGCCTCGGCCTTGTCGCGCACGTCCACGCTGACCGGATGGCTGGCAGGAATCGCCCTGGCCTTCTCAAGCTGCTTGAATGCGCGGTAGCGTCGGCCTCCGGCGGCGACCTCGAAGCGATTGCCTTCGGCGTAAACGACAAGGTTCTGCAACTGGCCGTGCGCCAGCATATCGGCGGCAAGCTGGTCGATGGCTTTGGGCTTCACGCGCCGCACGTTCAGTGGCGACAAACGAAGCTGCGAAAGTTTAACGGTCTGTAGGGTCATCGGAAACACTCCTGAAAATTGTGAAAGGTCGAATGGGTCAGAACATCTCGATCTGGTCGCGCATCGGGTCCCAAAACCCGATGTCGAGCGAACACTGTCCACGGCGGGGCTGCATCGGCTGCGCGGCAAGCCAGCCAAGCCGTTCGCCCACGCTGACGGGAGCGACGCCCGCCATCATGATCTGATCGGGGTCGGGGGCGGCGATCTTGGGAAGGTCTTTGCGCTTCATGGGACTGGCTCTGCTTTGAGGGCTGGGCAAGCGACCGGCTGACGCTGTCAGGCGTTTCGGGCCGCTCAATATTCATCGGACAGCATGATGGTCAGGACGCGCCGCGTGACGGCGGGGTCTGCCGCGTCCTCGCTGGCAAACCGCATCGTTCGGTCGTAGTAATCCAGTTTCCAGAACACCCGTTCGCGCTCATCCTCGCGCAAGCGCGGGCGCTCGGTCGTCCAGCGACCACAAACGAGCTGATAGATCGTCCCGAAATCCCGCTCACCGTGCGGGTCGTTGTCCTCGGTGAAGGCGTCGTAGGTTTCAATCAGTTCGCGGACGCAAGACTGGTCGGCCTCGGGCAGCGACCGAAAACCCACGGTGGCAACGGCGCTGCAAGCAACCCCCATCGCGGTGCGGGCAATGTCGTTCAAACGGGCGATGCGCGCGGTCTGCTCGCGCGCCGTGGCAAGGGCGGCGCTCACTGCACACGCCCCCTGCGGCTCTCGCAAATCAGGACCAACGCCCCGAAGTCTTCGCGCTCGCCAAGTTGGTCGGCGATCTTGCGAACGCACTCCAACGGCAAGCCATTCTCATTGGCGACACCGCGCAGATAATCGTCACGGCACTCCGCGCCGCAAGCACGATAGTTCAAGAGCAAATCGGTCATCTGAAACCCTTCCTTCCCTCGGCTGAAAGCCGCACTGGCTGCGACATGCGGCTCTGCCTTCCGGCGAGGATGGGAGGGGGAGGGAAAGCCGAATCGCCGCCCTTGGCGCGGGCCAGCGGGCGCGCAGCGACCGCCACTCGGGGGCGGCTATTCTGCTTTGGGAACGAGAGGGCAAAGCCCTTGGCGTTCCCGCACAATCAATGAACGGAGGCGATCAGCCTCCCTCAGCCGCAACGCGGCACAGGTAACGGTGCCCTTGCACGGCGCGACGCAGACGGGCGGCGTGCCGGCAAGCAGAGCGCGCGACCAGGCCGCTGCGCCAACGGCGCAGCGCCGCCAGTCGAAGCGAACGCGCGCCCGGCGCTCGCACGGCAAGGAGAGAGGCAAGAGCGCCAGCGGGTCAGCGCAAAGACTCCGCACCCTTAGGAGTGCAGCGGGAAAGAGTGCGGCCATCAAAATCCCGCACCGCTTCCGGCCGCCCTTACTTACTCACGCCATGCGATCGTCACCGGCAGGCCGAGACGCCAAAGGCGGCTCGGTGGAGCAAGCCCGCGCAGACGGGTTTCGCGGAATAGAGCGCGGTGCGGGTCTTCCCGTAGGCGGCAAAATGCTGGACTTCCGCTACCGGCACGTTATCGTGTTGCATACCAACACGGAGAAATGTGAGCTGCCCATACTATACACTCCCGGTCAATTGATGACGGCTTTAGGGCTCAGCAAGCAGCGGTGGAGAACCTTTAGAGCCGCCTTGTCGCCGCTGGAGTCGGGTCCCGGCCATGCTGGGTGCTTTAGCGCCGGGCATCTGGTTGCCGCGAGTGTCGCACAAGTGGTCACGGATCGGCTGAGTGCGCCCTTATCGACACTGACGCCGATAGCAGGGCCGCTCTTTGCGGCGTGCACCAACGCGCCCTGGTTTCAACTTGAACGATCCAGGATCTCTATATTTCTCGACGAAGAACAAGTTGAGCTAATGTCGCCGGACATGCCGATTTCATCGGCGAGTTTGGCCATTATCGTCGCTCTGGAACCAATCACGCGCGCGCTACGTCAACGATTGCTCGATGTCGATATTGACCCTCAACATAACCTCGCATTCGCCCCCCTCATCGCTTCGGCGCAAAGGCGATGAATGCTCTCGAAATCATCGACAGAGAGACCATTGGTCTTGGATATCGCCGCGATGCGATACGCCGTAACTATGTTTACAGCGATCTTTGGGGACAGGCTGCCGCGGTGCGGACTGTGCCCTTCGCAGCGTTCACTCAAACCCCGCCATCCTATCGTTCGGCCGCTTTCGCTGCCGTAAATGCCGACCACCGCGACGAAGCGACCGTAGTCGGTGAGCATAAAGCGTTGGGCGCACCCATCATCCTGCTCATCGCAGGAAATGATGTGTCGGTTTGGCAAATCTACGCGAGCCGCCCCCCCGAGCTGAGAGCGCGAGCCGGGCTTGATGCCCTTCCAAGATATTTTGCGGATCGCAAAACGACTTGGGCTCCCGACGCAATTCATCGCGCGAAGTCGATCGGACGGATCGAGCCCCGTTTTCAACTCGATTTCGTGGATGTCGGTTTGATCACAGCGATCGAAGGCGAGGTACATGCCAAACTCGACCGGCTGCTGCACGAAGCGCTGGGTAGTTCTATGGACGCGCGCGATGGCGACGTCGGCGCCCGCGCGATTTTTCGAGGCGTGTTTCGCTTGCTCGCGGCAAAAATACTTATCGACCGTGGACATCCCAGCGCTTCTGCCTGGGCGGACTATGATGTCGGCAAAGTTCTGAGTTCGATAGGTCAATATTACCAGCTTGATACCGCAAACTTGGCAGAGCCGTGGCCCAGCTCCGCAAAGCTTGCGGAGGCCTGGTCGACATTGCGCTCGGGTCTGAACGTCGCCAACGTGTCGGCGGACGATCTTGCCTATGTCTATGAAAATACTCTGGTCACGCCGCAGGCGCGACGAGATTTTGGGACTCATAGCACCCCCCGGCACGTTGCCGAATATGTCGTAAGCCGCCTTCGCCTATGGGAGCATGGCGCCGACCTTCCTACGGTCTACGAGCCGTTTGCAGGTGCTGGAGTTTTCCTTGTATCGGCGCTGCGACACATGCGTGACGGCCTCCCTCACGACTGGACGGATCAGCAACGTCACGACGTGCTCGTGCGGCACATCAAAGGATCGGAAATAGACTCCTTCGCCTGTGAAGTGGCTAAGTTGTCCCTCATTTTGGCGGATTATCCCAACGCAAATGGGTGGATGATCGAGGAAGCCGATCTGTTGAAGGACAATGCGCTTTCAACGAAACTCAGCGGTGCAGACGTAATTTTGTGCAACCCGCCGTTCGAGAGTTTGAATAGCGCGCAGCAAGAGACTTACCCAGTTGCTGCGAGTATCAGCACGAACAAAGCCGTTTTTGCCTTGGAAAGCGCGCTACGAGCCAAGCCGGCCTCAATCGGCTTTGTCGTGCCGCGCGCATTGCTCGTAGATCGCCGTTACCGGGAACAGCGCCGGGCGATTGAACAGCAGTTTCGTGAGGTCGAGCTCGTCTCCCTACCTGACGGCGTGTTCAATGTATCGCAAGCTGAGACTGCGTTGCTCATTGCTCGCGGGCGGCCTGTTGAACGTAGCACGCAAATCGTGCGTGCGAGTGAAGTCGACGATGGGGATCGCCGAAGCTTCGCACAGACCGGGATGCCTTCGCGAACGCGAGAGGTGGCGCGAGAGTGGTCGGCGTCTGGCGAAGGCGACTTGTGGGTGCCGCCACTATCGGCGGTATGGCAACATCTTAGTTTGCTCCCGAAGTTAGGCGATTTGGTGGAAGGCCATTGGGGCCTTCGCTGGAACGACGGAAATCAGGCTGCGCATTTTAGCGAAGCACAGGTTCCAGATTGGAAGCTAGGCGTCTTCAAAGCTCAGGATCACCGCCAGTACCGGTTTGGGCAAAAAGGCTGGCTCGATGTCGATCCCGACACTGTCTATGGTGCGGGCAATCTGCCTTGGGATCAGCCCAAAATCCTCTGCAATGCAGTTCGGCTTAGTCGGCGGTATTGGAAGTTGGCCGCCGCAGTCGATGACGCCGGCCTTGTCGCTTCCCAACAATTCGTAGGATTGTGGAGCCGTGGTCATACGAACGGCCTCGACCTCGACGCGCTTGCTGCTGTCATCAACAGCCCTGTTATAAACGCCTTCGTCGCCGACTATTCGTTCGATAAGCGGTTTCGGATCAAAACAATTCTATCGGCTCCGGTCCCGGCAACGCTGCCATCACGGCTCGGTGAACTCGCGCGTGAATATGCTGCTATGGCCCGCAGCAACGAGGTTTCCCCTTGGCTCAGCGACCTACTTGTTGAGATCGATGCAGAGGTGCTCGCTGCCTATGATCTGCCGCCTCGTCTCGAACGAACACTCCTCGCCGCTTTCACAGGCAGTGATCGACCAGTGGCTCATGCGTGGGCCGGTTGGGGCGTGGATCCGACGGGACCGGCATTCAGCTTGGCTGAACATCTTCGGGGCGTGCCAAGGCACGCCAGCGAAGGTTGGATCAAACAGAAACTCGCTCCAGTTTCCAAAGAGGAGGGCGCGCTAGTTGCCCCTTTCCTTCCCTAGCCGAATGGAAGGTTTTCTGCTCGATACCTCGGCGCTGTCCACCTATCTGAATGTGGATCACCAGAACCACGCAGGTGCGGTGGCGGCTTTTGCGGCTCTTAGCCCTGACGCTCCCGTGTTTGTATCAATTGTGAGTCTCGGTGAATTTGAGTTCGGCGTGCGGCTGGCTGAGGCGGCTTCGAGCAAACGAATGATTGAGTATCGGGAACGCCTCAAGATAGTGGCTCAATATGCACCACTGGATATGACGCGGCATACTGCGGCCGTTTATGCTGAGCTACGCAGTAGCCTTGCATTGAGGGTGCAGCGAAAGGCGAACAGCCAAAAGCCGTCTCGATGGCTGGAGGATTGGATCAACGCCAACACCGACAAGCGGCTTCAGATTGACGAAAACGATCTCTGGATCGCTGCACAGGCGAAAGAGCGCGACCTTACGCTAATAACAAATGATAGGGATATGGAAGTACTTGCCGAAATTGATCCAGAAATTCGCCTTTTGAAAACCTACGAGTAAGATTGGCCAAGCATTTTGTGACCGATACCGCCATTCAGATCGTCGAAGCCTTCTTTGAGTCAGTTCGGCGCGTCCGCGCACTCGGCGCTGGCACGCCTGAGACAGCCTATTACCCAGCCCTCGATCGGTTGCTGAGCGAAGTGGGTGCATCGTTGCGTCCGAAGGTTTTACCACTTTCACAGCTTTCTAATACAGGTGCAGGCAGCCCCGATTTTGGCTTATTTGCTGCGAACCAAGTTCAGAAAGGCGAACCCCGCAAGGGGCAGATGCCCGAGCGCGGTGTCGTCGAGGTCAAATCGGTTGCTGACGACAGCTTGTTCAAATCAACACCCGCGCAGCTGACGAAGTATTACGATGCTTACGGCCTCGTACTGGTCACGAACCTGCGTGCCTTTCAGCTCGTTGGACCGGACGTCAACGGCACTGCGTCGCGGCTCGAAGCCTTCGCACTTGCGGACACCGCCGCTGAGTTTTGGTCGCTAGTCCAGACGCCGGAAAAGTCTGCCAAGGCTGTCGGCCTCGCTTTCGTCGAGTATCTCCGCCGTGCGCTTACGCAGAACGTGGCGCTGATTCAGCCTAAGGACGTTGCGTGGTTTCTCGCTTCCTACGCCCGTGACGCACTCGCGCGGGTAGATGCTGCGGGCGATCTACCCGCGCTGAATACGGTGCGCTCCGCGCTTGAAGACGCGCTGGGCATTACTTTCGACGAGGAAAAGGGCGATCACTTCTTTCGCTCCACCCTTGTCCAGACGCTGTTTTATGGCCTGTTCTCGGCATGGGTGATCTGGGCGCGGGCAACACCGCGCAACCCGCCGCGTTTCGATTGGCGGTCTGCGGGCTGGAGCCTGCACGTCCCTTTCATTCAGACGCTATTCCAGCAACTGACCTCCCCACAGCATATCAAACAGCTCGATCTGGTCGAAGTGCTCGACTGGACGGGAAACACACTCAACCGAATCGATGCAGCCGAGTTTCTGAAGCGCTTCGATCAGGGAGAGGCGGTCCAGTATTTCTACGAACCCTTCCTTGAAGCGTTCGACCCCAAGCTCCGCAAGCAATTCGGAGTCTGGTATACACCCGCCGAGATCGTCGATTACATGGTAGCGCGGGTGGATCGTGCGCTTAAGGACGAGCTCGGCATTGCCGACGGGTTGGCCGACGAACGGGTTTATGTGCTCGATCCGTGCTGCGGCACGGGCGGATTCGTCAACGCGGTGCTGCGCCGCATCCGTGCCAATCTCGAACATCACGGTTTGGGCGATGCGCTGGCCGACCGGCTGCGCGATGCGGCGCAAAAGCGCGTGTTCGGATTCGAGATCATGCCAGCGCCATTCGTCGTCGCGCATATGCAGGCGGGAATGACGATGGCGAACATGAACGCGCCGCTCGCCGAAGATACGCGGCCCGCGATCTATCTGACCAACGCTCTGACGGGGTGGGAGCCGCATACGAACAAGCCGCTGCCATTTCCCGAACTCGAAGCCGAACGCGCGTCCGCCGATGCGGTCAAGCAAGCGACGCCGATCCTCGTCATCCTCGGCAACCCACCCTATGACGGCTTTGCGGGGATTGCCGACAATCCCGAAGAGCGAGCGCTGACCAATGAGTATCGCAAGATCAAGAAAGTCGTGCCGCCACAGGGACAGGGGCTGAACGAGCTTTACGTTCGCTTCTTCCGCATGGCCGAACGGCGCATCGCGGAAAAGACCGGCGAAGGCGTCATCTCGTTCATCTCAAACTATAGCTGGCTCGATAGCCTGAGTTGCCCCGGAATGCGCGAACGCTATCTGGAGATGTTCGACAGCATCGCCATCGATTGCCTCAACGGCGATGCCTTCAAAACCGGAAAGACGACGCCCGAAGGATTGCCCGATCCGTCTATCTTCTCAACGCCTGCGAACCCAGCGGGGATACAGGTCGGCACCGCGATTGCGACGCTGGTGCGCAAGAAGGATCACCACCCGTCGGAGACCATCGATTTCCGGCATTTGTGGGGGACGGCGAAGCGTGAGACGCTGGCCGCAACCGCCGAGGCCGATCCGGCGACGCTCTATGAGCAAATTACGCCCTGGCTGCCGCTGCGTTTACAGTTCATGCCCGCAGACGTCGGCGCGGGATATTTCGAATGGCCCCGCCTACCTGAACTGCTGCCGGTCGGCTTTCCCGGAGTGAAAACCAGCCGTGACGAGTTCCTCGTCGATATCGACCGTGAAGCGCTTGAAAAGCGGATTGAAAGTTATTTTAATCCCAAGGTCAGCGATGCTGATATTGCAAAATCTCACCCAACGGTGACCAAGGCGGGCGGCGACTTTGATGGTACCAAGGCCCGAGCGGCGTTGATGGCAAGAAGGAAACAAGAGGATGAACGAGCTCAGCGGACGGGCGAACCTCTAGCAAGAGCGGGCAAGATCGTCCGCTTTGGCTATAGGCCCTTCGATCTGCGTTGGTTGTACTGGGATCCCGACCAAAAACTTCTTGATCGCGAGCGGTCTGAGTTTGAGCCGCACGCGCTTTCCGGTGCGGTCCTTATCGAAGCCCGCGAGAAGGAAGTTGGGGATACCTTCACTCGCGGTGCCATCGCTTCGGGCATGGCCGATAATTTTGGCAACGGCTTGTCCAGCTTTTTCCCGGCCATGCTCGATGACGGCCACGGCGCGTTGCTCCGTCCGAATTTGCGGCAAACCGTAGATCAATGGCGGGGCGGTCTCGGCTTGGCCGACACGGCGATTTTCTATCACTGCGTCGCGACCATTCACTCGCCTGCTTACCGAGGGAGTTACGACGCAGCTTTGCGCATTGACTGGCCTCGAATACCGCTCCCGGACAACGCCGCGACGTTGAACGCCTCGGCGGAGCTGGGCCGCCAAGTTGCGGGCTTGCTCGACGCCGATCATGAGGTGCCGGGCGTGAGCAGCGGCGCGCTACTGGCAGGGTTGAACGTCATTGCCTTGCCGAAGGGGAAGGATTTCAAGCTCGTTGGGAATTGGGGCTATGTCCAAATCAACAAGCACGGCAGCCGTGTCGTTATGCCAGGCAGTGGCAAGATCACTGAACGGGCTTGGACCGAGCCTGAGCGCGATGCTCTGACCGAACTCGCGACGCGGCACGATCTCGACCTCGACGTAGCGCTAGGTGTCATCGGTGAGCGAGCGGTGGACGTACAAATCAATGCCAACGCGAATTGGGTCGGCGTGCCTGCAAAGGTCTGGGCTTACACAATCGGTGGTCACCAAGTGCTCAAAAAGTGGCTATCCTACCGCGAATCCGCTGTCCTCGGTCGCCCGCTGACGGGCGAAGAGGCGCTCCACTTCGCCAAAACCGCGCGGCGCATCACAGAAATCCTGTGCATGGGTCCGGCGCTCGATGCCTCTCATGCCCTCGCCCGCGAATGCGCGGTGCCGTCGGTGGACGGCATACCCTCCGACGCCGGAACTGACTAGCCGAAAGCCAAATCATGCCGATTTTCACTACCAGCAACGTCCCCATCCTGTCGCTGATCGAAGATATCGACATGGGCAAGATCGGCTTGCCGGAATTGCAGCGCCCATTCGTTTGGCCCAACAAAAATGTGCGTGACCTGTTTGACTCACTCTACCGTGGTTATCCCGCAGGCTTCCTGCTTTTCTGGAAGACGGGGAGCGAAGGCAGCCTTAAGAATATTGGCACTGGCAAAAAACAATCTGCACCCGAACTGGCGATTGTGGACGGACAGCAGCGACTCACCTCGCTTTACGCGGTCATCAAAGGCGCTGAAGTGCTGCGCGCCAACTTCAAAAAGGAACGCATCCAAATTGCATTTAATCCGCTTACTGGTCGTTTCGACGTTGCCGACGCCGCAATCAAGAAGGATCGGTCGTTCATCCCGGACATCTCTGCTCTGTGGGCCGATGATTTTAAGGCCAGTGGCTTCCGCAAGGCGTTCATCAAGCAACTTAAGGAAATCCGGGAACTGAGCGAGGAGGATGAAGAGCGGATCGAAGGCGCGATTGACGAGCTGCTGAACCTGCCCAAATATAATTTCGTCGCGCTAACGCTCGCTTCGTCAGTAGATGAGGAAACAATTGCCGAAGTTTTCGTGCGTATTAACGGCAAGGGCAAGGCCCTCAACCAGGCCGATTTCATCATGACGTTGATGTCCGTCTTCTGGGAAGAAGGCCGGGTTGAACTGGAAGATTTCGCGTTAAAGGCGGCGATGCCTAGCGATGGGCAATCTTCTCCCTTCAATCACTTTCTCAAGCCTTCGCCCGACCAGATGTTGCGCGCCACGGTCGGCCTCGCTTTGAAGCGCGCGCGGCTGGAAAATGTTTATGGTGCGCTGCGTGGCCGCGATGCATCAACCGGCGGTGACAATCCCGAAAAGCGCGACGCACAGTTTGCGCTCATGCGCGAAGCACAAAAGGCGGTGCTCAACCTCGCCAACTGGCACCATTTCCTCGATGCGTTGAAACTGGCGGGCTATCGTGGACAGAAGATGATCAGCTCGGAAGCGGCGATTATCTATTGTTACGTCCTGTATCTGATCGGTATCCGCGATTACGGATTTGATCGCGCGATAATCCGGCAAATGATTGCCGAGTTCTTCTTCATGTCGTCAATGACCGGGCGCTATACCAATTCGCCTGAAACGCGGTTCGAGGCAGACCTTTCGAAAGTTCGCGATCTGACCGATGGGGCCGCGTTTGCCGCGCGCCTGCGCGAGATTTGCGCGACCACACTGACCGGCGACTATTGGGATATTACACTGCCCAGCCAGCTCGCCACGTCGGCCGCGCGCAGCCCTTCGCTCTTCGCCTATCAGGCCGCGCTTATCAAGCTAGATGCGCCGGTGCTCTTTAGCCCGATGAAGCTGGCCGCCATGGTCGATCCAGCGATCAAAGGTTCGAAGGCGGCGCTGGAACAACATCACCTTTTCCCGCGCGGATATCTGGAAGATCAGGGTGTCAAAGATCTCAAAATCATCAACCAGATTGCTAACTTCGCCCCGGTGGAATGGCCCGCGAATATTAAGATCGGCAAGCAAGCTCCGGCAACCTACGTCCCAGCTCTGGATGCAAATATGTCCGCTTCTGAGCGAGAAAGGATTTACAAGCTCCATGCCCTCCCGTCGCTCTGGTGGGAAATACCCTACGACGCATTTCTCGTTGCCCGCCGATTACGCATGGCCCAGGTAGTACGCGAAGCATGGGAAGTTCTAATCGGGGATACCAAAGCGGAGCCAGCTGCACCGCCGAGCGTCGCCGAACTCATCGCGGGCGGCGAGACAGGTGCAACGGAGTTCAAATCGACGCTGCGCACCAATCTCCACACGGGCCAACACGACGAGAAAATCCATCTTTCCGCGCTGAAGACCATTGCCGGGTTCCTGAATGCACAGGGCGGGACTTTGTTGATCGGGGTTGCAGACGATGGCGAAGTGCTGGGGTTGTCTGCCGATGGTTTTTCGAACGAAGATAAAATGGGCTTGCATCTGGTCAATCTCGTCAAGGACCGGATCGGGGATATTTTTCTCCCTTATGTGCACCAGCATTTTGAGGATCAGGACGGCGAGCGTGTCCTCACCATCCGCTGTGAAAAGGGACCGAAGGCAGCTTTCGTAAAGGATGGAAGCCAACAACGCTTCTTCGTTCGCGGCGGAAATGCAACCACCGAACTGTCAGGCAACAGCGTGATGGACTATGTGAAGCAGCGATTTAGTTGAGGCTCACGCGATGATGTTTGCCATCATCGT
>JBBRRC010000025.1:0-37060 GCA_038225385.1 Sphingomonadales bacterium | reverse complement strand
CCTGCGCAAAGCCGAAGCCAGAACCATCAATGACCTCTGGAAAGCCGTCGGGTCGATCTGCGACCTCTACTCCCCGGATGAATGCTGGAACTATCTCAAAGCCGCAGGCTATGTTGCAGATTAAACGCTCGACGCTCTAGGCGTCGAATTGGCGAGAAATATAACCGAAATGCAAGTGACTTTTCGGACCAGCCAAATATTGGCATTGGTGAATGCAGGATCAGTGCGTGGCTTGGGCTCCCCGCACTAAGCCTGATGCTGCAAGTTGCGCATCGATCATCGCCAGCAAACGGTCGAGACCTGCCTGATCCCTTGCCTCGGCTCTTGCAACAAGCACATCCTGTGTATTCGACGCGCGCAACAGCCACCAGCCGTCGGGCGTGTTCACCCGGGCACCGTCGGTGCGATCGACCGTTGCTCCTTCCGCTTCCAGCCGATCAAGTACTTCCTCGACGACCGCGAACTTGCGACTTTCGTCAACCTGAAAGCGCATTTCGGGGGTATTTACGAGTGCGGGCATCGCCGAGCGAAGCTCGGTCAGCGAGCCACCCTGAGCTGCAACCGCTCGAATCAGCTGGATTGCAGCAAACTGAGCATCGTCGAACCCGTAATAACCGTAATAGTCGTGAGCGAAAAAGATGTGGCCACTCATCTCTCCGGCCAGCGGTGCGCCGGTTTCCTTCATCTTTGTCTTAATCAGGCTGTGGCCAGTCTTCCACATCAGCGGCTTCCCGCCTAGGTCCGCGACGCGGTCGTAAAGCATCTGGCTCGCCTTGACGTCGGCGATAATCGTAGCGCCGGGGAACGCTGCCAGCACCGGCAATGCAAGGATGCTGAGAATCTGGTCGCCCCAGACGACGCGTCCCAAACCGTCGACTGCGCCGATGCGGTCGCCGTCCCCGTCGAACGCAAGTCCGAAATCGAGCTGGTTGTCGATGACGAGGCGCTTGAGATCGGACAGATTCTTTTCTTCGGTAGGATCTGGATGATGGTTGGGGAAATGACCGTCGATATCTGTGAAAAGCGTCATGTGCTCGCCCGGCAGCAGCTTGGTCAGCTTCTCGATCACCGTTCCCGCCGCCCCGTTGCCGGCGTCCCAGCCGATACGGAAAGGCCCCGCATCATAACCCTCGACCAGCCGCGCGACATAATCGTCGATAATGGCGTAGTCGCTGACCGCTCCCTGCCCCTGCTCCCAGTCACCGGTCTCGGCCAGCTTTGCCAGATCCTGAATATCGGCACCGAAAAATGGCGCGTGGGCAAGTACCATCTTGAAGCCATTATACTCGGCGGGATTATGGCTACCGGTTACCTGAACGCCGCCGTCAACTTCGAGCGTTGCCTCGGCATAGTAGAGCATTGGCGTCGGCCCGAGTCCTATGCGCACGACATCAATGCCGGTCTCGGTCAGGCCGCGTACAAGTTCGGCCTCGAGCGACAGCGATGACACCCGGCCATCATAGCCGACCGCAACGCGCGTGCCGCCGTGCCGCCGTACCCGGGTCCCGAATCCACGCCCGATCGCATAGGCATCCGCTGGCCCCAGAGTTTGTCCGACGATCCCCCGGATATCATATTCACGCAATGAACTCGGATCAAAACGGTGCACCATGCGGATCAGTCCTTATTGTCGGGGCTGGGTACGAAACGGTGGGGCATTGCCACGGTTCCGTTACGATTTGAGCATGGTGTCACGCGCCTGATTGATCCGGGCGGCGAGTTCGGCGCTGCCGCCAGCGTCGGGGTGCACCTTGGCGATGAGTCGCCGATGTGCATCCAGCACGGCATCGCGTCCGGCACCAGGCGCCAAGCCGAGCAGTTTGGCCGCTTCGCCCCGAGGCATCGTTGACGCTGGTTTCACGAGGCGGATCGCCATTCGGGCGGCGATATAGAGCAGTGCCGCGAACAGAAGCAGCTTGATCAAAGCGCGAGCCTTGGCTGCGCCTTATGGTCGGGGAGCGCCAGTCCGGAAACCATTTCGCGCAGCTCCTGACGGGCGGCCACGTGACTCAATCCGACGTTGGCCCCCGAAGCGCGCAGGGCATCCATATCAAGCAGCGTCAGCCCGGTCGGAAAAAGTTCGCGATAGATGACCCGTTCGCCGAGGCCGGGGATCACGCGGAACCCGACGCGTTTCGACAATTCGATCAGCGCGGCGCCGACCCGCCGCATATTATGGGCGTCGAGATGCTGGAGACGATTGCGCAGCACGACCCAGTCCACGGTCCCGCCATCCGTCCGCGCCCTCACTTTACGCAAATCCCAGATTAACTCGGCGTAAAAGCTTGGCTTTTTGACTCGAAAGGTTTCGGCATCGACCTGTCCGATCAGATCGAGATCGACGAAACTGTCATTCATTGGTGTGACCAGCGTATCGGCGAGGGCGATCGCAGAGCGCGCCAGCGGATCGTCGCGCCCGGGCGTATCGACGATGACATAGTCGGCCCCATGGCCCAGCCGCGCGACTTCCTGCTCGAGCCCGGAAGGCGTCAGCAGCGAAAGGACCGCGTGATTGGCAGTCGGCAACTCGAGCGATCGACGCCTGCCCGTTGCGGCGCGGTTATCGAGATAGCGGGCCAGCGTTTTTTGCCGCACGTCGAGATCAAGCGCAGCGACCTTATGCCCCGCCGCGGCGAGCGCCACCGCAACGTGGACAGCCGTCGTCGATTTGCCCGTTCCGCCTTTTTCATTGGCGAAGACGATGCGGTGTGCGCGCGCTGGACTCATCCCCGTCGTTGACCTCGCCCCTTGATCCGTCCCGGCCCGATCTGCCAAAGGCCGCCGCCTGCGCATAGTGAAGGGCGATACCGCGTGCAAACGATCCGCGAAATTTCGGAACTGAGGGCGGCACGCACGGCTCTGTCGGGCACCGTCGCCCTCGTCCCGACGATGGGGGCTCTCCACGCGGGGCATATCGCGCTCGTCACCGAAGCCCAAGCACGAGCCGATCATGTAGTGGTGTCGATCTTCGTCAATCCGCTGCAATTCGCTGTCGATGAGGATCTGGATCGTTATCCTCGTCGGGAAGCGGCGGACGCTGCCCTGCTCAAGGAACTGGGTGTGGCCATCCTGTGGACGCCCGACGTGGCGACGATGTATCCTGAGGGCTTTGCAACGAAGATCAGCGTCACAAAGCTCGGCGACGAACTATGTGGTGAATGGCGACCGGGTCATTTCGATGGCGTCGCGACCGCCGTCGCAAAGCTGTTCGGGCAGGTACGCCCCGACGTTGCCGTGTTCGGCGAGAAGGACTGGCAACAGCTGGTGATCATCCGCCGCATGACGACCGACCTCGATCTGGGCATAACCATTTGCGGCGTACCGACCCAGCGCGACGCCGACGGGCTCGCCCTCTCCTCTCGCAACATTTATCTTTCCAAAGACGAACGGACGGCGGCGCGGATGCTGCCGCGGGCTCTGGGCGAAGCAGTTACTGCGATCGTTGCGGGAGGCGATGTCGGCGAAGCACTGACGCGCGCCCGGGCTAATCTTGAAAAGGCAGGGTTCACCGTGGATTACGCCGCGCTGGTCGATGAAAATCTGACTCCCGTGGACGAAATCTCGACCAGCGGGCGGCTATTGGCCGCCGTGCGCATCGGCACGACGCGTCTGATCGACAATCTGCCGGTGACACGCTTTGCGGTCGAGCAGCATTAAAATCGAACATCGTCGTTAACCATTTGTTTGAACCATTCCGGCGACAGTCCTCGTTGACACATGTCACCTGGGGGTTTGAACGATGGCAAGTAGCTTCAAAAGCGCGATTTTCTTGATCGAGAGCCGCATGGCGGAAGCAGCGAATGGCGACGGCGATGCCTGCTACGAGCTTGGCATGGTCTACTCGACCGGGTCTGGGGGCGTCGATATCGACCTTGTCCAGGCCCACAAATGGTTCAATCTGGCGGCACTGGCAGGAAATGCCCGCGGCCACGAATCCCGGGCGGAGATCGCGTGGGACATGACGGCCCGCGAAATTGCGGAAGCTCAGCGTCAGGCACGCGACTGGCTTGGCTCAACCCAACGCCGCGCGGCCTAAGTCGCTTTCCGAAAAGGGGCCATTTCGCTCAAAAACGCCATGTCGCTTTCGACGGCCCGGCGCTCGCGCGCAATAAAATCGGCGACCGCGGATCGAAAACCGGGGTCTGGCAGATAGTGTGCCGACCAGGTTGCAGCGGGCAGATAGCCACGAGCAAGCTTGTGCTCACCCTGCGCACCCGCCTCGACACGCGATAGCCCACGCGCGATCGCTGCATCGATCGCCTGATAATAGCAAAGCTCGAAATGCAGGTAAGGCACTTCCTCGGTACAACCCCAATATCGGCCGTAGAGCGTATCGACACCGATCAGATTGAGCGCACCGGCAATCGGGCGGCCGGCACGGCACGCGAGCACCAACAGAACCTGATCGGCCATGCGCTCGCCCAGCAGCGAGAAAAAGGCGCGGGTCAGGTACGGACGACCCCATTTCCGGGCACCAGTGTCCTGATAGAAGGTCCAAAACGCATCCCAATGTGCCTCGGTCAGTTCGCTGCCTGACAGATGAACGATCTCGAGCCCTTCGACGGCCGCTGCCCGCTCTTTTCGGATTGCTTTTCGTTTTCGCGACGCCAGTTCACCCAGGAAACCGTCGAATGTCGAATATCCGCGATTGGCCCAGTGGAATTGCGTCCCCTCGCGAATCAACCAGCCGGCATCCCGAAAAAGGTCGAGATCTTCATCTGTGATGAAATTCGCGTGGGCACCGGACATCCCATGGCGGTCAACCATCGCCTCGGCACCCACAATCAAGGCGCGCGCCGCCTCGGCGTTTCGCGCGAGCAACCGTGGGCCCGGCACGGGCGAGAACGGAACCGCGATCAGTAACTTGGGATAATAGCGTCCGCCTGCCCGCTGCCACGCATCGGCCCAGCTATGATCGAAGACATATTCGCCCTGGCTGTGGCTCTTTGCATAGGCCGGTATGACCCCGTCGGTCGCCCCATCGGCACCGACGAGCGCGATCGGGACCGGCTGCCAGCCGCTCTCCGGATCGACGCTTCCGGAATCCTCCAGCGCAGAGAGAAACGCGTGACTGACAAAAGGATTGGCCCGGCCTGCACAGGCATCCCATTCCGCGGCGGAAAAGCTGCGCACGCCGTCACCGACACGCAAGGTTACCGAGGTACCCGGATCACCTTCACTCATGCGCCCGCCATCGCCCGTCTGCGACGTTGCTTATTTCCGGCCGGTCACGCCGGGCGGACGGCAACGACGGCATCGATTTCCACCATCGCACCCAGCGGCAGCACGGGGACCCCAACCGCGCTGCGCGCGTGCCGTCCCCGCTCGCCGAACAGTGCAACCATCAGCGATGATGCGCCATCTGCAACCTTTGGCTGCTCGGTAAAACGCGGATCGCTGGCAACGAACACGCCCAGACGGACGATCCGTTCGACCCGGTCGAGGTTGCCAAGCGCAGCCTTCAACTGCGCGACGATCATCAGGCAGCAGGCCTCCGCCGCGACCCTGCCGGCGGCGACGTCCCGGTCCTCGCCGAGCCTGCCCTGCATCACCTCACCATTTTGAAATGGCAATTGGCCCGACAGATACAGCATGCCCCCGGTCTCGACCACCGGAACATAATCCGCAACCGGTGCCGCTGCTTTGGGCAGCTTCAGATTTCGGGCGGCAAGTATTGCTTCGACGGTCTCGGTCATGGGTATAGCCAAAGCGTGGGTGGCGTCCCGGGTCAAGCAGTGATTGCGGCCGGCGCGAAGCGCCCCTCTATCCAGGTCAAGGCCGTTGCCCAGTCGTCTATCCTCGCGTGCGCATCCGGGGCGGGAGGCGTTCGTTCGGCAATCAGCGGTTCGGCGATCATGTGGAGCCGGAAGACGCCGGGCGCATGTTTGGCAACCGAAGCATGGTGATGGGCCAAATCGTCGACAAAGACGGTCGCGCTCGGTGTGAATTCCTCGACCAGCCGGGCGACAGGGTCGCCTTTTCCGCCCTGATTAGTGACGACGCGATGCTTTATCCCATGCCCCTCGAGCTGGACCGCGCGTGCGCGGTTGAAGTGATCGCCCAAGTTCGTGAGCACGACGATATCGGCAATTCCGGACAATCGGTCGAGTGCCTCCCGCGCCCCCGGAACGAGGGTCTGACGATGCATCTGGGTTTCAAAAAAACCGTCGAGCAGGGGCCAGACTTCTTCGCGCGCAAGCGCAACCCTGGTGTCGCGCCACTTAAGTGCGCCGGTAAAATCGCTGCCTACGGGAGAGAAATCGACACGATGGGCCTCGGTCAGCCAGTCCCGGAAATGGCTCACCATGTGCAACAGCACTTCGTCACAGTCGGTGATCAGGAGAGGGCGCGTCATTGCGTAAGCCTCGCGCGGGCGGCGACCAGCTCAATCGGTGCAACTTCAAGATATTTGGCACAGGCGAACAGGTCGGGCTCGTGCCCCTCCAGGAAACCGAGCACTGCTTCGAGGACGCTCCGCTCCCCCGCCCGCAAGCGCAATCCATCGGGGGATATGCCGGTCAGCGCGACAAAGCGTTGCGCCCGCGCATCGTCCGACAAAATCCACGCGAGCGCCTGCAACGCCCAGGCCTCTGCCGGATCCCCCTGGCGCGCGTCGCCACTATTTGTATCGTCCATTGCCATCGCCTAGACCGGATCACCTGAAACTCGGAGTTTGTTTGCGCGTGGCAAAGAAGGTGCTCGTTGTCGAGGACAACGAACTCAATCTGCGGCTTTTCTGCGACCTGCTGCGCGCCCATGAGTACGTCGTCGAGGGCGTACGCGATGGACGCGCTGCCCTCGATACCGCGCGTGCCTTCGTCCCGGACCTGATCGTCATGGATATACAGATGCCGCACGTGACCGGCCTCGAACTCATCGAGACCATTCGGGCCGACGACGGACTGGCCGCAACACCGGTGATGGCGGTCACGGCTTACGCAGGGAAAGCCGACGAAGACCGTGTTCGTGCCGCCGGGGCGGACGCCTATGTTTCGAAACCGATTTCGCTGATGCGCTTTGTCGGCGCGGTGGAGGGACTGATTGCTGCAGGACCGCGATTCACGGTACCGGCCCCAATCCTTATTTGATTTTCGTTTCCTTGAACTCGACGTGCTTGCGCACCACGGGATCATATTTGCGAAACGACAGCTTTTCGGTCTTCGTCCGCGGATTCTTCTTCGTCACATAGAAAAATCCCGTGTCGGCAGAGCTGACGAGTTTGATCTTGACGGTGGTCGGCTTGGCCATGGCCCGAAAATGCCTTCTGGAAAAACAGGTGGGGTGCTGAAAGCGCGCGCAATTGCCGCCCGACTCGATCAAAGTCAAGTCGACCCCCCCATTAAGCCCCCCTTTACCAATTCAGCGCAGGGTCGGCGAATGGAGGGCTTATGAGCATCAGTGGAGCAACCATGGCAATCGCCCGCGCGCAGCTTGCCGATCGGATCGACCTGCTCGCTCGCGAAGTTTCACATCTCTCGATCGGCCGTGTCGCCTATGCCGTCGACGATCTCCGTCGCGAGGCGCGCGCCTGCCGGTTCGATGCGCTCGCCGCCCTCGCCAGCAACCTGGAACGCGATCTCGCGACATCGGGCGGTACTGCGGTCGTCATGCCCTATCTCGCGGCCATGAGCGACGCGCTCGATGCGTCCCCCGCGCGCGCTGGAACTGAATCCTCGCTGCTTGCCTCGGTCGGCTTGCGCCTGCACGGCTAATCCTGCCACGATCGGATGAACGGCTTTGTTCCGGCATTGCTCGCCGTCCTGCTTGGAGAAATCGGACCGCGGGCGCTGACTTATGCGAGAGCAGGGCGCCGCGAGATCGTCCTCTGGGCCATCGTCATAATCGTCCTTGCTGCCACTATCGCCGGGCAAGAGTTCGCCTACTACACTGCCGATTGGGCGAAAGCGGTGATGATTGCGATCGCCGTTGCTTTTGCAGGTATAGGCCAGCTGCGGGCGCCACCTCCCGCAAAGGCGATCATGCCGGTCATCAGGACGTTCTGGTTTGGCTCCACGGGCCTGATAGCCTTTATCTTTGCCGCACGGTTCGGTGCCCTTATCGTCTTTTTCGGGACCCTGGCCGGGCTCGCCAGTGCCGCCCTTATCACGCCGGTCGCGGCCGCCAACGGCTTTCCAATTCGCGGACTCCGCCTTGCCGCAGCGGTTATCCTGTTATTGGCTGCATCTGTTATCATGATCGGTGCATTGCGCCTGGCTTGACGGCTACCCAAATTGGGCAGGTAACGACCGACGATGCGACTTTCCGGCGCTTTGTCGGTTATGCCCGCGCAACGATTGCTCGAAAGGAAGCCGACGCATGGCAAAGACGCCCAAAGACAAGCTGAAAACGCCGACCGATCTGCCAACCAATGCCGCATCAAGCGTCGCCGATGCACTGAACGGCATTCTGGCCGACAGCTTCGCGCTTTATATGAAAACCAAGAATTTCCACTGGCATGTCTCGGGCCCGCATTTTCGGGATTATCATCTGCTGTTTGACGATCAGGCGGCGCAGATTTTCGCGACAACCGACGCTATTGCCGAGCGGGTCCGCAAAACCGGCAACACAACCTTGCGATCGATCGGCGACATTGCCCGCCATCAGACGCTCAGCGACAACAACGCCGAAATGGTTGCACCGGCGCGGATGCTCGCCGAATTGCGCGACGATAATCTGAAGATGGTTGAATCACTCCGCGCCGCAAAGGACCTTGCCGATAAAGCAAAGGACAATGCGACCTCTGCTGTCATCGATGAATGGACCGACGCCGCGGAGCAGCGCGCCTGGTTCCTGTTTGAGGCTGCCCAGACCGTCTGATCGCAATCCCGGGCCGATGGGTCGCTTGCGGATGGCGCAGGGCGTCGCTAAGGGCGCGGGTCTTGCTTTGGCCGGCTGGCACTCGAAAGAGTGCGGCCGGCTGGTCGGGGAGTAGCTCAGCCTGGTAGAGCACTGTCTTCGGGAGGCAGGGGCCGGAGGTTCGAATCCTCTCTCCCCGACCAATTCTTTGCAGCGGAATCGTGCTGAAGCGACCGACGTTCAAGCAGGATAGCGCAACCTTCCGACGAAGCGAGCGAAGCTGACGCGCTCCGGCGCTGAGCGTGAAAAGCGCGCCTTGAGCTTTTCGAACTCCATTATCCCGTCGATGCGGCGATCAAGGAAAGAACGGGTATCGGCGTGATCCTCGCTCGCGTCGGCAAGCAGCGCCATTATGGTTGCAGCATACACTGCTCCCAGGGTCACTCTTTTAGTATAATGATTCAGGTCGGTGGCATTGTCGCCAGCCGCGTGCCACATCGCATCGGCGGCGCGCCAATTCAGACTGATCGCGCGCGCAAGATTCTGAGGTAGTGCCAGCACCGCGAGTGCTCGCCGAAGCGCCTCGAGTTCTGCTGCCACCAGGTCAATCCGTGCCTGTACCAACGCAGTGATCCGGGCTCTAACTTTCATGCTGGAAAGCTGCGCCGCTGACAGATCGGCCAGCATTGCGCGATCAATATATCCGAACCACGCATCGATCATGTCGAGAGCGCCTCCGGGAAAAGCCAGCCGGGCAACCGCCGGATCGACCCCCTTCGCGACGGCGGCCAGATCGAGGGCTGTCGTCGTCCAGCCGTCGAACGCCGCGTGCATCGGCAGTTCAACGGCGAGGATATCGCGCAATTCATCGAGCGTGGGATCGGCGGTTTCGGGCACTCTGCGCTCCATCGGGTGACACTGGCGAAATGGGGTGATAGTGACGACAGGTCAATTGGCGCGGGAAAAGCGCTTCAATATTTACGGGGTAAAATGATGGCCAAATTCTTCGGCAATCTGGGCCAGGTGCTGGTGGTGGCGTTCACCGCGCTGGTCATCGTCATCTTCGCCTTCCATCGTGGTACCAACCCGCCGGTCTATCTCAACGCTCTGTTCCGGTATCTCCACGTCCTGTTCGGCATCATGTGGATCGGACTGCTCTATTATTTCAACTTTGTGCAGATCCCCACGATGCCGACGGTGCCCGCAGAACTGAAGCCGGCCGTATCGAAATACATCGCGCCCGCCGCCCTCTTTTGGTTTCGCTGGGCTGCGCTCGCGACGGTCGTGATGGGACTCGTCATTGCTGCGCACCCCCCGCAGCAATATCTGGGGTCGGCCCTGACGTTCCAGCCAGGGTACCGCATGATCGGGCTTGGCATGTGGCTCGGGCTGATCATGGCGTTCAACGTCTGGTTCGTGATCTGGCCAAACCAGAAAAAGGCGCTCGGGCTGGTCGAGGCCGATGCTGAAACCAAGGCGAAGGCCGCGACGACGGCAATGATCTTCAGCCGCACGAATACGTTGCTATCGGTTCCGATGCTCTATTGCATGGTTACGCAAGGGGTGCTTGGGGGCGCTTAGCGCCGAACGAGCAGCAGGGCCGCTGCAATCAGCAGAGCGCCCGCCAGATCACCGGTTGTCAGGTGTTCGCCAAACACGACCCAGCCGATCGTCGCTGCGACGATTGGCTGGACCAGCAAGGCAAGGCCTATGACCAGGGGGCGGATTGAGCCGAGTGCCGCGACCATCAGGCCCTGCCCCAAAACCTGACTGACGAGGGCCAGCGCAATAAGCGGCAGCCAGCTGTGAGGCCAGATCCGCTCGCCATCGATGACCGCAAACCCCAGCATCGGAATTGCGCTGGCAAATGTCGATGCGGCCAGCAGGGGGAGTGCAGCCAAGGTTGCCCGCGCCTTGGCGATAACGATGAAATAAACCGCGTAGAATATGCCGGCGAGCAGGCTGAACAGGTCACCAACCAGATATTGCGGTGACAGTTCATAACTGCGCCCCATCAGCAACGCTGCGCCAACCGCCGCGAGCGCGAGCGCGCCGCCCTCACGCCGGGTCGGCCACGCGCGGGCCAGAATAAAGCCCCAGAGCGGGAAAATGAGGCTGGCGCAGTTCCCGAACAGGGTTGCATTGGCCAGCTTGGTGCGGACGATGCCCAGATGCCAGCTCGCGAGATCGGCAGCGAACAGCACGCCCGAAAACACGATCGTCACGAGGACCGCGCCGGAGACTTTGACCCTGCGCCCGCCACCAACCGCGATCGCTAATGCAAGCAGCACGGGAAATCCGAGCGCCAGTCGCCAGAATGCCGAGGCAATCGGGCCGACATCGGCAAGGCGCACGAACAGCGCGCCGACCGCCAGCAGGGCGTTGGCAGCCAGAAGCTTGGCGACGCCGTGAGTCGACGCCGACAGTTTAATTTGCTGACGGTCAATCGTTTCTTGGGGGTGTGCGGTGGTCATGCCGCCCCATATCGGCCAGGCAGCCACAAGTCTTGCCTTCCCTGGGAGAACCATTTTTATGCCATCTCTGTTCGACCCGATCGTACTCGGTGCGATCCACGCGCCCAACCGCATCCTGATGGCACCCCTTACTCGCGGCCGCGCGACCCGCGCGCATGTCCCGACGCCGATTATGGCCGAATATTACGCTCAGCGCGCCTCGGCCGGGCTGATTATCAGCGAGGCAACGGGAATCAGTCAGGAGGGACTCGGCTGGCCATTCGCTCCGGGTTTGTGGTCCAGCGAGCAGGTCGAGGCGTGGAAGCCAGTGACCGGTGCCGTACACGAAGCGGGAGGGCGAATTATCGCACAGCTCTGGCACATGGGTCGCCTCGTGCATTCGAGCTTTCTGGAGGGCCAGGCACCGGTTTCATCGTCGGCGACGACAGCACCTGGCAAGGCTTACACCTATGACGGACGCCTGCCGTATGAAGAATCACGCCCACTCGCGCTTGCGGAAATTCCCCGATTGATCGGGGACTATGTTCGGGCGGGGCGCAACGCAATCGCCGCCGGCTTTGACGGTGTGCAGATTCATGCGGCGAACGGTTATCTGATCGATCAGTTTCTGCGCGACAATTCCAACTTTCGTGACGACACCTACGGAGGAACGATCGAAAACCGCGTCCGCCTCCTCGACGAGGTCACCCGGTCGGTTGCCGATGAAGTGGGCGCTAACCGAACCGCGGTCCGTCTCTCACCCAACGGCGATTCGCAAGGAGCGAACGACAGCGCTCCGCACGCGCTCTTTGGCGCGGCTGCAGCCACGCTCGACCGTATTGGTCTTGCCTTTTTGGAACTACGCGAACCGGGGTTCGATGGCACATTCGGCAAAGCCGAGGTCGAGCCGGTTGCCCCCGAGATCCGGAGACACTTTTCAGGACGGCTGGTCCTCAACAGCGACTATCGGCGCGACAATGGCCAGGCGGCGCTCGATTCAGGCATCGCCGACGCGATTACCTTCGGTCGGCCTTTTCTCGCCAATCCCGACCTGCCCGCTCGACTGGCCGCAGATGGGCCGCTCAACGATGGCGTCATGGCGACTTGGTATAGTCAGGGCGCGGAGGGTTATACGGATTACCCTGCCATGGCAGCGGCCGACGCCTGAGATCAGGCAAAGCTTGATTTAACCCCGAGCAGCGCGAGCGCTGCCCGGACCGCCGCGGCACCCTTGTTCAGTTGTGCGGGGTCAGCACGCACGAGTGCCTGTGCCTCATCCTCCGTCGTCAAAATACCATTGCCGATCGGCAGGCCGTCCATGGTCAAGGCCATGATGCCGCGGGCGCTTTCACCGGCAACGATTTCAAAATGGTAGGTCTCTCCGCGAATGACGACGCCGAGCGCGACATAGGCATCGAACCGGCCGCTTTCGGCAGCGATTGCAATCGCTGCCGGGATTTCGAGGGCGCCGGGAACGGTGATCGTCTCATGATGATGTCCGGCGTCCTCGAGCGCACCGCGCGCTCCGGACAGCAGCATATCGTTCAAATGATCGTAGAAACGTGCCTCGACGATGAGTACTTTGGCCATCACTCGTCTCCGGTCGGGACGCCGACGGACGAGATGGTCCGCTCGCCAACGATTGACAGGCCATAGCCAGCCAGGCCGACAAGCGTGTGATGGGTGTTGGTGAGCAGGATCATGTCCTGCACGCCCAGCTCCGACAGGATCTGCGCACCCCCGCCATAGTCGCGCAGTTCCTCCATCTCTGGTGCTCCCGCTTGCTTACCCTCGCTACGCAACTGCATCAGGCGGGTCAGCATGTCGGGGGTGCGGCGATTGATCACCACGATCACGCCCGATCCCGCCTCGGCGATCGTCTCCATCGACCTCGACAACAACCCGGCACGCTCACTTTCCTCACCGAACATGTCGATGAATATTGACATGTTATGCATGCGCACGAGCGTCGGCGCGGCTTGATCGATGTGACCCTTTTGCAGCGCGACAGTTTCTTCGCCCGTCGCCTTGTTGAAAAACGTCATCGCTTTCCATTCGCCGCCCCAGCGGCTGGTAAAGACCATCTCCGCGCGTTTTTCCACGAGATGGTCGTGCTTGCGGCGATAGGCGATGAGATCGCGGATCGTTCCTATTTTGAGGTCATGCAAGCGCGCGAATGCGACCAGATCGTCCATCCGCGCCATCGTGCCATCGTCTTTCATGATCTCACAGATGACGCCCGACGGATTGAGCCCCGCGAGACGAGCGACATCGACTGCCGCCTCGGTATGTCCGGCGCGCACCAGTACACCGCCATCGCGCGCGACCAGCGGGAAGACGTGCCCGGGTGTCACGATGTCGTCGCGCGTTCTGGACGCATCGATCGCGACCGAAACCGTCCGGGCGCGATCTGCCGCGGAAATGCCGGTCGTCACGCCTTCTTTTGCCTCGATCGACGTCGTGAAGGCGGTTTCGTGGCGTGTGCCGTTCGCACGACTCATCAGGTCGAGGCCCAGTGCAGCGACGCGGTTCTTGGTCAGCGCGAGGCAAATTAGGCCACGACCATGGGTGGCCATGAAATTGATGGCGCTTGGTGTTGCCATCTGCGCGGGGATGATCAGATCGCCCTCGTTTTCCCGGTCCTCGTCATCGACCAGAATGAACATGCGTCCGTTGCGCGCCTCATCGATGATCTCCTCGATCGGGACGAGCGAGGACGTATCGTCGTTGGCAAAAAGCACAGACTCCAGCTTGCGCAGGGTATCGGCGGTTGGATTCCAGTCTTCGGACTCCAGGTCTCGCAACGTGTTAGCGTGAAGTCCCGCCGCGCGCGCAAGCCCAGACCGCGACATCACGTTTTCTCTGACGAGATGCCTTACTTTTTCGATCAACCTGTCACTCATGTTGACGACATATCACATTTCAATGTGAAGGCAAACCGGAAAATCACATCACAATGTCACGAAGCCGCTTCAGATATCTGGCGAGAACGTCGATCTCGATATTGACCTGGTGCCCCGGCGTCACCTCGCCAAGGGTTGTGATCGCCCAGCTGTGCGGAATGATGTTGACCGAGAAAGACGTGCCTTCCGCACCATCATGGACGTCGTTCACGGTCAGCGACACGCCATCGACCGTAACCGAGCCTTTGCGCGCGACAAAGGGCGCAATGTCGCCCGGCACGCGAATGGTGAGATGATGCGAGCCGCCGTCTTCGCGGACGCCCACGACCTCGCCCACCCCGTCAACATGCCCGGTGACGATATGGCCGCCAAGCTCTTCGCCGATTTTCAACGCCCGTTCGAGATTGAGGTGACGGCCTGCATCCCACATGCCTGCCGCGGTCTTTGCGACACTCTCCCCCGAAACATCGGCCGCAAACCAGTCCGGCCCCTTGTCCACGACCGTCATACACGCGCCCGAGCAGGATATGGACGCCCCGATCGCGACGGTCGCGAGATTGTAATTCGTACGGACGACGATGCGTCGGTCACCGCGCTGGGCGCTTTCGACGACGGTGCCTATGTCGGTAATGATTCCGGTAAACACATCGACCCCCTCACCCGTTGATAGACGTCGAGCCGATCACTGCCAAGCGTCCGGCTGTCCTGTAAAACCCAGCGGGCGTGCGCATCGTCAAGGTGCTCCAGACCGATGTCGGCGAGACCGGGACGTCCGCCGACGAGGATCGGGGCACGATAAATCATCAGGCGATCGACCAGATCCGCGCGCACGAACGCGGCAGCGGTCTTCGCGCCTCCCTCCACCAGCAGCCAGTCGCCTTTGAGGCCGGCGATCTCAGCTGGCGTCGTGACGCCATGCCAGTCGTCGGGCCCGGGCCGCGAGGAGAGCAGCGCGCGAGACGGGGACCGATCTGCAAGCCCGGGCAGGCGGACATCGAGCTGAGGCCGGTCGGTCTCGTACGTGCCACGCCCGACCAGGATAACATCGTTACGCGCGCGCTCGATATGCACATGACGGCGCGCGATTTCGCCGGTGATCCAGCGGCTGCTGCCATCCGGCAGCGCGATACTGCCATCGAGCGACAGGGCGAGTTTGAGCGTGACAAAGGGCCTCCCGAGGAGCCGACGCGCCAGAAATCCCGCCATGGCGCGCTGGGCCCCCGCGGCTCCCAGACCGCTGACGACCTCGACCTTGGCCTCGCGAAGCATCTGAACGCCGCGTCCATTCGTCCGTTCGTCGGGATCGGTAAGAGCGACAACGACGCGGCCAACGCGCGCCGAAATGATCAGGTCGGCGCATGCGGGACCGCGCACGCTCACGTGCGCGCAGGGCTCCAGCGTCGTATAAAGCGTTGCGCCCCGTGATTTTTCTCCTGCTTGCGCCAGCGCCATCGCCTCGGCATGGGGCCTTCCGCCGGGCTGCGTCCATCCGCGCCCGACCACGATGCCATCCGCCACGATTACGCATCCGACATTTGGGTTGGGCCAGGTTCGCCCTCGTGCCGGTTCGCTCAAGCCGAGCGCAATCGCCATCCAGCGTTCATCAGCCGGGCGCTGCGGCGTGCGGCTACTCAATGCCCATCATCTTGCCGACCCGCCGAAACTGCTCACGGCGCACGGCTTGCTCGGCCTCAAGCTTGCGCCGCGCCGCGAGTTCGCGCGGCGCATCCTTCGCCTGCTGCGCACGGACATCGGCGGCGGTACGCTTTGCCGACCATTGCTGAACGTACAGAACTTCCGGCTGCTTCCACTCGACCTTGGGCTCGAACTGCTTGACGACCGCCCAAACCATAGCGGCAGTCATGGCAATTGACAGGGCGGCGAAGACCATCTCATGGCGCCTGCGCTGACGAAGGAACTGCGCAAGATCGAGCAACGCGCGTGAAAGGCGCACGGGGCGTGGAAATATTGCCATCGGGGTTCAGATAATCGCTCCACGCCACATCTGCCAGCCCTGCTGCTGGGATCGTTCGGCGGTCGCCCCGCGACCGATCATCGCGCGACCTGTTCAACCTCCCACATGGGACGCCTTTAACCGTTCGATTGCACGCTCCCTGCCGATCAACGGCAACAATGTCGCCATGTCGGGGCCGTGATCACGCCCCGTCAATGCACGGCGCAACGGCAGAAACAGGGCTTTGCCAACGCGGCCACTCGAACCCTTCAATGCACTCGTCAGTGTGCCCCAGGGGTTATCGGCCCAATCCATCGTTTCCGCTGTTCGCGCCGCCTCCATAAGGAAAGCCGCGTCTTCAGATGCAGCGCTGGTCGCCAGGGAACCGGTGATAACCTGCCACCACTCGGCCGCCTCTGCGAGTGTCGTCAGATTGGGACGGATGACTTCCCAGGCGGGCAGATCCATCCCGGATGGCAGCAGGTGCTCAACCCGATCGAACGGCATTATGTGCAGGATGCGCGTGTTGAGCGCGGAGAGTTCCGCCAGATCGAATCGCGCCGGGGCTCTGCCGAAACGCGTGAAATCGAACCGTTCGATCAGTGCACCCATTTCGGTCACGGGCTCGACCGGATCGCTCGTGCCCAGCCTAGCCAGCAACGCCGCCACCGCCAGCGGTTCGATCCCGACCGAGCGGAGTTCGTCGCAGTTGATGCTCCCCAGCCGCTTCGACAGCTTGCCCTCACTGCCGACCAGCAACGCCTCGTGCGCGAAAGAAGGCGTATCGGCTCCGAGCGCCGCAAACATCTGACTTTGGATCGCGGTGTTCGAGACATGGTCCTCGCCGCGAACGACGTGCGTGACCCCCATGTCGATATCATCGATCACCGAAGGCAGCAGGTAGAGCCATGAGCCATCTGCGCGCCGCACGACCGGATCACCGATCGCGGCCGGGTCAAACCGCTGCGCGCCGCGGATCAGGTCGTTCCATTCGATCGACTGATCTTCATCGAGCCTGAACCGCCAATGCGGTATGCGTCCCGGAGGAGCGGGATCGCGCAGGGCAGCGCGATCGTAGATCGGCGGCAGTCCGCGGCTCAGCTGAACCTTGCGCTTCAGATCGAGTTCCTGCGGCGTCTCATAGGCGGGATAAACCCGGCCCGCGGATCGCAACCGCTCAAAACTTGCATCATACAGGTCGCTGCGGCGCGACTGGCGCACCGCGTCGTCCCAGTTCAGACCGAGCCAGCCGAGATCCTCCCGGATCGCATCCAGGAAAGACTCGGTCGAGCGTTCGGCATCGGTGTCGTCTATGCGCAGCAGAAACCGACCGCGCTGTTTCCTCGCCCAAAGGAAATTGTGCAGTGCAGTCCGGATGTTGCCGACGTGGAGCCGCCCGGTTGGCGACGGCGCGAAGCGCGTAACAACCGTCATGAGGTTCGAAACGCATTAGTGATCGGGTAGCGACGGTCACGCCCGAAATTGCGGCTGCCCAGCTTCACTCCCGGAGGCGACTGGCGACGTTTGTATTCGGCAACATAAAGCAGCCTTTCGATGCGGACGACGGTGTCACGGTCGAAGCCCCGCGCGACGATTTCACCGACTGACAGCTCCTCCTCCACAAGCCCAAGCAAAATTGCATCCAGAACTTCATAAGGCGGCAGCGAATCGTCGTCGCGCTGGTCGTCGCGCAACTCGGCTGAGGGTGGCCGGACGATCACGCGTTCGGGCATAACAGGCCCCTCGGGACCAAGGCCAAGGCGCGGTTTGCAGGTATTTCGCCAGCGCGCGAGAGCCACGACCGTCGTCTTATAGGCATCCTTCAAAACCGAATAACCGCCGGCCATATCGCCATAGATCGTGGCATAGCCAACCGACATCTCGGACTTGTTACCTGTCGTCAGAAGCATCGGCCCGAACTTGTTGCTGATCGCCATCAGCGTCAGGCCCCGTATCCGCGACTGGATGTTTTCCTCCGCAAGGTCAGGCGCGCGGCCCTCGAACACCGGAGCCAGCATCGTATCGAACGCCGTCATGGCGTCGCCTATCGGAATCGTGTCGAGACGGCAGCCAAGGAGAGAGGCGCATGCTGCGGCGTCACTCTCTGAAATGTCGGCGGTGAACTGGGATGGCAGCATGACGCACCAGACCCGCTCGGGCCCCAGCGCGTCGACCGCTACCGCTGCCGACAGGGCCGAATCGATCCCGCCCGACAGGCCGAGAACAACCCCGGGAAAGCGATTGGCATTCACATAATCACGTAGGCCAATGACCATCGCATGGTAGATATCGGCAGGATGCGGGTCGAGCACGGCGGCAGTCCCCCGCGCGCACCGCCAGCCGCCTGCCTCCCGCTTCCATTCCGTTTCGACCAGTGCCTCGTCCCAGTCGGGGAGCTGGTGCGCGATCGAACCATCTCCATTGAGCACGAATGACGCACCATCGAAAACCAGTTCGTCCTGCCCGCCGACACGGTTGACATAAACCAGCGGCAATCCGGTCTCGCACACACGCGCGGCAGCGATGCCGGCAACGCGAAGATCATCCTTGTCGATCTCATAGGGGCTGCCATTGGGCGAAATCAGAATCTCTGCACCCCGTTTTTTCAGATGGGCACAGACGCCGGGGAACCAGATATCTTCGCAGATCGGCAGACCAAGCCGGACACCGCGAAAATCGACCGGCTCTGGTAACGGTCCGGGTGTGAAAATCCGCTTTTCGTCGAACGTCCCATAATTGGGTAGCTCATGCTTGCGCCGGACTGCCACGACCTCGCCCCGTTCGCACAGGGCAACAATGTTAAAGACCAGAGAACCTTCTCGCAGGATAGAACCGACGAGGACGGCAGGACCGCCATCCCCCGTCGCGATCGCCAGACGTTCCAGTTCGACCGCCGCGCGCTCGGCCACGCTGGGTTTCATGACCAGGTCTTCGGGAGGATAACCGATCAGCTGCAGTTCGGGAAACACCACCAGGTCGGCGTCGCTGCCCGCGCGCGCTTTCAGCATGGCATCGACGTTGCCGGCAAGATCACCCACCCGTTGCGCCATCTGCGCGATTGCGATTTTCAGCCGGTCGGTCATGCGCTTCCCTTGGCTCCCGGTTTGACACCGGGCAAGTGGCGATTATGGCGGGCGCAATCGAGGGGACGATCATGAAGCTGCTCACCGGGAACGCGAACCTGCCGCTCGCGCGCGACATCGCAGCCTATCTCGAAATGCCCCTGACCGAAGCCAGCGTTCGCCGCTTTGCCGACGAAGAAGTGTTCGTGGAAATCCACGAGAACGTGCGCGGGGAGGATGTCTTCGTCCTCCAGTCGACCGGATTTCCGGCAAACGACAATCTGATGGAGCTGCTGATCTGTATCGACGCGCTGAAACGCGCGTCCGCGAAGCGCATCACAGCTGTCGTCCCCTATTTCGGCTATGCACGCCAGGATCGTAAGCCTGGGCCGCGCACCCCGATCAGCGCCAAGCTGGTTGCCAATCTGATTACGGTCGCCGGCGCCAATCGCGTCCTGTCGGTCGATCTCCACGCAGGCCAGATCCAGGGGTTTTTCGACATCCCGACCGATAATTTGTTCGCGGCGCCGGTCATGGCCGCCGACATCCAGGCACGGTTCCCGCAGGATAATCTGATGGTCGTTTCTCCCGACGTCGGGGGGGTCGTCCGCGCCCGCGCGCTCGCCAAGCGCCTGCACAATGCGCCCCTCGCCATCGTCGACAAACGCCGGGAAAAGCCGGGCGAATCAGAAGTCATGAACATCATCGGCGACGTGCAGGGCAGGTTCTGTGTCCTGATCGACGACATCGTCGATTCGGCTGGTACATTATGCAACGCGGCGGCTGCCTTGCGCGAAGCGGGCGCGGCCGATGTCGTCGCCTATGTCACGCACGGGGTTCTGTCGGGGGGCGCGGTGGCGCGCGTCGAGGGTTCGGTGCTGACGGAATTAGTCGTAACAGATTCGATCGAGGCGCCTCAGGCGGCACATGAGGCCAAGCGCATCCGCCTGCTGACGATCGCGCCGCTGATCGCCGAGGCGATCAAGCGCATCGCCGACGAAAGTTCGGTCTCAAGCCTGTTCGACTGACGCGGCATCTGCCCAGGGGTCATAGCTGCCGAAGCTCCAGACGACGCCCTCGGGATCGCGCACCTCATAGCTTCGCCCGCCATAATCATTGTCGTGCGGCGGCCTGATCACCCGCGCGCCCGCATGCTGAGCGACCGCAAAATGCGCATCCGGATCACCCAGGACGACGCAAATGCACATCGGAGACTGGCCGTCGAGATTGCCGATCGGAGTCATGCCGAATTCGTCGCGACCCTCGCGCGTGGCTGAGGACAGCATCACGACATTGCCCTGATAATGGAGTTGCGCATTGTGGACCGTGTCGCCGTCGGCATGCACGGCAAGACGCTCAAAGCCGAAGGCACGACAGATAAAATCGATCGCCGCGGGCGCGTCGTCGTAAAGTAGGCACGGCATGATCGCGGGACGGACGGGCATAGGTCAGCTCCGGGTTGCGGCGTTGCGTCGCTTCTACGATAGCGAGGCGATGAACGACAATGATCTTGCCCGCGCCAATGTCCTGGCCGATCTAGCCGGGGCGGCGATCCGTCCGTTTTTTCGTTCGCTGCTCGATGTCGAAAACAAGGCCGATGCCTCACCGGTGACCGCCGCCGATCGTGCGGCCGAGGCGGCGATGCGGCGCCTGATCGAAGCCGAATATCCGCGCGACGGAATTATCGGCGAAGAATATGGCGAAAAGCCCGGTCAGACGGGTCGTATATGGGTGCTCGACCCCATCGATGGCACAACCAGCTTCATTGCAGGCCGCCCGATTTTCGGCACGCTGATCGCGCTTGTGGAGGAAGGCTGGCCGGTCCTTGGCATCATCGACCAGCCGATTTCGGGTGAGCGCTGGGTTGGTGCAACCGGAAGACCGACGATGTTTGGCGGCAGGCCGGCCAAGACGAGACGGTGCCCCTTGCTGAGCGAGGCCGTCCTCGGCACCACGAGTCCCCATGCCTTTGACGAGGGGGAGGGCGCGAGATTTCTGAAGCTGGCCGAACGTGTGGCCCGGCGGCGCATCGTTTACGGCGGCGATTGTTATACTTACGGCCTGCTGGCGTCGGGTCACATCGACCTCGTCGTCGAAGCATCCCTAAAGCTCCATGATTTTGCGGCGCTGGTACCGATTGTCGAGGGAGCCGGCGGCCTGATGTGCGACTGGACGGGCGAACCTCTGAATGCCGACAGTCAGGGCGATGTCATTGCCCTGGGCGATGCAGCGCGTCTCGAAGATGTCCTTGAGGGGTTGAGCGCCTGACGGTCAGAACGATGATCGGCCAATCTCCTTGCGCGGGAGGGGACTTTCCGTTACTGGCCCGCGCTTCAAGAACGACCCGCTCACGATCGCCTGGCTGAAAGGGCTGCCATGGCGATGCAGGGACGTCTGACATGAAAGGACGAAAATGCCCAAACTGAAGACCAAGAGCGGGGTGAAGAAGCGCTTCACACTCACCGCGACGGGCAAGCTGAAGCACGGTGTCGCGGGCAAGCGTCACCGTCTGATGAGCCATAATGCCAAGTACATCCGCCAGAACCGCGGCACCAAGCTGTTGTCCGACGCCGATACGGCGACGGTCAAGGCTTGGGCGCCCTATGGTCTCAAATAGGGAGGCCCGGTAGATGGCACGCGTCAAGCGCGGCGTAACCACGCACGCAAAACACAAGAAGATTCTGGATCAGGCGAAGGGGTTTTACGGCCGTCGCAAAAATACGATCCGTGTCGCGAGGCAGGCGGTCGAGAAGGCCGGACAATATGCTTACCGCGACCGCAAGGCGAAAAAGCGCAACTTCCGCGCCCTCTGGATCCAGCGCATCAACGCAGCGGTCCGTCTGGAGGGGCTTACCTACGGCCAGTTCATGCACGGGCTCAAGCTCGCGGACGTCGAACTTGACCGCAAGGTCCTCGCCGACATTGCGATGCATGAAGGCGCCACCTTTAGCACCATCATCGCGCAGGCGAAGGCTGCACTGCCGCAAGCGGTATAAGCATCCTTCGTAACGGTTGCGCGAAAGGGCGTGAGCGGGTTGCCGCTCACGCCCTTTCGCTTATGGGGCACTCTCGATGAACGAGAACGAGATCAGGACACAGATTCAGTCGGCCGGAAGCCTCGACGTGCTGGAGAACCTTCGTGTCGGACTGCTTGGCAAAAATGGGGCGATCACCTCGCTGCTGAAGACGCTGGGGTCGATGACCCCGGCGCAACGACAGGTCGAGGGGCCGCGCATCAACGGCCTGCGTGAAGCCGCATCGACCGCGATCGCCGCGCAAAAGGCCTTGCTCGAAGCCACGGCTCTCGATGCCCGCCTCGCGACCGAAAGCGTCGACGTGAGCTTACCCGCGCCGCATCGCCCCCGCGGTTCAGTGCATCCAGTCAGCCAGGTGCTGGACGAACTCGCGGAAATCTTTGCCGATCTTGGCTTTGCCGTCGCCGACGGGCCCGAAATCGAGGACGACTGGCACAATTTCACAGCGCTCAACATTCCGGAGACACACCCGGCGCGCGCGATGCACGACACTTTCTACTTCACGCCGGATGAAGGCGGTCAGGCAAAGTTGCTGCGCACGCATACCTCACCCGTGCAGGTCCGCACGATGACGACGCAAAAGCCTCCCATCCGTATCATCGCGCCTGGTCGCGTCTACCGGTCCGATTCCGACGCGACGCACACGCCGATGTTCCACCAGATCGAGGGACTGGTGATCGACAAGGGCATTCATCTCGGCCATCTTAAATGGACGCTCGAGACGTTCCTTAGGGCGTTTTTCGAGCGCGACGATGTGGTGCTACGCCTTCGTCCGAGCTATTTTCCGTTTACCGAACCCTCGGTCGAGGTCGATGTCGGCTACACCATGGTCGGCGGCAAACGTGTTATCGGCGGCAACGACGGCTGGATGGAAGTGCTCGGCAGCGGCATGGTCCACCGCCGTGTGCTGGAGAATTGCGGCATCGATCCGGGCGAATATTCAGGCTTCGCCTTTGGCACCGGCGTCGACCGGCTCGCCATGCTCAAATACGGGATGGATGATTTGCGGGCGTTCTTTGACGGCGACGTCCGCTGGTTGCGGCATTACGGCTTCGGCGCATTCGACGTGCCCACGCTGAGCGGGGGCGTCGGCGCATGAAGTTTACTTTGAGCTGGCTCAAGGATCACCTCGAAACGACGGCGACCGCGGGGCAAATCGCCGACCGGCTGAATGCGATCGGGCTTGAGGTCGATGCTGTTGAAAATCCGGCCGAGAAGCTGTCGGCATTCTGCATCGCACGTGTCCTGAGCGCCTCGCGTCATCCACAAGCGGACAAGTTGCAGATATTGTCGGTCGATGCCGGCGATGGGCCGTTGCAGGTCGTCTGCGGCGCGCCCAATGCGCGCGCGGGGCTAGTCGGGGTGTTCGGGGCGCCGGGGGCTACGGTGCCGGCGAACGGCATGATCCTGAAGGTGGCGTCGATCCGCGGCATCGAATCGAACGGCATGATGTGTTCGGTGCGCGAGCTTGAACTGGGTGACGAACATGACGGGATTATCGAGCTCCCCGCCGACGCACCCGTCGGTGCACGCTACATTGACTGGGCGGGCATCGATGACGCCGTGTTCGATATCAGCGTTACCCCGAATCGGCAGGATTGCATGGGCGTGCGCGGCATCGCGCGTGACCTCGCAGCGGCAGGTCTGGGAACACTGAAGCCGCTCAACGCGCCCGATGTCGCGGGCAGCGGCCCTGCGGCAATCGACATCCGGATCGACGATCGCGAAGGCTGCCCTGCCTTTTACGGCCGCACGATCAGCGGCGTCCGCAACGGGGCCGCGCCCGACTGGATGGCAAAACGGCTGAAAGCGGTAGGTCAGCGACCAATTTCCGCGTTGGTCGATATCACCAATTATGTGATGCTCGACCTCGGGCGACCGAGCCATGCCTATGATCTGGCGCAGCTGGCTGCCCCGGTCGTCGCCCGCCGCGCCGCCGAAGGCGAAAAGGTCACCGCCCTCAACGGCAAAGACTATACGCTGACGCCCGAGATGACGGTTATCGCCGATGCGCACGGCGTTCACGACATCGGCGGGATCATGGGCGGCGAGCACTCCGGCGTTGCCGCCGGTACGACCGACATCCTGCTCGAAGTGGCCTATTTCACGCCCGAGCGCATTGCTAAGACCGGTCAGGCCCTGGCGCTGACGTCCGATGCCCGTAGCCGGTTCGAACGCGGTGTAGATCCCGCCTTCCTCGACGACGCGGTCGCGATCCTGACGTCGATGATCGTCGAACTTTGCGGAGGGGTGCCATCGAACGTCGTCCGCATCGGTACTCCGCCGACTGCCTCGAAGTCAGTGATCTATGATCCAGCGCTGTGCGCAAGGCTCGGCGGGATCGACGTTCCGGCGTCGGTTCAACACGCAGTCTTGCGGCAATTGGGTTTCACTTTGTCGTGGGAGGGGAATGGCCGAGACGAAGATGGGCTGGTGAACGTAACCGTCCCGACCTGGCGACGCGACGTCGACGGCCCTGCCGATTTAGTCGAGGAAATCGTCCGGATTGTCGGACTGGACACGATCGTCTCGACACCGCTGCCACGCACCGCTGGCATCGCCCGGCCGACGGCAACGCCCGCGCAGAAAATCGAGCGCAAGGTTCGGAGAACCGCCGCAGCACGCGGGCTCCACGAGGCGATCACCTGGAGCTTCGTCAGCCACGCGGAGGCCGAATGCTTTGACGGAAGCAGCTGGGTGCTGGCCAATCCGATTTCGGAAGAATTGAAAGTCATGCGTCCCTCGTTACTGCCCGGATTGCTGTCGGCGGCGCGGCGCAACATCGATCGCGGGACCGACGGTGCCCGCCTGTTCGAGATCGGGCGACGCTATCTGGCGGGTGCCGAACGCCTGACGGTGGGTGTCGTTCTGGCGGGAGAACGAACACCGCGAGGCTGGGCAAATGGCAAGGCGCGTGATTTTGACGCGTTCGATGCAAAGGCCGAGGCGCTCGCCCTGCTTGAGGCGGCGGGCGCACCCATGGAAAACATTCAGGTTTTCGGCGAGGCTGGCCGGCATTTTCATCCTGGCCAATCGGCAACGCTGCGCCTCGGACCCAAGACTGTGCTGGCGAGTTTCGGGGCTCTGCACCCGACGACGGCGAAAGCGTTCGATCTGGGCGGCGCGGTGGTGGCGGCCGAGGTTTATCTGGACGCGGTACCAACCAGGCGCCTGACCGACTTGGCTCGTCCTGCGTTTGCGCCCTCTCCGCTGCAACCGGTGCGACGCGATTTCGCGTTTCTGGTCCCCACCGCCCTTTCGGGCGATACGCTGGTGCGAGCCGTACGCGGTGCGGACAAGGCCCTGGTCACCGACGCGGTCTTGTTCGACGTTTTCAGTGGCACAGGCATTGGCGAGGGCCAGAAATCGATTGCGATCGAGGTTACGCTGCAGCCGGTGGCCAAAAGCTTCTCCGAGGAGGATCTTGCTGCTCTTTCAGCCAAAATCATCGCTGCAGCAGCCAAGGTGGGTGCGGTTTTGCGTGCCTGATCGGGTCGGGATCGGGTCCACGGCGCTGTCGGTGGAGATCAGCCCGCTGGGCGCGGAGTTGCAAAGTCTGCGCGATTCACAAGGTCGGGAACTGATGTGGTCGGGCGATCCGGCATTCTGGTCCGGACGGGCGCCACTGCTCTTTCCCATCGTGGGGCGGTTGAATGCGGACTGCTACCGCCTGGGTGATCGAGAGTATTCCTTGCCCAAACATGGTTTCGCCCGGACATCGTTGTTCACCCTCATTGACGTCGGACCGGATCAGGCCACGTTCCGGCTATGTGACAGTGACGCGAGCCGTGCCGTTTATCCGTTCGCCTTCAGACTTGACGCCGCTTTTGTCGTCTCCGGTGCGACGTTGATCATGACCGTTACCATCGCTAACCCCGGCGCTGGAGCGCTCCCGGCCAGCTTCGGCTTCCACCCGGCATTCGCCTGGCCGTTGCCGGAGGGCGGTCAACGCGCCGATCACGCAGTCCTCTTCGACGTCGATGAACCGGCCGATTTGTGCGCGATCACAGCGGACGGTCTGATCGGCGCGGACAGTCGCCGGACGCCGGTTTCCGGCCGCGAACTCCTCCTTCGCGACGGCCTCTTCTCCGATGACGCGCTAGTCTGGAAGTCGTTGAACAGTCGTCGCTTGACCTACGGTGCCCGCCGACACCGGGCGCTGGACATCGCTTTTCCCGACACCGAATGGCTCGGTATCTGGACCCGCCCGGGGGCGCCGTTCATTTGCATCGAGCCTTGGGCTGGCATGGCCGATCCCGCGGGCTACCGGGGCGATTTTCGCGATAAGCCCGGTGTTTTTGAGATTGCGCCTGATGAATCACGGGCGTTTCGGATGAGCGTCACGCCGACCGGCTGAGCAGGAATACGGCATGTTCGGCGCGGATATTCGCCGCAGCCGCCCGCACCTGAGTGTCGCCCGAAAGAAACCATGCACCCTCCGTCCGGATCGATCGCTCTTTTAGAAAACCGCGAAAATCATCGATCGTCAGATGATGGATGTTGGGTGTTTCATACCACGCCAGGGGCAGCGTGCGGGTCACCGGCATCCGCCCCCCGATCAGCAGCGACGAGCGCACCCGCCAGTGCGCGAAATTGGGGAAGGATACGAAGGCGCGTCTGCCGACACGGAGCAATTGTTCGAGAACGTGGTCGGGCCGCCGCGTGGTCTGCAGTGTCTGGCTAAGGATTGCGTAGTCGAAGCTCGCTTCGGGATAATCGGCCAGGTCGGTATCGGCGTCCCCCTGCACGACGGACAATCCGCGCGCCAGCGCAGCAGTCACGTCGCTGCTGTCAATTTCGATCCCGCGCGCGTCGACTCGTTTTGCGGCGCGCAATTCTGCCATCAACGCTCCGTCGCCGCAGCCGACGTCAAGAACGCGTGTTCCCGCGAGTACATTGTCTGCGATGATCGCAAGATCGGCTCGAAGCGCCATCAGCAGGCGGCACACAGAAAGCCGGAGACGACCCTGTCGAGCGCCGGCACGTCGAGGAGGAAGCTGTCATGCCCATATGGCGCGGAAAGCTCGACGAAACTCGCCGGAGCGCCGGCTGCATTGAGCGCATGGATCACGCTGCGCGATTCAGCCGTGGGGTACAACCAGTCGGTGTCGAAACTGACAAGACAGAAACGCGTCCGCGCGCCCTTGAACGCATGGGCAAGCATTCCGCCGTGTTCCTCGGCCAGGTCGAAATAATCCATCGCGCGCGTGATATAGAGGTAGGAGTTCGCGTCGAACCGGTCGGTGAAACTTAACCCCTGATGGCGAAGATAGCTTTCGACCTGGAAGTCGGCGTCAAAGCCGAACGATTTCGCCTCCCTCGCCTGCAGGCGGCGTCCGAATTTCTCGGTCAGGCCGCTTTCGGAAAGATAGGTGATGTGTGCCGCCATCCGCGCAACCGCCAGGCCGGCCGCAGGTGTCACACCATCGCCGTAATAGTCGCCGCCGCGCCAGCTCGGATCAGCCATGATCGCTTGCCGGCCCACTTCGTGAAACGCGATATTTTGCGCCGAATGGCGAGCGGTTGCCGCGATGACGAGCGCAGCCTGAACCCGATCGGGAAACGTCGCGGCCCAACTGAGCGCCTGCATTCCCCCCATCGAGCCACCCACCACGGCATATAGGCTGTCCACGCCGAGATGATCGAGCAACATCGCTTGGGCGCGCACCATGTCGCGAATGGTCAACACGGGAAACCGCATCGCAAACGGCTTGCCATCCCCCGCGAGACTGCCGGGACCCGACGAGCCCATGCAGCTGCCAATGACATTGGCGCAGACGACAAAGAACCGGTCGGTATCGATCGGCTTGCCCGGACCGATCATCCGCTGCCACCAGCCTGGCTTGCCAGTGATGGGATGCGACGAAGCGGCATGCTGGTCGCCCGTCAGGGCATGGCAAACAAGCACGGCATTGTCTCGCGCGGGCGCCAACGCTCCATAGGTTTCATAGCCGATTTCCACAGGCGCAAGGCTGCCCCAGCCATCGAGCGCGAGGGGGCCGGCAAGCGTCACGGAGCGATTGAGGCCGAAGCGTTCGTCGGGCATTAGCGGAGCGGCTAAGGTGCGCGGCGCGCGAGTGCAAGGCTGGCAAGCTTGTCAGCGCCAGCATCAGGCGGCTAGGCGCTTGGCATGCTCCCGTTCGAACGTGTCACCATCATCGGGCTCGGCCTTATCGGATCGTCGATCGCACGCGCGATTCGCGACACGATGCCGTCGGTGCGGGTCATCGGTTACGACGCTGATGCAAGTGTCCGTGCGACCGTGCTCACGATGCACTTATGTGACGACGTTACCGATTCGGCTGCGGCTGCGGTAACCGACGCCGACCTTGTCATCCTGTGTGTCCCGGTCGGCGCAATCGGCAGTGTCGCGACTGAAATTGCCGGAGATTTGCCCTCGGACGCCGTGGTGAGTGATGTCGGGTCGTCAAAAGCGGGCGTGGCACTGGCATTAGCGGCTGCCTTACCGGCAAACCCGATCGTGCCGGCGCACCCCGTCGCCGGAACCGAGCGCAGCGGACCCGAGGCGGGCTTTGCCTCCCTCTTTCACCAGCGCTGGTGCATTCTGACGCCCGGCCCGGACACCTCGATGGCTGCCGTCGAGCGGGTAAGCGAATTCTGGCGGCGGCTGGGCTCGAACGTTGAGACGATGAGCCCTGCGCACCATGATCTCGTTCTCGCCATCACCAGTCATCTGCCGCACCTTATTGCCTACACCATCGTCGGCACAGCGTCCGACCTGGAGGCAGTCACTCAATCCGAAGTCATCAAATATTCCGCTGGCGGCTTTCGCGATTTCACCCGCATCGCCGCATCGGACCCGACAATGTGGCGGGACGTCTTCCTGGCCAACAAGGAGGCCGTGCTCGAAATGCTGCAACGGTTCAGTGAGGACCTTTCGGTTCTGCAGCGTGCGATCCGCTGGGACGATGGCGACGCTTTATTCGACCTGTTCACCCGGACGCGAGCAGTGCGGCGGTCGATCATCGAGCAGGGTCAGGATGATGCGCGCCCTGATTTTGGGCGCAGCGATCACTGACGGTTCAGGGCGTTAATGCTGTGATGCACCCGTTCCTCGACTTCCTCACGTGACAAACCCGGCGGGATCGGCTCGCCAACCAGGAATCGGACAATACCTGGCTGCTTGACGAACTTGCGGCGCTTCCACAGGCGGCCACTGTTTATCGCGACCGGCACGATCGGGATGGCGAGCGACTTGTAAAGTCCGGCGATCCCGGGGCGTAAAGCCGGCGACTGACCATGGGGCACGCGCGTCCCTTCAGGAAATATGATTATCGGTCTGCCTGCTTTCACCGCTGCACGGCTCGCCTGAAGCAAACGCCGCAGTGCTGTCGCGCCCGTCTCACGCGCTACCGGGATCACGCCGTGCGCCAGCGCGGCGGTTCCCCACAGCGGGATGTTGAGAAGTTCCGCCTTGAAGACCACGGCGGGCCGGTCGAACAGTCGCAACACTTCGACTGTCTCGAGCATGGCCTCATGCTTGAATGCCACGATCGCGCCGCTTTGCGGCAACTCGCCCTCGATGACCACGCGAATACCGAGCAGCCAGCGCACGCACCAATAATGAAAACGCGACCAGAACCTCGGCACGGCGAAGAGCGCCCGTTCTCCAAGGAGCACGGCGGCGGCGGCGGCAATCACGATCGGCACGCTGCCAAGATAAAATATGACGGTATATGCCACCGAGCGAGCGAAGTTCACCAGCCCCCCAGAACGGCCAGCCGCCGCAACAGATATTTATTGTACTCGCGCATCAACACTGAAAAATCGGCGTGACTGTCGACAGCATCATCGACAATCACGATATCAGGTCCCACGAGACGGTCGAGTTCGAAGCGGGCGCGCGGCATGTGCCAGTCTGTCGTCACCAGACGGATCGACCTCGCATGATGCGCGCGGAGCCAAGCGAGTGTCTCCTCGGCATTCGAACGCGTGTTGCTCGCCTCGTGGCCAAGATCAACGCAACATCTGAACAGGCCAGGATCGAGCCGGTTGGTCAGAGCGATTTCATGCCCCTTCGCCTTGGGATCGACGCCGCTGATAAACATACGTTTCGCCCGGTGGCGAGCCAGCAGATCGGCTCCCCTGGCGATCCGCCCGATGCCGCCCGTCGGCACGACGATCGCGTCGGTGATCGTCTCGTCGGCCGGTCCGGGCAGGGTAACGACGAAAAGGGAAAAACCCAGCATCCACGCGAGGACGATGCATGCCAGCAGCCGGATAATGAAACGGATCACAAAATATGCGCCAGCGACCGGAGGACCGTCAGTCGGGCAGACAAGATGGCGAGCGCAATGCCAGCGACCGGGATAAGAAAGATCAGCAGCCAGTCGCTGAGCCCAAGCGCCGCACCCGCAACCAGCGGCGCGCCGACAGCGGAAACCCGCCAACTGACGATGATCAAAACCCCCAGAGCAACCACAAAGCCGAGGGCTGC
The DNA here is from genome assembly GCA_038225385.1 of Sphingomonadales bacterium. Lineage (GTDB taxonomy): Bacteria > Pseudomonadota > Alphaproteobacteria > Sphingomonadales > Sphingomonadaceae > Sphingomonas_O. The sequence continues at coordinate 6,399 of JBBRRC010000025.1, read as the reverse complement.
ACCCGACACCGCATCCTGGGCGACGCGTTGTTCGAACAGTTTCGAAATCTGACGATCGGTCGCACCGATCAGGTGCATGACATCGATCGTCGACCGGTGCTGATCGAGTGCCGCCCGGGAGCCCAGGACAACCACTGCGGCCGTCGCTCCTCCGGTCAGGAGAACAAGGCCGAGCGAAAGCCAGGTCAGCGTCATGAGCAAGCCGGCGAGCGGCCCCAGCCAATCGGCATGACGGTCCACCCTGACGCTGGGCGCAAGCCGGACCAGGCGCGCCCTGAGCTCGGACAGCGCGGTTGGGGAGGAAACGGCAAGAGTGGAATCGATCAGGGTCGGCATCGGCAAGTCAGCATCGATATCGTCGGCGCCAAGCCAAGGCGCCAAGAGGTCACGCACCGCCTCGTCGCTGACGACGGTCACGTCGCGGACATTGGGGGTCCGCTTCAGTTCGGCAACCAGAGCGATACGCTGGCGTGTACGCAAATCAGGATTTGCCTCGACGATCTGGATCGTGACCCGATCGGCGAGCGCGCCCTGCATCGAACGGGCTGCCTCCGCTATGGCAAGTCCGGTAGCGGCGGATAGCACCGATAACAGGATCATGATCGCGATCACCCACGGCATGGGTCCTGCGAACCGCCCTTCTGGCAAGATCCGGCGCGCCGGAACCTCGGCATCGGGGTTCATCCGTATGTCTCGGCTGAAATCGGGGGATGACGGAGATCGCCGGTAGGGTCGAGGACGCGGCCTTTGTCCAGCCGCATCATCCGGGCGGAACCGATCCGGCCGATCAGATGGAGATCATGGGTGGCGACGACGATTGTGGTGCCAAGACGGTTGAGACCGTCAAACAAGTGAAGCAGGCGGAGAGCCATCTCCGGATCGACGTTACCGGTCGGCTCGTCCGCGACGAGCATGTCGGGACGGCCGATAACCGCTCGCGCGATCGCGACACGTTGCTGTTCACCACCAGAAAGCGTTGCCGGACGGGCACTTGCCCGGTCGGTCAGCCCGACCCACGCCAGCATTTCCTCGACGGGAGCGGCAATCTCGCGCTCGCTGGTCCCGGCAAGACGCAGCGGAAGCGCGACATTGTCGAAGGCGGACAAATGCGGCACGAGCCGGAAATCCTGAAAGACAACGCCAATCCGACGCCGCAAAGCCGGGAGGCGACGCCGTGGCAGGGTCACGAGGTCTTCGCCGAACAGGCGAACCGAGCCGCGGCTCGGCCGCTGGGCGAGATAAAGCAGCCGCAGAAGCGAGGTCTTGCCGGCACCGGACGGCCCGGTGAGGAAATAGAAGCTGCCACTGGCAAGCGTGAAACTTATGTCGGACAGGGTTTCGGTCCCCGCGCCGTAGCGCAGGCCGACATTTTCGAACTGAACAATATTTGCCATTCGGCTGTGAAGTTCCCGCTCTTCTCCTTGGTGCATTCGCATGTCAGGGGTGCACACGTAAAGCGTCGCGACGCAGGCCGCATAAACACGAGCCTTGCCAGCGTGATGCCAACGGTGCTTAGTCGCATCCTATTATGACGTGCGTTCCCCGGTGATCCTCTCCTGCCCCGCCTGCCGCACGCGGTACGTCGTGCCCGACAGCGCTGTCGGGGCAACAGGACGTCAAGTACGGTGCGCAGCCTGCCGACACAGCTGGTTCCAGGACGCCGCGCCGATCGACCCCAGCGAACCGCCCCTGGCAACTTTGCCCGACGCGGCCCAGCTTCCGCTGCCTTCGGCAGCGATGCCGGACCCCCCGCTTAAAAAGGTGATCCCCGAGGATTTCGTCTCAACGACGCCAGAAGGCGGGGCGGCGGCCGACGATGATATCGATCCCTTCGCTCACGAGCCGCCCTTTCGCCCGCGTCGCAATCCTGCGCGAATGTGGACCGCGATCGCCGTCGGGATCGCCCTGCTGGTGTCCGCAACTGGTGGAGCTCTTGCCTGGTACGGCCCCGCCCGTGTTCTTGCTGTCATCGGCATCAAGACCGGCGAGTTTGATGTACCGCTGCTCATCGTACCGCAAATGCTCGAACCGCGGACCCAGGCGAACGGGACGGTGCTGCTTCCCGTTTCTGGACGCATCGTCAATCCGACCGATATCGCCCGGCCCGTACCCGACATTCTCGTCGAGGTCCGGGACGCCCAGCAGCGCGTCGTCTACAGCTGGACCATTCCGAGGCCCGCCGCGACACTTGCTGCACGTGGCTCGGTTGCCTTCGAATCCGCGACCATCAATCCGCCGAAGAGTGGCGTGAAACTGAAGTTCGTCTTCATCGGCGCGAAATAGCCAATGTCGTCTGCACGTCACGACCATTGCAGGAGGGCGGGCGCTTTGCTAGTGGCGCGCTCCTACCCCTGTCGGCCTGTCCGGCGGTTGCTTGACTGTGCGGTCGTGGCGGAACTGGTAGACGCGCAACGTTGAGGTCGTTGTGGCCGAAAGGCCGTGGAAGTTCGAGTCTTCTCGACCGCACCACTCAGTCCGGTATGCTTCCCCCTCATGGGGGCCCCTAGGTGACTGGCCGCCAAAACTGGCGCAGTTCCGCGGGATTTTACCCGCGCCGCAATCGCGTGTGCAGTCAGAGACTCGCGGACGGAGAGCAATGTCAGCCTCCTCAATGGCGCGCGTCTCTGGCGCCCAAATCCTGACTGCAGTTGAAGTGCGGAGAGGAGTGCGCTCAGCCGACCCCGAGCAATGCGCGCTGGGCGGGCCAGGCGAGCGGGAGATCGATATCCCGCAAGGTCCGCGCGGTTAGCGTGGGCGGCTGCCGCCCTTCGACAATGGCGGTGGTGATATCTGGCGCGAGGCAGGACAAGGCGGCAAGCCTGCCAAGCCGCGTGCGACACCGACCCTGCTCTGCAGCGATGGCAGCGATCGATCGATCCGGAGCGGCGAGGAGTAATTGCTGGGCCTGATGCGCTTCGGCCAGCAAGGCGACAAGCCTTTCGTCGCGCCCCGCGCGGTGGATAGTGATGGGCTGAGGACCCGGGATCACCAGGCGGATCTGATGCCCGCGCCGTACGCGCGTTGCGGCAAGCGTCAGAAGCAGCAGTGGCTTTGTTATTTCGAGACGGGCGTCCATCCCGAGGACTCGCGGGATACAAGCGGGCTCGATCGTGAGATCGATGGCCTCCTCTCGGAGATCGATGCGCGTGATGATGTCGGCAAGCAGAGTCGCTCTGTCTGCCGCAGGCCCATTGCACAGCGTGGCGGCGACGAGGTCAGCCTTGGCCAGCAGCTGCTGGACGACGTCAGCGGCAGCATCACCGGCCAGTTCACAAAGCGACTGACGGTCGGTGAGCAGTTCGGAAAGGCGGTCGCAGACCAATCGCTCGAGGTCATGCGCCGAGACACGCCATGCTGGGGACTCATCAAGCTGATCGCTTCGAGTCACGTAGTAGCGGTAGCGCTTGCCCGGCTTGGTGGCATGACTCGGGCTCATTGCCCTGCCCTCACCGTCGAACACCAGGCCGACCAGCAGACTTGGCTGCTGACTGCGCAGTCGCCGCGATGTCCCCGAGGCATTGGCCTGCAGTTTTGCCTGCACCGCAGTCCACAAGTCCGCGTCGATGATGGCGGCATGCTCACCGGCGAAGTGCTCACCCTTGTGAACCATCTGACCGAGGTAGATCCGGTTAGACAGCAAATGGTACAGCGTACCGCGCTGGAAGGTGCTCCCACCTCGGTGCGGGCCACTGGTCCGCCACTGGACCTTGGTGCGATGTCCCGCCTGATTAAGCGCATCGGCCAGTACGCTGACCGAGGCGAGCTCCAGATAGCGTTGGTAGATGTGCCGGACGAGGTCAGCCTCGACCTGGTTGATCACTAGCTTGCGCACCATGACGTCATAGCCGAGCGGAACGGGCCCGCCCATCCATAGTCCCTTGCGTTTGGAGGCGGCGATCTTGTCGCGGATCCGCTCGCCGGTCACCTCGCGTTCGAACTGCGCAAAGCTCAAAAGCATGTTCAGCGTCAGCCGTCCCATGCTGGTGGTCGTGTTGAACGACTGGGTGATTGAGACGAAGCTGGCGCCGGCTTTGTCGAGCACGTCGACGATCTTGGCAAAGTCAGCGAGGCTGCGGGTAAGCCGATCGATCTTGTAGACCAGGATGATGTCGACCTTGCCGGCTGCAATGTCGTTCAGCAACCGCGTCATGCCTGGACGGTGCATCGTACCGCCGGAGAACCCGCCATCATCATAGCGCTCGGGCACCACGACCCAACCTTCGTGTCGCTGGCTTAGCGCATAGGCAGCGCAGGCCTCATATTGCGCATCGAGGCTATTGAACTCCTGCTCCAGCCCGTCCTCGGTCGATTTGCGGGTATAGACCGCGCAGCGCAGGATCTTTTCAGCCACGGCGGTTGAGCCCGAAGAAGCGTGGACCCGACCAGTGGGCACCAGTTACCTCGCGCGCGATCTCACTGAGCGAGCGATAGCTGCGATCTTTCCAGACAAACCCGGCGTCGGTTACCTCGACCGCGATTGTCTGGCCGTTCCACTCGCGGATCAGGCGCGTGCCTGCAGTGAGCGCCACCGCCCGGCACGTCTGCTCGAGTGCCTCCTTCCGTGCCATCGCCGCAACGCGATTCAGTTCGCGCGCGACAAGCGATGGCAGTCTACCGTGTCGCCTTTCCTGCAATCGCTGGGCGAGCAAGCGGCGGAGTAGTGCAGTGGGGACGGCCGGGGCGCTATTGGTTCCCATCGCTGCCCACCTCTCGCGAAGCTCGGGCGGGGACGTAGTTGCCAGCGCAGCGAGATCCTTCTCGAGCCGCGTCATTTCGTGGCAGCCGCGATCAGGTAACGCGCCTCGCTGCCCATTTTGGTTCGCACGATCGCACGTCCTTTCTTGCGCAGGCCGGTCACGCAGTCACCGGGATGCTATAGTAGGTGATGTCGCCGCGCTTACCTCGTGCGATCTCACGGCCCCTTTTACGAAGCCCTGTCAGTGCAGCCCGTGTCGTGTGCGGCAGCCACCCGGTTGCTGACACGAGTTCATCGAGCGTTGCGCCCTCTTTGCGCTGGAGCAGTGATACGAGCAGCGCGATCTTGGTCGGTTTCTTCTCAACCGGCGCTTCGGCTCGGGGCAGCGAACTGCCCCCAAGGTTTCGTACAGCGGTCGAGAGCTGCACGAGCTGGGTATCGGAAGCCTTATTCATGTTGGTGGTCCTTGATCAGGTGAGCGGTCCCGCACCGCTCCCACCGCCCAGAGCCCCGCCAGTCGCGCTGGCCAGGGCGGCAGCCGCTATCCCGGCTGCGACTCTCAAGAGCACCAATGCTCCGTTCGGCACGCAAGTCGAATGGAATGTGCGGGATAAAAAGCTCCGTCTGGACTGACGCGGCAAATGGCGGTGTGTGCCTCCGTATGGAGGCAGGCATGGACGACGATGCAATCGATCTGGTCGAGCAGCTGCTTTGTCGCGCTGGGATGGAGATGGAGGATGTCTGCCATGTCGCCGTCGCGCCGGGGCGCGATGCAAGGGCGCTACGCGAAGCTGCCCAGCACGTTTCGTCGGGGCTGGCGCGCGCCATGATCCTGACAGTTGCGGCAATAGCGCTTATGGCGGAGCAACAGCCTTGAGCCCGAACTCGGTCACTCGGGCTCGATCGTTGAGTCCCCAAAAGCAGGTATCGAATGCGCCTCGTTGAAGGGCTACAATTTGGACGATCCGGACAGTCCTCTGTGGATGGCTCCCGTGTTGCAAGCATTAAGTGACGTTTTGGCCGTTGGTCGGGTGCAGTCGTCTGTCCGGCCTGTTGATGCAGTCGGTGTAGACTGCTGGCCCTGATGGGGTCCGCGAGCGAGGTTCCGAACGGCTTTGCAGGCTATGACGCCTGAGACTGTCGTTGGATTGTCCTTGCTCCCGGTCCGACCGGTTTTGCCATCACATCGCTTCGCTCTCACAACCTCGTGAAGCTGATCTCCTCAGCTAAGCTCTTGATCTATGCGGCCGCCAACATCGGCGCATGGCCGCGCTCGAAGACGCCGCCGCGCGCCATGACCGCCCATGCGATCCGCGCCATCTTATTGGCGATGGCGACCGAGGCGACGCGCGCTGGTTTTCTGGCGAGCAGTGCCACGAAGCGCGGGTCGACCGTGGCGGGTTTCTCCTTGGCGTAGCGAAGGAGTTCAACAAGACCAAGAAAACCGACTCCCGAGCGCCGGCGCTGATCGCCTGGCACGTCCGCGAAGCCAAAGGCGGGAAAGCGTTCTGGATGCGCATCGGCGCAGCCTGGGCGCACCAGAACGGCGAGGGTCACACCCTTGGATGCGGCGGTGACAAAGCAGGCCATCGGAACGCCGGCGGTGTGCTGAGCGTGGCGGAGTAAAATCCGGCCGTTGGTAAGGTTGCTTCTTTTGGGAGCGGCCGGGGATGTTTGCCGTGGAGAGCTATGCCGCCGTTCGG